>NZ_JBEYEI010000008.1:273274-320044 GCF_040633895.1 Streptomyces sp. NPDC007863
GTCCGTCGGGCGGCTTCCGCCGGGACAACGACCGTCCGTCCTTCCGCGACCGCGATGACCGTGGTGGCGACCGTGGCGGCCGTTCCTTCGAGCGTCGCGACGACCGTCCGTCGGGCGGCTTCCGCCGCGACAACGACCGTCCCTCCGGTGGCGGCTTCCGTCGCGACGACCGTCCGTCCGGTGGCTTCCGCCGCGACAACGACCGTCCGTTCAACCGCGACCGCCGCGACGACCGCCCCTCGGGCGGCGGCTTCCGCCGCGACGACCGCCCGTCCGGCGGTGGCTTCCGCCGCGACGACCACCGCCCGTCCGGCTCCTCCTTCGGTGGCGGCCGCCGCGACGACAAGCCCCGCTGGAAGCGCAACGGCTGAGCCCGCGTGACCTGACACACCGACGAACCCCCGTGACACCGACCGTCACGGGGGTTCGTCGCGTCCGGCGTACAACCATCGGGGGCCTCCGGCGGTCTCGTACGCGGGCGCGCGCGACGCTCAGGCGTCCAGCCCGCCCCCCGTACTCATGGACCACCCCCGGAGGGGCCTCCTTGTCTCGTACCGCACCCGCGCGGCGGACGCGCGCCCGCGCCGCCCTCGTCCTGGCGCTCGCGACCGTCACGGCGGCGACGTCCGCCGGGATCGTGGCACCGCCCGCGCTCGCCGACACGGCGCCGCAGACCACCGTGCTCCCGGCCGCGCCGCGCTTCTCGCCGCGCGCCACCTCGATCCTCAACGCCGGTAAGACCGGATACCTGCTGGCTCAGGAGGGCGACACCCGCCTCCAGTGGATCGACTACGCCACCGGCAGGGCGACCCCGCTCTCCGTCACCCTGCCCGAGGCGCCGCGCTTCAACTACGTGGATGGGTACTGGGACTACAACCAGCGGTCGCTGTCGCTCGGCGACACCGGATACTGGGGTGACGGCTCCGACACCGTCGCTGTCCACTCCGCCACCCCCGCTCCGCACGTCACCCTCCAGAAGGGCGCGGGCGCGGTGTTCGCCGACATCGTCATCCCGCTGGGGCAGGAGTACGTAGGAACCTACGGGGACACCGTTCTCACCCGTACGGGCACGGCCGAGGCGCCCACTGCCTACCACCTGCTGCGGTACGACTCCGCGACCGGGAAGGTGACGGCCGGCCCGATCACCGGCTTCCCCGAGGGCGCCGTGCTCGGCGGGCTGGAGGACGCGGACGCGACCTCCCTCGTCCTCCGCTACAAGGAATCCGCTGGGGAGACCTGGAACCGGTGGAGGATCGTGGACATCGCCGACGGGGTGGCGAAGGAGCTTCCGGACCGCCCGGATCCGGAACAGCCCTGGGCCGTGAGCGGCTTCCGTCTCGGCGCGGGAACGATCCTGCGGGACGGAGTGGCGATCCTGGACCGCGCGGCTCCGCACACCTTGATACGAGCGGTCGGCTCCGGCGGCAGGTACAACACGACCTTCGCCCCGGTGGGCAGGGCGGTCCTCGCCGTCGATCCGCAGAACCCCGGAAACAACGAGTACCGGGGTACGGAGCTGTGGAACCTGCCGGACGCGGGCGAGGGACTGTCGAAGCCGCTGCTGCAGCGCGCGTACACCCAGATCGTCCTGACCCCGCAGGGTGACGCGCTCGTCGCCGGCGCGGAGACCGCCGAACCGTCGGGCGACGTCGACTGGGCCATCTTCCGGATCTCGCCGACCGCCGACGGAGGCGTGACCAAGCACCGCCTTCGCACCATCGAGCCGATGCCCGCCGAGATCTTCGGTCTCTCCCTCGGCAGCGGCATCCTCACCACGGCCGTGAACAGCACACACTTCTACCCGGGGGACGTCCACGGGGTCTACCGGTCCACCTGGATGTCCACGGGCGCCGGACAACCGCAGCCCGTCAGGACGACCGTGGACGCCCCGATGACCAGCACGCAGTTCAGCGGCTACGAGCCCCCCGGGCAGCGACTCTACGACCGGATCACTGCGAGCGGCGACGGAACCCACGGGCTGCGGGGCACCACCCTCAACGGTGGGTACACCGTCCTGTACCGCAACGGAGAACGGGACTGGGGGCCCTACGCAGCGACGACCGGCGACCGGCTGACCGACCTCTCCGGCCGGTTCGGGGTGGTGGTCACCGATGTGCCCGGTGACGAGCCGTCCGTCGTCCGGTTCAAGGGGGCGGGCGACGCGACCGTCACGCGACGCGTCGGCGACAGTCTGGCCGCGGTCTGGGGGGCCACCCTCTGGAGCGTCGACAAGGGCAGCCCGAAGATTTCCTCGGAGTCGCTGACGACCGGTGCGGCCGGGGCTTCCTTCAGCACGCCCAACTCCTGCCTGCCGACCGAACTCCAGGCCGCCGGACGCTGGGTGTACTGGTCGTGCGAGGACAGCGAGTGGGGCCCCGAGCAGGGGTCGGGCGTCTACGACCGGCAGACCGGACGAACCATGGCCGTGCCCGGACGGAACCTCCGCAACGTCCTGCTGGGCGACGGCTACCTCGTCCAGCAGGACGCAACGGCCGGGCTGCGGCTCCATGACCTGTCCGCCGGGCTGCCCGCCACCGGGTCGGCGGTTCCGACGCGCGTCCTTGTGGGGGCTGCCGCGCTGGGGCAACGGCACGGGGCCGGCTGGGGCTGGACCGTCGACCGCTTCGGCGGACACGTCGCCTATGCCGGCACCGACCAGCGGGTCCGCATCGTCGGCACCGGCGTCGCCGCGCCGCCCGTCAACGTCATCGACTCCGACGTCACCGGCGCCGCGCTGAACCTCGCCTCCTCCGGAGCCGGCTGGTCCGGCCGCTGGTGGACCTCCAAGCCCACCGGCGCCTGGAAGGTCACCGTGAAGGAGAAGGCCACCGGGACGGTCGTCCACACCGTCTCGGGCGCCGAGGCGCGCGGCCGGATCGACGCCGGCTGGACCGGGAAAGACGGCTCCGGCAAGGCAGCGCGGAACGGCGCGTACACCTGGACCCTCACCGCCCGCCCCGCCGACGGCATCGGCGCCGACCTCTCGCTGACCGGCTCCCTGACGGTGTCCGGCGGCGCCCCCGCGCCCCAGCCCGCCTGGCGGGACCTCAGCGGCGACGGCAAGGGCGATCTGCTCGGCCTCACCTCCGCCGGGCAGCTGGCCGTGCGGACCGGCACGGGGACCGGCGGGCTCGGCACCGGTGCCGTCGGCTCCGGGTGGCCAGCCTCCTCGGTCACCGTGCCCTTCGGCGACCTCTCCGGCGACGGCTGCGCCGACCTGCTCGTCCGCGACTCGGCCGGGACACTGACCCGGCACGACGGCTCGTGCGGCAAGACGGCGTTCGTGCCCGGCGGCCCGCGCCGGACGATCGGCGGCGGCTGGCAGATCTACAACGTCCTCACCTCCCCCGGCGACCTCACCGGCGACGGCCGCCCCGACCTGCTCGCCCGTACCCCGGCCGGCCAGCTGTGGATGTACGCCGACAACGGCAGCGGCGCGTTCAAGACCCGGACGCTGATCGGCAGCGGCTGGCAGACCTATGACCGGATCGTGGGGACCGGCGACCTGACCGGCGACAAGCACGGCGACCTCGTCGCCCGCGACACCACCGGTGTGCTCTGGCGCTACCTCGGCACCGGCAAGGGCAACTTCGGCGCCCGGGTACGGATCGGCGGCGGTTGGCAGACGTACAACGCCCTCGTCGGCGTCGGCGACTTCACCGGCGACGGCCGGGCCGACATGGTCGCCCGCGACACCGCCGGGGTGCTGTGGCGGTACGCCGGGTCGGGCGCCGGCCAGTTCGCCGGCCGCGTGCGGATCGGCGGCGGCTGGCAGATGTACCGGACGCTCTCCTGACGATCCCGCGCCATCGATGAGAGGCCGGTCCGTTCCCGTACAACCATCACGGGGCCGGACCGGTCTCGTACACGGATACGTGGGACGCTCATGTGTCCGATCGCCTGCACCGCCCGCCACAGCGCTGGACCCTGGGGAGGGGCCCTCTTGTCTCGTACCGCATCCGCGCCCGTGCGTCGTGCTCGTACCCGTGTCGCTCTGCTGGCCGCCGTCCTGGCCGTCACCGGTGGGGGGCTCGCGCCGGGGGCGATGGCCGCGCCCGGGGCGCCGGTGGTGGGGATCGACCAGGTGGACGTGGAGCCCAACTGGCGGGCGGAGCCCCGTGCGGAGACCGTGCTGGCCGCAGGTGCGAGTGGGTACGCGCATCGGACCGAGGGCTCCGGGGCAGACGTCGAGTGGACGGACTTCGCGAGTGGCACCAGCCGGTCGCTGGGCGACGGAATCGCCTCCTTCGCGCAGTTTGGGACCGGCGGCCGGTACGCGTACGTGGCGCCGAACCTCGGTGAACACGGGGTCCTGGACCTGGAGAGCGGTACGACGACGGCCCTGACCGTCCCCGACGACGCCTCCTACCGGGGGCTCGTCGGCGACCGGCTGCTCTTCCAGCAGTACGTGGCGGGTACGTCGCTCGGCGCCACCAGCGGGTACTTCCTCCGGGCCGCGAGCGCCCCGGACGGCGCCTCCGTCCCCGTCACCGGCTGGCCCGTCGGCGCCGACCTCCACGGGGCGCGGCTGGTGGCCGGCGCGGAGGACGTGGCCGTACTCCGGTTCACCGTCGGGACCTCGGGTGCGGTCCGTGACTCTGTCCTCGGGCTCGTGGACCTGGCCACCGGGCGGATGCGGGTGCTGTCGGCGCCGACGGGGGCGTACGCGGAGTCCTTCTCGGGCGTCGCCGTCACCGCCGAGCGGATCGCGTGGGTGGACCCGGACCGGAACGTCCACATCCGGCAGCGCGCCGACCTCGACGTCCCGGGGACGACCTATCCGCTGCCGGCCGGTCTGAACGGCGCCCGGATCGGGCTCGTCGGCGACTGGCTCCTGACCACGACCGAGTCCGCGACCGCCGGCGGCGTGCTCACCCGCCGCCTGGTCGCCGTGAGCCCTGCCGGCGTACGGGAGACGCTGCTCGCGGGGGCGCAGGAGCAGATCACACAGATCGCGGACGGGTCGGGCGTGGCCGTCGTCGGTGGTACGTCCGCCACCGACTGGGCCGTCCTCAGGGCCGTACCGAGCAAGGGCGGCGCCGCCCCGGCTCTGGAGAAGCTGCGCCCGGTGGCGCCGCTGCCGGCCGAGGTGGGGTCTCTGGCGCCAGGGATGGGCCGGCTCACCACACTGGAGAAGGACGGCTCGAAGGGCCCCGGTTTTCAGAGCCGTTCCCTGTCGGTCGGCCCGCTCCACACCGGCCAGACCGCGGCGGCCTGGGCAGGCGGCGAGGCAGGCGCGCAATGGGACGACAGGATGCCGCTCTTCGACACCGGTGACGGCCGGACGGTCTCGCTCCCGAGGATCCAGGAAACCCCTCTGACGGTCGTCTCCCGCAGGACCAGCGGCCCGGACATCGGAAAGACCACCCGGGTCGTGGTAGGCGGCCGGGACGCCTGGATCGCCGACGCCTTCGGCCGCTGGACCGTCGTCCAGACGGGCTTCACCACCTGGCAGGGCGAACTCGCCGTGGGCGGCGAGACCCTTCTCCTCGACATGGACGCGCAGAAGATCGTCGCGCGCCGGCCGCAGGCGGCGGCGGCCCTCTGGGGGGACACCCTCTTCAGCGGCACGGGCACCACGGGCGACGTCGTCCGCGAGGACCTGGCCACCGGCAAGGTTCTGAGCACGGTCGCGACCGGCGCAGGCTGCCCCCTGACCGAGCTCCAGGTCGCCGCCGGCCGCTGGCTCTACTGGTCCTGCGGGCAGTACGTGAAGCACGGCATCCTCGACCTGAAGAACCCGTCCGCTCCCGTCCGCATCGCGCTGCCCGAGGGGGTCCGCGGGGGCGGACTGCTCGGCGACGGCTACTTCGTGGAGCTGCGGAGCGCGTTCCTGCGGGTCATCGACTTCTCCAGCGGGAAGGCGGCCGTGCCCTTCGCCCTGACCCCGGCCGAGGAGGTCCACGGCACGCGGCGGACGGTCTGGACCGTCGACCGCTTCGGCGGCGCCGTCGCCTACCGGGGCGCCGACCAGCGGGTGCACGTCGTCTGGACCGACATCCCCGCCTCCGACCTGAGGACCGCCGCCGCCTCGACCCCGACCGGGCTGCGGATGCCCGGGACCTGGAAGGCGTCCTGGACGCTGTCGAAGCCCGCCTCCCTGTACGAGGTGAACGTGGTGGACGCGTACAGCTTCGAGCCCCTGCGGACCTTCCGGGGCACCGAGACCCGCGGGCGGATCGACGTCACCTGGGACGGGAGGAACGCGGCGGGCCTGCCCGCGCCGAACGGGCCGTACGCGTGGGAGGTGCGCGCCCTCACCGCCGACGGCAAGGGCCGCGACCTGTACGCCTCCGGCCGGATCACGGTCTCCGGCAGCCGGCCCGCCTTCCGGGACCTCGCGGGCGCCGACGCCCAGGGCGAGCTGCTCGGCGTGAACACGTCCGGCGCCGTCTCCCTCTACCGGGGCAACGGCCTCGGCGGGCTCTCCGCCCGCGCCACCGCCACCGGCGCGGCCTTCCCGGCCGGCACCCTCCTCGTGCCCTTCGGCGACGTGAACGGAGACAGCTGCGCCGACGTCCTCGGCCGCGTCGGCAACGAGCTGCGCGCCTACCGGCCGGGCTGCGGCAAGGTCGTCACGGCCTCGTCGCCGTACACCGCCCTCGGCGCCGGCTGGGCCCAGTACGACGTGCTCACGCCGCCCGGCGACGTCAACGCCGACGGCCACCAGGACCTGATCGCGCGCCAGACCACCACCGGCGACCTGTACTTCTACGCCGGCACCGCCGACCACCGCCTCGCGCCCCGGGTCCGGATCGGCATCAACTGGAAGCTGTACAAGCGGATCACCGGCGCGGGCGACCTCGACGGCGACGGCCGCGGCGACCTCCTCGGCATCGACGGCTCCGGCGTCCTGTGGGCCTACTTCGGCACCCCGTCCGGCGGCGTCACCCCGCGCGTGAGGGTCGGCGGCGGCTGGCAGGTCTACACGGCCGTCCAGGGCGTCGGCGACCTCGACGCCGACGGCGACAGCGACCTCGTCGCCCGCGACGCGTCCGGCCGCCTCTACGCCTACTACAGCTACGGCCGCGGCCGCACCAGCGACCGCTACGGCCTCCGCGAGCTCATCGGCACGGGCGGCTGGAACACCTTCCGCACCCTTCACTGACCCTGCGCACGGCGCGGCGGGTTCCGATACCCGATCGGTTCCCCGGGCCCGTCGGGCTATGCTGCACGGAGTGCTCGCACACGGGCCGTTAGCTCAATTGGCAGAGCAGTGGACTTTTAATCCATTGGTTGTGGGTTCGAGTCCCACACGGCCTACCGCCAGCAAAGCGCCCCACCCGGTCCGGACCGGGTGGGGCGCTTCGTCGTTCTGTTTACCCGGGGCGGTAGGCGCTTTGGGCACGGGTGACCCCGTGGGCGTCGGTTATCCGTCGGTTCTCTCGGTCACAGGGTGAGCAGGGCGCGGCCGGCGGCCCGGGGGTCGGCCAGGGGGCGGAGGGCGAGGCGGACGAGGGCGAGCGGGTTGTCGTCGCCGGCGACGCGGTTGGCGCTGAGCTCGCCGCAGGAGGCGCACTGGTGGATGAGCAGCCACTCGCCGTCCGGGCGGACGGACATGCCCAGGGCCTCCATCCGGCCGTGGCAGTCCGCGGCGCGGTCGCCCGGGATCCGCCGGTCGACGTGCAGGCTGGCGAGGCAGTGGGGGCAGTGGTTGCGGTGCGCGGTGCCGGGGGCGACGAGGGACACGTCGAGCCGGCAGGACGCGCACCGGAAGTCGTTGGCCCGGTGCCCGCCCTGGGTGTGCAGGACGTCCTTGTACCGCTGCGGGCGGCGCCGGCCACGGCTGGTGCGGTTGTTGTGGTTGTTGTGGTTGTTGCGGGGCATGGCGGTGCTCCTTCCCTTTCCGGGCGGTCAGAGGGTTCCGAACGCTTCGAGCGGGAAGGGCGGTTGGGCCAGCGGGCGGACCGCCATGCGCATGAGGATGAGCTGGTTGTCGTCGACGCACACCGGGTTGGAGGTGAGCTCGTCGCAGCGCACGCAGCGGTGGATCACCCGCCAGTCACCGGTGCGCAGGACGGCGATGGCGATCGGCGACATCCGGCCCTCGCAGTGGCTCGCCCCGCCCTCGACGTGGTCGAGGACGTGCCGGGAGTGCAGACAGGACGGGCAGTGGTTGCGCGGCGCGCCGTCGGAGGCGTACGCGGACACGGTCAGACCGCACCACGCGCAGGCGAAGGTGCCGAGGCCGAGGGTGTGGTGGGAGGTGGGGGAGGTGTGGTTGGACACCCGGTTGCTCCTTGCTGGGAAGTCGGTCGAGACAGCAAGAGCAGGCCGAGTGGCCTCGTCGGAAGGCAGCCCGATCACGCGCCACGGATCGGTGGCGTGGCGCGGCGACAGGCGGTTCAGAGCACCGGAGAACACGTCCGGCAGCCACCCGCAGAGACGGGAGGCGAAGGCTACGGACGGTTACGCGGTACGGCGAGGCGCACTCGGCGCGGACCGGGACATCAACACCCTTTTCCAGGGCACACAGGCCCAGAACGAATCAGAACGACCCCACCAGCTAACAGGGCGCCTCCCGGGGGCGTCAACGGATTATTCGACTGCTGCGGACGGGTGAATCAGCGGGGCAGCGCAGTGGCCGGAAACGGGTCACGGGTGGGGGCGGCGCTCCTTCGTGCCGGGCAGATCGTCCCGTCGGCCGGGTGACCGTCGGCGCGCTCGACGCGCGGGCGCCGTGGACGTTTCTTCGCGCCCTTTCGGCCACCTTCCGGGCGGGCGGCGATCTCTAGGCTCGGGTGTTCCGCGGACACAGGGGAGAGACAGATGATGAGGACGCTGCAGGTCGTCGGGGTGGCCGGGTTGCTCGTGGCCGCCGCGACCGTACCCACCTCGGCCGTCTCCGACAGCGCCTCGGCCGCGCTGCCGAGCACGGGTGCGCGGGTCGAGGTGAACGCCTGGCACTGCAACGTCTACGCCGACAAGTGCTCCTTCAAGACCTCCACGAAGGCCCTGAAGGGGTCCGCCCGGTACACGGTCAGCAAGATCACCAACGTGGCGACCGTCAAGGCCAACGGCGTTCAGGCCACCCTCTCGCTGAGTCCCAGCGGTACGCCCGTGAGCGAGAACACCCGGCAGGTCACCTGGACGAACCAGAACTCCTGGATCGCGGACATCAGCGGGATCGCGGATCCGGGCGGTTCCCTCAACACCAGCATCACGACCTGCTCGGACGGCAGCATCTTCAAGTCCGGGGTCAAGGCGTTCGCCTCGGCCTGCGCGAACGACTGAGCCGTTGCGTCGGGCGAGCCGGATGCGGCGAGTGGGGCTCATGCGGCGAGTGGGGCTTACGCGGCAGACGGGGCTCATGCGGCAGCAGGGGCACATGCGGTGGGCCGGTGGGGTCGCGGCCGTCGTGGGGGCCTCGGTGCTCGGCGTGGTTCTGTTCGGTGGCGGGGGCGAGGTGCCGCGGCCGGGGGCGGCGGGGAGCGGGCTCGGGGTGCAGCTCGGGGCCCTGCGAGGGGCCAACGACCTGGTGCGGGCCGGGCGGGACGAGGTCGGGCGGACGCCCGCCCTGTACCCGACCGCGTACGGGCGGCTGGAAGCCGCCGTCGGCGGCGCCGTGCCGCCGGTGCGCGGGGACGCGCTCGTCGAGGTCGTCCGCCGGGACGCCGTGGACACCGCCGCCTGGCGGGCGTACTACGTGTGTCTCGCGACGGACGGCGACCGGCGGGCCGCCGGCGGCGTGGTCGACCGGGCGGGGATCCGGCGGGAGGCGGAGCGCGAGGCGGTCGCCTATCTCCGCGCGCCCGACCGGGGCGACGACGCTCCGACGTCGCTGATGACCCGTGCCGCCTTCCTGCGGGTCCTCGACTGCCTGGGACGGGGCCGGGACGTGCCGCGGGCGGCCGTGGCACGGCTCGCCGCCGATGTCGCCCGCGGCGACCAGCCCGCGCCCGCCCTCTACGCGGTGGAGGCGCTGCGGGCCGCGGGCGTCGAGGCCACGCCGACCCGGGTCCTGCGGGAGACCGGGTCCCGCGCGCCGGACGACTGCGCCGGACTCGAAGCCGTCCAGCGGGCCGCGCTGACGCTCCTCGGCGGGCGGTCGGACCGCTCCACGCGCGCGTGCCTGCGGCCCGCGCTGAGCGACCCCGATCCGCAGACGCGCTGGCTCGTCCGGCGGGCCCTCAGCGGGGACGCGCCGGAGGCCGCGGCGGCACTGCCCCCGCCGGCCGCCCGGGTCGGGGCGGACGGGCTCGTCGCCAGGACGCCCGCCCAGATGGGCACGCTCAGCGCCACCTACGACGCCGCCCGCGCCCTTGCCGCCGGCGGCCGGCCGGGGGAGGCGCCGGGGTGGCTGGTGGAGGGGCTGCGGAGGCTCGGGACGGAGGACGGGCTCGATCCGGCGGACCGGGTGCTGCTCGCCATGACGTGTCATCGGCTGTCGCTGGAGTGCGGTCCGCAGGCCGAGAAGGGGGCCGAGGAGGCGGCCGCGCTGGCGGTGCCGGGGCGGCTCACCCCGGCCAACCGGCGGAGCTGGTACGGGGCGATGAGCGCCCGTGCCGAGTTCGGGCTGGGGTGCCGGCCGACGGTCGTGGACCTGCCGGCCGGGGATCCCGACCTGGCCGGCGTCGCCGCCGTGCTCGGCGAGGCCGGCTGTACGGAGCGGGCGGCGGAGCTGGTCGACGGCACCGACCTCGTCGGACTCGCCCGGCGGGCGCTGCGGAACGGGGACCTGGTGGCGGCCTCGGACGCGGTGCGGGCCGCGCTCGCCGCCGGGGTGACGGTCCCTCAGGCGTTCTGGGACGAGCTGCCCGCCCTGCTCGCGCGGCACCGGGACGCCCGCTACCCCGATCTGTACGCCGAGGCCGCGGGCGGTACCGCTGCCGCGGACGCCACCCTGGCCGCGTACCTCCTTCTCGCCTGACGGCACCCGGCGGTCGGGACCGTCCCGACCGCGACCCCAGCCCCGAGGACGTCCTGTGAACCGTTCCGCCCCACCCGTCGTCGAGGCCGACGGGCTGTCCTTCCGCTATGCCTCCGGCGCGGGGCTCGCGCGCGCCGATCTCCGTCTGGAGGCGGGGGAGACGGTGGCCGTCGAGGGGTCGTCGGGCTCCGGGAAGAGCACGCTGGTCGCGCTGCTCGGGCTGGTCCTCGCCCCGTCCGGCGGGACGCTGCGCGTCGGTGGTACGGAGGTGGCCGGGCTGTCGGCGGCCGAGCGGGACCTGATGCGGCTGCGGTCGATCGGGATCGTGCTCCAGGACCTCGGGCTGCTGCCGTTCCTCGACACCTGGGAGAACGTCGCCGCCGCCTTCGGGCCCCGGTTCGCCCGGCACGAGGAGGAGGCCCGGAGCCTGCTGCGCGAGCTGGGGATGGAACGGCTGGCCCACGCGCGCGTGGAGGAGCTTTCCGGGGGCCAGCGGCAGCGGGTCGCCGTGGCCAGGGCGGCGGTGAAGAGGCCCCTGCTCGTCCTCGCCGACGAGCCGACCTCTGGGCTCGACCCCGCGAACGCCGAGGGGGTCATGGGCGCGTTGCGGTCCTGCGCGGCCCAGGGTTCCGCCGTCCTGCTCGTCACCCACGACCCGGTCGTCGCGGCGGCCTGCGACCGGCGGTACGTGCTGGAGGACGGGGTCCTCGCCGCCGTCCGCGAAGGGGGGCTGGTGTGAGCCGGTGGAGCCTGTACACCTGGTGGCGGGACGGGCGGTCGCTGCGCCGCTCGCTGCCCACGCTCGCCCTGCTCACGGCCGCCGTCGGGCTCTGCGCAGGGGTCGCGGGCGGCGCCGCCGGGGCGGTCGAGCGGGACGTGCTGGGGTCCGGCGGGCTGACCCAGATCGAACTGTCCTCCTTCGAAGAGGACGCCTCCGTACGGCCGTTGACCACGCCGGCGCTGCGGGAGGCCGCGCGGGTGCCCGGCGTCGAGCGGGTCGTCGCCGACCACCCCGCCACGCTGTACGCGGCGGAGGACGGCACGTACGACCTGGGCAGCCGTACGCTCACCCCGGCCGACGACCTGCCCGTCGTCGCCGGCCGGATCCCCGGCGCGCTCGGCGCCGGGGACGTGGTGCTGCCCGCCCGCGCGCAGGGCACCGACTTCCGTCCGCTGCTCGGGCGGACCGTCGCCTTCGGCCACACCCGCGCCACCGGGGTCTCCTCGGGGACGACGGACGTCGTCCGGCTGCGGGTCGTCGCGCTGTACGACCCCTCCTGGCAGAGCGACGGGCGGGACGTCGCCTACCTCGCCGAGCCGACCGCCGCCCGGCTCGCGGCGGCCCGCGCCGGGCAGGAGACGGAGGCGTTCCGCGACCGGGAGGGCGCCGAGTCCGCCGTCGTCGTGGTCGCGCACCAGAACCGGGTGGCGGCCGTGACCCGGGCGCTCCAGGAGCAGGGCTTCGCCGCCGCCCCCGTCTCCGACCGGGTCCGCCAACTGCCCGGCCTGTTCGGGTTCGCCGCGCTCGGGATGCGGTTCGGGGTGCCGGTGCTGGTGGTCGCGGCGGCCGTCCTCGGAGCCGTACGGGCCGCGGACAGCGCGCGGGCGCGGCTCGGGCAGTTCGCCGTGCTGCGGGTCCTCGGCGTGGGGCGCGGCGAGGTGCGGCGGATCCTGCTCGGCGAGGCGCTCCTGTCAGGGGGCGCGGCCGGGATGGCCGGCGTGGGCGCCGGGGTGCTCTGCTCGGTGCTGGCCGCCGGGCCGCTCAGCGGCGTCCTGGGGCTGCCCATCGCCCTCACGGACGCCCTTCCCGGACCGTACGAGGCGCTCGCCCTGCTGCTCCTGCCCGCGACGGGGCTCGCCGTCGGCGTGCTGCTCGGCAGCCGCGAGGTGCTGCGGCGCGATCCGTATCTGACGGTCCGGGCGCACGGCTGACGCCTCCGGCCTGCCTGCGGGAGGCGGGAGACGGGGTGATCTTCCTTCGAACGGCTGCTGTCGTGGGGTGGTTCGGGGGAGGGTGGGGGAGGCTTGGAAGGTGGAGGTGGGGTCGTGGACGGGGATGCGCGGTGGTGGGGCGGCGGGGCCGGGGCGGGGGGTGCCCGGGAGTTGGCCCGGTGGGCGTTGGGGGCGGCCGCGGGTGCGGTGTTCGTGCTGCTGTCGGCGTTGGGCGGTGGCGGGCTCTACGTGCTGCTGAGCGGGGTCGTGGGGCTGGTCGCCGGGGCCGTGGGGCTGTGGTGGTTCGTCGCGCACCGGGGGGCCCTGCGGGTCGCGGGGGGTGTGGTGGCGGTGGGGGCGCCGGTGGGCGTGCTCGTGCTGTACGTGGTCGGGGGGTTGTGGCTGTTCGCGCTGGCCGCGCTCGGGCTGTGGGCGGTGGCGCTGGGGTGTGCGCGGGCGGCGCTGCGCAGGCCGGGTGAGGCGGCCGACGCGCCCGCGCCCGCCGTGGCCGCCGAGCGGCCCCGGCATCCTGTGCTGATCATGAATCCGAAGTCCGGGGGCGGGAAGGTCGAGCGGTTCGGGCTCGTCCGCAAGGCGGAGCGGCTCGGGGCGCGGGTCGTGGTGCTCGATCCGGCCGAGCCCGTCGACGTCACGGCGCTCGCCCGGAAGGCCGTCGCCGACGGGGCCGATCTGCTCGGGGTCGCCGGCGGGGACGGCACCCAGGCCCTCGTCGCGGCGGTGGCCGTCGAGCACGACCTGCCCTTTCTCGTGATCTCGGCGGGGACGCGGAACCACTTCGCGATGGACCTGGGGCTCGACCGGAACGATCCGGCGGCCTGCCTGGACGCGCTCACCGACGGGGAGGAGCTCCGCGTCGACCTCGGCACGGTCGCCGGGCGGCCGTTCGTCAACACCGTCTCCTTCGGGGTGTACGCGGACGTGGTGCGGCGGCCCGAGTACCGCGACGCCAAGGCCGAGACCGCGTTCGAGGCGCTGCCCGACCTGCTGCGGGGCGGCCTCGGCGACCGGCTCGACGCGACCGCCGACGCCACCCGGCTGCCGGGCCAGCAGGCCCTCCTCGTCAGCAACAACCCGTACGCCGCGCCCGATCCGTTCAGCGCGGGCGCCGGGCACCGCACCCGGCTGGACGGCGGGCGGCTGGGCGTCATCGGCATCCGCGTCGACGGCGCCGCGCACGCCGCCGAGCTGGCCGTCCTCGGCAATCGTTCCGCCGCGCTCAACGTCCTGACCGCGCACCGCGTCGAAGTCCACGGAGGGGTCACCAACACGGGTGTGCCGAAGGCGGAGCGGACCCTGCCGGTGGCCGTGGACGGGGAGGCGCTCGTCCTGCCCACGCCGGTCGTCTGCGAACTGCGGCCGCGGGCGCTGCGCGTGCTGGTGCCGAGGGTCAGGCCGGGAGTGGTTCCGCCGCCCCCGCCGTTGGACTGGCGGCGGCTCGTACGGATCGCCTTCCCCGACCCGTACCGGGCCGGGGTGTCGAGCAGTTCGGTCATCAACCGTCCTCGGGCGTCGTCCGAGGACTCCTACAGGAGTGGCGCATGAGCAGCGAGGACGCGAGCAGGTACGAGGACGGGGGCAGGCACGAGGAGGGCGGCGGGCACAAGGCGGGCGACGGGTTCGAGGAGGGCGGCGGGCACAAGGCGGGCGACGGGTTCGAGGAGGCGGGCGGCACGCGGACCGTGCCTCCCGTGCGGCTGCGGGACCGGCCCCGGGCCGCCGTCTCCACCGCGCAGGCCGTGCTGCACGACCTGCGGATGGTGGACGGGGCCGTGTACGGGGCGGTGGCCGCGACGCCCACGCCCGCCCTGGACGTCGGGCTGCGCCGGCTGTCGCACGCCGCCGACCACTCCAAGATCTCCTTCGCCGTCGCCGCCGGGCTCGCCCTCTTCCCGGGGCGCCCGCGCCGCGCCGCGGCCGCGGGTCTCGGCGCGATCGCGATCGCCTCGGCGACGGCCAACCTCCTCGGCAAGCGGCTGGTCCGCCGGCCGCGCCCGGACCGGGAGGCGGCCCGGGTGGTGGTGGGCCGGCACGTGCCGATGCCGGAGTCGGCCTCGTTCCCGTCCGGGCACACCGCCTCGGCGGTCGCCTTCGCCACCGCGGCCGGCGTGGTCCTGCCGCCCGCGGCGGTGCCGCTGGGGCTGCTCGCCTGGGCGGTCGGCTACTCCCGCGTCCACACCGGGGTCCACTACCCCGGCGACGTGGCCGCCGGCGCCGTCCTCGGCCTCGCCAGCGGCGCCGCCTCCCTGGCCGTGGGAGCCTCCCTGCTGAAGGCCGGCCGGGCGGCGGCCGGATAGGGGAGCGGCCGGTCTACGGGACGCGGGTCATCGTCACCCGCCAGAGGCGGCGCGGGAGTTCGCCCTCCTCGAAGGCGGTGACGTCGTCGAGCCGCCAGCCCCCGGCGGCCAGGTCCTCGACCAGCTCGCGGGAGAAGAAGTGCACGGCGAAGCCGCCGTGCTCGTGGATGTCGTCGCCGAGGTCGCGGCCCGTCCCGTAGTGGGCGTCCCCGGTGTGCCGGACGGTGAAGACGAACCGGCCGCCGGGGCGCAGCACCCGGTGCACCTCGGCGGTCAGCGTCCGGATCTCGGCCGTCGACAGGGCCATGCACATCAGCATGTGGGCGAAGACCGCGTCCGCGGTGCCGTCGGCGGCGGCCAGCGGCTCGCGCACGTCCTGGACCGCGGTCGCGATCCGGTCCCCGAGTCCGCGCTCCTCGGCCGCCGCCCTCAGCTGGGCCAGGCCGGCGGCGCTGAAGTCCGTGGCCCGTACGGAGAATCCCGTACGGGCGAAGTGGAGGGCGTCCCGGCCGTGCCCGGCGCCCAGCTCCAGGACGTCCAGGGCGCCCGCCTCCCGGAAGAGCCCGGCGGCGTACCGGGCCGGGGCGGAGGGCTCGTCCCCGTACATGCCGGGGTGGGCGGTGTACGTGGACTGCCAGTGGTCCCGGTGGTCCCGGTGGTCCCGGAGGCCCCGGCGGGCCGGGTGGTCCGGGCCCGCCGGGTCGCCGCTCCGCGGTTCGTGGCTGTTCATGGGGCCGACGGTACGGCCCGCCGGGGTCAGTCCGGGTACACGGCGCGGGCCAGTGCCTCCGCCGGGATGTCCAGGGCCGCGAGGCGCTCCGGGTCGGCCAGGACCTGCATCCGGACGATGCGGTCCCCGACGATGGTGAAGGCGAGGAGCGAGGCCGGCTTGCCGTCGACGACCCCGAGGACGGCCGGGGCGCCGTTGACGACGAGCGGCAGCGCCGCGTTGCGGAAGCTCGCGTACAGGAGGGCCTGGCGGACGATCTCCTCGGCGCCGCGCACCACCTTGGAGGCGCCGGCGAGGAGCGGGCCGCCGTCGGCGCGCAGCACCGCGTCCGGGTCGAGGACGGCGAGCAGGCCCTCGAAGTCGCCGCCCTGGGAGGCGGCGAGGAAGGCGTCGGCGATCTCCCGCTGGCGGCGCGCGTCGGGGCCGGGGCCCGGGTCGGCGTCCTGGACGCGCCGCCGCGCCCGGCTCGCCAGCTGCCGGGTCGCCGCCGGCGTACGGTCCACGATCCGCGCGATCTCGTCGAAGGAGACGGCGAACATGTCGTGCAGCACGAAGGCGAGCCGCTCGGCGGGCGACAGCGTCTCCAGGACGACGAGGAGGGCGAGGCCGACGGACTCGGTGAGCTCGGCCGTGTGTTCCGGGTCGCCGGCGCCGGGGACGTGCACGATCGGGTCCGGCACGTACGTGTCGAGGGGGTCCTCGCGCCGGGTGCCGCGCGAACGCAGCATGTCCAGGCAGACGCGGCCGATGACCGTGGTCAGCCAGCCGGTGAGGTTGGCGACCCCGCTCACGTCGGTGCGGCTGAGCTTGAACCAGGTCTCCTGGACCGCGTCCTCGGCCTCGCTGAGCGAGCCGAGCATGCGGTAGGCGACCGCCCGCAGATGGCCGCGGTCGGCGTCGAACCGCCGCGCCAGCGCCTCGGCGGCGCCCGCGTCACCGGCCCCGGTGCCGGTCCAGGCCCCGGCCCTGGTCCCGGTCGTGCCGTCCGGCGTGTCTTCGGCCGCGCGCTCCGGCGTCGTCTCGTCCATCCGCCCGTGTCCCCCTTCGCGTCCCGTCATGTCCCCATGACGGATCAGAATCACCGGATGTGACCCGCCGACGTCTCGGCCCGTGAGATCCACGCCGTACGCATGCGATCGCCCGGGTTTCCCCGGGCGAAGCCGTCGGCCCCCGTGGAATGCCACTTCAGCGCGATGATCATCATCCGTAGATTGATCACCATGACGACGACGGACAACCAGGTCAAGCCCCTCAACCCCGTACTGCGCACCCCGCCGGCCTCCCCCGCCGCCGCGGCCGCCTACTTCTCCGCCAGCCTCGCCTTCCACGCGGACGTCTCGGACGTGGCCTCCGTCCTGGCCGACTCCCGCGAGACCGGCGCCGACCCCGGCTTCGTGCTGATCGACACCCGCTCGACCGCCTCCTGGGACCAGGGGCACGTCGTCGGTGCCGTCCACCTCCCCACCGCGCTCATCCCCGAGCAGGCGGAGCGGCTCCTCGACAAGGACGTCCCGGTCGTCACCTACTGCTGGGGCCCCGGCTGCAACGGCGCCACGCGCGCCGCGCTCGCCCTCGCCGAGCTGGGCTTCCAGGTGAAGGAGATGCTCGGCGGCTTCGAGTACTGGGTGCGCGAGGGCTTCGCGTACGAGACCTGGGAGGGGGCGGCGCAGAAGGCCGCCGACCCGCTGACGGCCCCGGTCGACGCCGAGGACTGCGGCTGCTGACAGGCCGGTGACCGGCGGCCTGTCGGGCCGTCTGCCGGCTGTCTGTCGGCAGACGGCAGGGGTGCCCGGACCGGCTGCCTGGATATCGGATTTCGGATTCGGGCGTCCATGCCGTAGAGTCATATTCACCGACGCGGGGTGGAGCAGCTCGGTAGCTCGCTGGGCTCATAACCCAGAGGTCGCAGGTTCAAATCCTGTCCCCGCTACTCAGTAGCCCGAAGGCCCGGATCGTATCCAATCGATCCGGGCCTTCGGCGTTCCCGGATACTTCCTCTGCGGCTTGACCTTTACGCAACGTCAAGTTCTACCGTTTTCGGCATGGAGTGGTCGATCCAGGAGGTCGCCAGAAAGGCCGGCACCACCAGCCGCACGCTCCGCCACTACGGCGAGCTGGGGCTGCTGGAGCCGAGCCGGATCGGCGCGAACGGTTACCGGTACTACGACGAGGCGGCGCTCGTCCGGCTGCAGCGGATCCTGCTGCTGCGCGAGCTCGGGCTCTCGCTGCCCGCGATCGCCGAGGTCCTCGAAGGCCAGCGGGACACCTCGGCCGCCCTGCGCACGCATCTGGCCCTCCTTCAGCAGGAGCGCGAGCGCATCGGGCGGCAGATCGAGGCCGTGCGGACCACTCTCCACAAGACCGAGAGAGGAGAACGGCTCATGGCCGAGGAAGTCTTCGACGGCTTCGATCACACGCGGTACGAGGCGGAGGTCACCGAACGGTGGGGCCGCGACGCCTACGAGCGGGGCGACCGCTGGTGGCGCTCGCTGGGCGAGGCGGAGAAGAAGGAGTTCATGGAGACGCAGGCGGCCATCGCCCGCGACTTCGGCGCGGCCGCCGCGGCCGGACTCGCGGCGGACGGCGAGGAGGTGCAGGCGCTGGCCCTGAGGCAGTACGAGTGGCTGTCGGTCACCACCGCGCCGACGAAGGAGTACCTGATCGGGCTCGGCCAGATGTACGTGGACGATCCGAGGTTCACCAAGAACTACGACAAGCACGGCGAGGGCACCGCCGTCCTGGTGCGGGACGCCCTGACGGTCTGGGCCGAGCGGAATCTGTGAGGCCCGCGCGTCCCCGGCGTCCGAAGTAAACGGCGGCCGAAACCGTACCGCTCCGTGCCCCGCCTCTTTGCGCGGGCGCGAACGCGGAACGTAACGTCGTGACCGCCATGTGTGACGAGACCGTGAAGGACCGGCGAGGAGCAGCAGGAGGACGGGCGCCCGTCCTCCTGCTGCTCCTCGCGCTCCTCGCGCTCTTCGCGGGGCTCTGCCACGGCGTCCCCGGGACCGCCGGGCCCGCCCTGCCGGGGCACCCGGCGACCGGCCCGGCCGTCGCCGTCGTCGGCCCCGCCCACGGCGCCGTGCCGCACGGCTGCGGGCAGGACGGCGAGGGGCACTCCGCCGAGCTGCCGCCGCCCGCTCAGACGGCCGCCGTCCCGCAGCTCGACCCGCCGGGGCCCGGCGCGGTCGTCACCGTCGGACACGCCACCCCGCTGCCGCCCGCGGCGGAGCTCCGGCACGTCCGCACCCGGGCCGGGCCCTGCCCCGAGCCCGGGCTGCTGCTCATCTCCCTCGGAGTGGACCGGAACTGAGACCGCCCCGTCGCCGCCCGCGACGGCCCGGCGCTCTTCCTTCCGAAGCACCACCCGGAGCACCACCCACTTCCGAGGACACAGCCATGCCTCCGCACGCTCCCCTGTTCTCCCCCGCGCACCCCACCGTCGGCAACACCCCCGTCCTGTGGACGGACGACGGCTACTGGGCCAAGCTCGAAGGCTTCAACGCCGGCGGCATCAAGGACCGCCCGGCGCTCCACATGGTCGAGGAGGCCCGCCGCCGGGGCGATCTGCGGCCCGGCGCCCCCATCGTCGAGTCGACCTCCGGCACCCTCGGTCTCGGGCTCGCCCTCGCCGGAGTCCTCCACGGCCACCCCGTGCACGTCGTCACCGACCCCGGACTGGAGCCGATCGTCGAGCGGATGCTCGTCGCCCACGGCGCCACCGTGCACGTCGTCACCGAGCCCCGTCCGCGGGGCGGCTGGCAGCAGGCCCGCAAGGACCGGGTCGCCGAACTCCTCGCCGTCCTCGACGGCGCCTGGTGGCCCGACCAGTACGGGAACCCCGACAACCCCGCCGCCTACGCCGGCCTCGCCGCCGAACTCTCCGGGCAGCTCGACCGGATCGACGTGCTCGTCTGCGCCGTCGGCACCGGCGGCCACTCCGCCGGCATCGCCCGCGCGCTGCGCGCCACCAGCAGCCCCGCCCTGGAGCTCGTCGGCGTCGACTCGATCCGCTCCACCGTCTTCGGCCTGCCCGCCGGGGAACGGCTGATGCGGGGGCTCGGCTCCTCGATCCACCCCGCCAACGTCGACCACGCGGCCTTCGACGAGATCCACTGGATCGCCCCGGCGGAAGCGGTCCGCTCGGCCCGCCGGCTCGCCGCCCGCCAGTACGCCACCGGCGGCTGGAGCGTCGGCGCGGTCGCGCTCGTGGCGGGCTGGCTGGCCCGTACCCGCCCGCGCGGCACCCGGATCGCCGCCGTCTTCCCCGACGGCCCGCAGCGCTACTTCGACACCGTCTTCAACGACGCCTACTGCGCGGCCCACGGCCTCCTCGACGGACCCGTACGGGACGAACCCGCGCCCTATGAGGGCCCGGAGGGGATCGAGGGCTGGACCCGCAGGGTCCTGGACCGGAAGGCGGCCGCCCGATGAGCGCCACGACCGGCACCCCCGCCCCCACCGCTCCCCGCGGCGGGATCTGGAAGCGGAGCCGCGGCTTCGACCCGGCGGTCCGGCTGCTCTTCCTCAACCAGCTCACCATCAACCTCGGCTTCTACATGCTGATGCCCTACCTGGCCGCCCACCTGGCCGACGGGCTCGGTCTGGCGGCCTGGGCGGTCGGACTCGTCCTCGGCGTCCGGAACCTCTCCCAGCAGGGCATGTTCCTGGTCGGCGGGGCGCTCGCCGACCGGCTCGGCTTCAAGCCGCTCATCGTCGCCGGGTGCGCGCTGCGGACCGTCGGCTTCGGTGCGCTCGCCTTCGCGCAGTCGCTGCCCTTCCTCATCGCCGCCTCGCTCGCCACCGGCCTCGCGGGCGCGCTCTTCAACCCGGCCGTCCGGGCCTGCCTGGCGGCGGAGGCGGGGGAGGAGCGCAGGGTCGAGGCGTTCGCGCTGTTCAACGCCTACTACCAGGCAGGCATCCTGCTCGGCCCGCTCGTCGGGGTGGTGCTCACCGGGGTGTCGTTCCGGCTGACGTGCCTGGTCGCGGCGGTGCTCTTCCTGGGCCTGACCCTGGTGCAGCTGCGCCACCTGCCGGTCTCGGCGGGCGGCGGCCGGCCGGTCCCCGGGGACGGCGCGGAGGGCGGGGCCGAGGACGGGACCCGGGGGCAGTTCCGCACCGTCCTCGGGAACCGGACCTTCTGGCTCTTCTCGCTCGCCATGACCGGCTCGTACGTCCTCTCCTTCCAGGTCTACCTGGCGCTGCCGCTCGCGGCGAGCGGCCCGGGCGTGACGACCGCGCTCTTCGTGGTCTCCGCGCTCGTCGCGCTCGCCGGGCAGCTGCGGATCACCGCCTGGTGCGCGGCCCGGCTCACCCGCGAGCGGAGCCTCGTCCTCGGACTCGCCCTGATGGGCGGCGCCTTCCTGCTGCCGGCGCTGCTCGGCCGGGGCGTGCCCGCGCTGCTGCTGTGCGCGGCGGTCCTCGCGGTGGCGAACGCGGTGCTCTACCCGTACGAGATGGACACCGTCGTCGCCCTCTCCCGGGGCCGCTGGGTGGCCACCCACTACGGGCTCTACAACACCGTGTGCGGGGTCGGCATCACCCTCGGGAACCTCGGTACGGGCGTGCTGCTCGACGTCACGGGGTGGACGGCGGTCCCCTGGCTGGCCCTGTGCGCGGTCGGCCTGGGGTGCGCGGCGGCGGTCGGCCTGCTCGGGAGGGGCGGCCGGCTGCGGACGGAGGGACAGGGGAAGCCCTAGGGGGGCGTCTCGGGGTACGCCGGTCGGACCCCCGCCGGTCGCCGCGCGGCGGCGGGGCGGGGAGGCTTGAGGGGTGTGCGGCCGCGGGTCCCGGCCCCGGCCCGCACGGCCCGGTGGCGGGCCCCGACCGGTCAGGAGTTCTCAGGTGGCGCACCCTCGGGGCGAGGAGCCCGGCGGCCGTATCGCCGGGACCGGTGCGCCCCGGGGCCCCTACGGGGGCGAGGCGCGGCCGCCCGTCGCCTTCGGGGCGACCCGGAGGTTCCTGCGGGCGCTGCCGCCGCTGATCATCGTCGGCGGGGTGGCCTTCGACCTGTCCACCCCGCCCTCGTACACGGCGGCGCCGCTCTTCTCCGCCGCGCCGCTGGTCGCCGCGCCGTTCTTCTCCCGGCTCACGACCCTGCTGACCGGGCTCGCCGCGATCCTCGCCTCGGTCGGGCTGCACGCGTACAACGACACGCTCTCCGACGTGCCCTCGCTCACCGAGACCCTCACCGTGGTGACCGTCTCCGCGCTGGCGATGGTGATCAACCTGGTGGTGCGGCGCAGCGGCGAGCGGCTGGCGTCGGCGCGGGTGATCGCGGAGGCGGCGCAGCGGGCGGTGCTGCCGATGCCGGCGGAGCGGATCGCGGGGCTCCAGTGCGCGGCGCGGTACGAGGCGGCGCAGGCGGACGCGTTCATCGGCGGCGACCTCTTCGCCGTGCAGGACACCCCGCACGGGGTGCGGCTCGTGGTCGGGGACGTGCGGGGCAAGGGGATGGACGCGGTGGAGGCGGTGGCCGTGGTGATCGGCGCCTTCCGGGAGGCGGCCGAGCAGGAGGCGGCCCTGGAGGGGGTGGCGGCGCGGCTCGAACGGGCGCTGACCCGGGAGGGGACGCGGCGCGAGGGCCTCGACGCCTTCGAGGGGTTCACCACGGCGGTGCTCGCCGAGATCCCGCGCGAGGGCGGGGTCGTACGGATCGTGAACCGGGGGCATCCGCCGCCGCTGCTGCTGTACGGGGACGGGCGCCTGGAGCCGCTGGAGCCGGCCGAGGCGGCGCTGCCGCTCGGGATGGGGGAGCTGGCGGTGGGGCCGGACCGGGCCGACGAGTGGCCGTACCCGCCGGGCACGACGCTGCTGTTCCACACGGACGGGCTGTCGGAGGCGCGGGACGCGCAGGGGGTCTTCTACGATCCGGCGGCGCGGCTCGCGGGGGCGGTCTTCCCGGGGCCCGAAGAGCTCCTCGACGCGCTCGTGGACGACGTGCGGCGGCACACCGGCGGGCGCTCGACGGACGACATGGCGCTGCTCGCGGTGACCCGGCCGGCGGCGGGCGCGCCGGAGCGGCGGCGGACGATGCCGGTGGTGCCGCCGGGACCGGCGCCCCGCTGACCCGCGTGTCACCGTCCGTGGTCAGCAGGTGCCTCAGAGATAACAATTGACACAACGTCAGATTTCAAGGGTTTGGCAAGGCCTCACTGAAGGGCGCTCAACTCGGGCGATTCCCTGCCAATTCAATGAATGATCAAGGGGAACGGCTTGGAATAGGAGTGCCGTGTCTATTAACGTTCGATAACGCAGCGCGGTCGTCCCAGCCGTCGCAAGAGACGGCTCCGTGCGCACGTGCCGAATCCCGTAAGGGAACCGGGGAACCAACCCTTGGGGTGAATCGGGCCCCTCGCACCTCCCCCGTGCGAAGAGCCCGTAGGAGACCTTCCTGCTCCGAACCCGTCAGCTAACCCGGTAGGCGAGAAGGAAGGAAAGGAGCGCGCCTCCGTGGCGTCCAACACCCCCGTACCCGAAGCCCCCTTCGAACCCTTCGGCGGCCCGGGTGCCGTCGGCGCGGACGACCCGGACGGCTTCGCGCCCGGCGCGTACGAGACGGCCTCCTTCACCCCCGCCCCCGGCGAGTGGAACCCGACCGAGGGCTCCCTGCGCGCCGAGAGCCGCTCCGGCGGCCGGCACCGGGTCGTGAAGCAGCGGTCCAACTTCGCCCGCTCCTCCACCGTCCTGGGCGTCGGCGTCATCGCCGCCGTCGGCGCGGGCGGCCTCGCCACCGCGCAGGAGAAGGCCCCCGTCGCCATCTCCCTCCCCGACCTGCCCGACCTGGGCCTGCCGGACGCCCACGACCTTCCCGGCGTCGGCGACCTCCTGCCCGGCGGCGAGGAGGAGAAGACCGCCCCGGTCCGCGAGTCCGCGCCGGCCCCGGCCGGCGGCGTCGCCGCGAAGCCGCTCACCTCGGTCACGTACACCGCCCCGGCCGACACCACCGCCGGCACCGAGGCCGAAGAGCGCACCGCCACCACCGCCGACGCCGGCGAGGCCCTGCGCGCCCGCATCCTCCAGCAGGCCGAACAGCAGCAGCAGGCCGCCCTCGACGCCGAGAAGCTCGCCGCCGAGAAGGCCGCCGCGGAGAAGGCCGCCGCCGACGCCCAGGCCCAGGCCGAGGCCGCCGCGAAGGCCGAGGCCGACCGCATCGCCGCCGAGAAGGCCAAGGCGGAGGCGGAGCGGCTCGCCGCGGAGAAGGCCGAGGCCGAGCGCATCGCCGCCGAGAAGGCGGAGGCCGAGCGGCTCGCCCAGCTGGCCGCCAGCTACTCCATGCCGCTCTCCTCCTACACGCTCACCTCCACCTACATGCAGTCCGGCTCGATGTGGTCCTCCGGCTACCACACCGGCCTCGACTTCGCCGCCCCCACCGGCACCCCGCTCAAGGCGGTGCACGGCGGCACCATCAAGTCGGCCGGCTGGTCCGGCTCGTACGGCTACCGGATCGTCCTGGAGCTGGAGGACGGCACCGAGGTCTGGTACTGCCACCTCTCCTCGATGACCGTGGCCGCCGGCCAGACCGTCACCACCGGCGAGACCATCGGCCGCGTCGGCGCCACCGGCAACGTCACGGGTCCCCACCTCCACATGGAGGTTCACACCCCCGACGGTTCGGGCATCGACCCGGCGGAGTGGCTGCGCTCCAAGGGCCTGTCGGTCTGACCCCGACGCGTGAGCGTTCCGGCCGGGGTTCAGGCTCCTCGACCGGAATACGCCCGGCGGCGCAGGGGGTTGAGTACGTCATGTCCTCACCCCTGCGCCCGCTGGGCACCTCCGACCTGAACGTCTTCCCGCTCGCCCTCGGCGGCAACGTCTTCGGGTGGAGCGCCGACGAGGAGCGCTCCTTCGCCGTCCTCGACGCCTACGCCGCCGCGGGCGGCAACTTCCTGGACACCGCCGACGTCTACTCCGAGTGGGTCGAGGGCAACGAGGGCGGGGAGTCCGAGACCATCATCGGCCGCTGGATGGCCGCCCGCGGCAACCGCTCCGACATCGTCGTCGCCACCAAGGTCGGCCACCACTCCCGCCTCAAGGGCCTGGCCGCCACCACCATCAAGGCCGGCGCGGAGGAGTCCCTGCGCCGCCTCGGCACCGACCACATCGACCTCTACTACACGCACTTCGACGACGAGTCCGTGCCGGTGGAGGAGATCGTCACCGCCCTCGACCAGCTCGTGAAGGACGGCAAGGTGCGGGCCGTCGCCGCCTCCAACATCTCCGCCGAGCGGCTGCGCGCCTCCCTCGACTTCGCCGAGGCCGAGGGGCTCACCCGGTACGTGGCGCTCCAGCCCGAGTACAACCTCGTCGCCCGCGAGAAGTACGAGGGCCCGCTCCTCGACACCGCCGCCGAGACCGGCCTCGCCGCCGTCCCGTACTACGGTCTCGCCGCCGGCTTCCTCACCGGCAAGTACCGGCCGGGCCGGACCGTCGAGAGCGTCCGCGCCCGCGGCGCCTCCGCCCACGCCGAGACCGCTCGCGGCCGGGCCGTGCTCGCCGCGCTCGACGAGGTCGCCGAGGCCCACGGCGCCGAGCCCGCGACCGTCGCCCTCGCCTGGCTCGCCTCCCGCCCCACCGTCACCGCGCCGATCGCCTCGGCCCGCACGGTCGAGCAGGTCCCCGCGCTCGTGGCGGTCGCCGGCCTCAAGCTGACCGACGCGGAACTGGCCCGCCTGACGGCCGCCTCCGAGACGCCCGAGGGCTAACCCTTGTAGGGGTTGTAGCCGCCGTAGTCGAGGTACTGCGGCGGCACCCACACCCGGCCGGTGGCCCGCGCCGCGTACGAGAGCGCCGGCGCGGCCGTCGTCCGGCGCGCCCACAGGTGGTGCAGCAGCTCCTGCTCGCGGGCCGCGAAGTCCGGCACCGGGACCGTGCCCCGGCGGGCCCGCTCGCGCAGGAAGGCGAGGGTCGTCGCGAAGGACTCGTACTCGCCGACCGCCCGCGCGCCCGCCTTGCCGTACGTACGGGACGCCACCGCGCGCGCGGTGCGGCGGGCCCGCATCGAGGAGAGCGCCAGCGGCTCCTCAGGGGAGAGCCAGCCGGCCGCCGCGTACGCCGGGAGCACCCCGGCTATCGTCCGCAGCTCCTTCTGCCGGCTCCACACGGCGAGCCAGGTCAGCAGCCCGAAGGCCGGGACCATGAAGACGCCGTAGACCGCGTAGAAGGCCAGCGGGCCGCCGAAGGTCGCCGAGCCGTTCCACAGGGCGTGGACGCCCATCGCGAGCAGCAGCCCCGCGAGCGGCAGCAGCACCTTGCGCGGTCGGCGCACCTTGCCGCGCGGGGCGAGCGCGGCCAGGCCGAAGCCGATGCCGGTGAGCACGGTGAAGAGCGGGTGCGCGAACGGCGACATCACGACCCGGACGAAGAAGGTGCCGGCGGTGACGGCGCCGATGCCGCCGTCGCCGAGGTCCTGGTCCTCGCCGAAGGCGGTGCCGAGGTAGAGGATGTTCTCGGTGAACGCGAAGCCGGTCGCGGTGAAACCGGCGATCACCACCCCGTCGACCAGGCTCCGGAAGTCCCGCCGCCGGAAGAGGAAGAGCAGCAGGATCGCGGCGGCCTTCGCGGACTCCTCCACCACCGGGGCGATCACGGTGGCGCCCAGGTCGTCGGCCGAGCGCGGATCGGCGGTCGCCGTGGCGATCCAGCGGACGGCGAAGGAGTTCGCGAGGATCGCGACCAGGGCGGCGGCGAACGCGCCCCACGCGAAGGCGAACAGCAGGTTCTTCCACGGCCCCGGCTCGACCCGGTCGAGCCAGCGGAACGCCGCCATGAGCAGCGGTACGGGGAACACCGCGAGTCCCAGGCCGACGAGGAAGCCCTCGGTGCCGGTCTGCTCGCGCACCAGCGCCAGGATCACCAGGGCGCAGAGCGCGAGCAGCGTGATGAGGGCGACGGCCCGGACGATCCGGCTCCGCCAGAAGGCCCGCCGCGGCCGGTACCGCCACTGGCGCCGGTCGGCGGCCACGGCGAACGACGGCTCGTCCCCCTCGCGGACGGGGACGTGGCCGTGGACGTCGCTCTCGACCGCCGGAGCCCCGGCCTGCGCGGGCAGGAGACCGGTCGCCGGTGGCGAGGAGGACTCGGGCGGTGTGGAGGGCGGGGTGGACGGGGGCGTGGACGGGGGTGGGGACGGCGGCAGGGGTGACGACACGCTTCGACCCTAGCGACCGCCACCGACACGGGCGACGGAGTTGGGAGAGGGGGCTCTCCTACTTCCGGCGGAAGAGCAGGTCGTGCACGACGTGGCCCTTGTCCAGGCCCTGGCCCTCGAAGCGGGTGAGCGGCCGGAAGCCGGGGCGCGGCGCGTAACCGCCGTCGGGGGCGGTGTTCTCGAAGTCCGGGTGCGCGGAGAGCACCTCCAGCATCTGCTCCGCGTACGGCTCCCAGTCCGTCGCGCAGTGCAGGACCCCGCCGGGCTTCAGCCGGGTCGCGAGCAGCGTCAGGAACTCGGGCTGGATCAGCCGGCGCTTGTGGTGCCGCTTCTTCGGCCACGGGTCCGGGAAGTAGACGCGGCAGCCGTCGAGGGCGGCGGGGTCGAGCATCTCGCGCAGCAGGATGATCGCGTCGCCGTTGGCGACGCGGACGTTGGTGAGGCCGTTGCGGTCGGCGAGGCCGAGCAGATTTCCCTGGCCCGGGGTGTGCACGTCCACGGCGAGGATGCCGGTGCCGGGGTCGGCGGCGGCCATCTGCGCGGTCGCCTCGCCCATCCCGAAGCCGATCTCCAGGACGACGGGCAGTCCGCCGAACATCTCGTGGAGGTCGAGCACCCGCTTGCCGTCGATGTCCAGACCCCAGTCGGGCCACCGCTTCAGCATCGCCTCGGCCTGGCCGGCCGTCACCCGGCTGCGGCGCGGCTGGAAGCTCCGGATCCGGCGCTCGAAGTGTGCGCCGGCGGGGTCGGGGCTGGGGCCCTCTCCGGGCGCGAACATACGACTGCCCCTGCGGGCGACGGACTCGCTGTGGTTCTCACGCTGCTCAGACACAATGCGGCCCATGGTACGACCCGCGCCCGCGCCACCGCGGGCTTCGCCCACACGGGGGGCTGCGGCGACGGTGTCGTCCTGGCGGGAGGCCGGCCGACAGGAGCGGCTGGTTACAGCAGCTTCAGCGTGCGGTGGGCTATTTCCCGGCCGATGGGGAGGGACGCGGTCGCCGCGGGCGAGGGCGCGTTGAGGACGTGCACCGTGCGCACACCCTCGCGGATCAGGAAGTCGTCCACCAGCGTCCCGTCCCGCAGCACCGCCTGCGCCCGCACCCCCGCCGCCGTGGGCCGCAGGTCGGACTCGTCCACACCCGGCAGCAGCCGCCGCACCGACTCGGTGAAGGCCCGCTTGGACAGGGAGCGGCGCAGTTCGCCCGCGCCGTACCGCCAGTGGCGGCGCGCGATGCTCCAGGAGCCGGGCCACGCGAGCGTGCCGCCGAGCTCGCCGGGCCGGACGACCCCCCAGTCGTACCCCTCGCGGGCGAGCGCCGGCACCGCGTTCGGCCCGACGTGGACGCTGCCGTCGATGCCCCGCGTGAGGTGCACCCCGAGGAACGGGAAGGCGGGGTCCGGTACGGGATAGACCAGGCCCCGCACGAGCGAGGGGTCGGCCAGTTCGTAGTACTCGCCCCGGAAGGGGACGATCCGCATGCCCGGGTCGTCCCCGGCGAGCCGCGCGATCCGGTCGCAGTGCAGCCCCGCGCAGTTCACCAGGACCTTGCCGCGCAGGATCCGCTGGTCGGCGGTGCGCACGGCGACGCCCCACGGGCGCCGGTCGATCGCGGTGACCTCCGCGCCGTAGAGGATCTCCGCGCCGGAGGACTCGGCGAGCCGCCGCGCGACCGCCTTGTAGTCGACGATGCCGGTCGTGCCGACGTGGATCGCGGCGAGCCCCCGCACCCGGGGCTCGTACTCGGTGATCTGCGAGGGCCCGAGCTCGCGCACCGGGATGCCGTTCTCCCGCCCGCGCTGGACCAGCGCGTGCAGCCGGGGCAGCTCCTCGCGCTCGGTGGCGACGACGAGCTTGCCGGTCACCTGGTGCGGAATGTCCCATTCCGCGCAGAACTTGACCATCTCGGCCGCGCCCTCGACGGCGAACCGCGCCTTCAGGGACCCGGGCCGGTAGTAGAGCCCGCTGTGGATGACCCCGCTGTTGCGCCCGGTCTGGTGGCGCGCGGGGCCGTCCTCCTTCTCCAGGACGGCGACGCGGGTGCCGGGAGCGGCGCGCTGCAGCGCGTACGCCGTCGACAGACCGACGATCCCGCCGCCGATCACCAGCACGTCACAGTCAAACACCAGCGCCACCTCCCACCCCTGATAGTGCACTGGCCCACTGACAATCCCGCTAAACGCCCACGTCGTGGGATGCGCGTCACGCTTTCGCGCGCGCCCCCGCGCGCTCCGTCACGCCGGGGCGACCAGCAGCGGCCTGGCCCGTTCCCGCAGCTCCATGACCCTCGGCTCGTGCCCGTACGGCTCCAGGCGGTGGAGCAGGTCCCGTACGTACTCCGTGGTCCGCGCCGAGGAGATCCGGCCGGCCACCTCCACCGCGCGCGTGCCCGCCGCGCAGGCCGCGTCGAGGTTGCCGGACTCCAGCTCGGCGACGGCCGAGACGACGAGCCGCAGCCCGTGCGAGCGGACGAACTCCTCCGTCGGCCGGGACAGCGCCTGCTCGGTGAAGCGCCGCACCTCGCGCGGCATCCTGAGGTCCCGGTAGCACTCGGCGGCGTCCGCGCAGAACCGGTCGTACGAGTAGAAGCCCAGCCACGTCGGGTCGGCGTCGCCGTCCCGGGAGCGCTCCAGCCACCCCTCGGCGGACTTCAGCGCCGCCGCCGCCGCGGGCCCGTCGCCGGCCTTGGCGTGCGCGCGGGCCTCGACGAGGCGGAAGAAGGACATGGTGCGGGCGGTGGCGAGCCCCCGGTTCCGCTCCAGCGCCGCCTGGGCGAGGTCGACGCCCTCGTCGGCGAAGCCCCGGTAGGTGGCCTGGAGCGACATCGAGGCGAGGACGTACCCGCCGAGCGGCACGTCGGCGGCGGCCCGGGCGAGCCGCAGCGCCTGGATGTAGTACCGCTGGGCGGCCTCCTGCTGCCCGGTGTCGAAGGCCATCCACCCGGCCAGCCGGGTCAGTTCGGAGGTCGCGCCGAAGAGCGCCCTGCCGACCTCGTCCGAGTACGAGCCGAGCAGCAGCGGCGCCGCGTCCACCCTTAAGCACTCGGGCACCATCGAGGACCGCCAGTCGCCGCCCCCGTATTTGGAGTCCCACTTGCGCGCGTCCTCCGCAGCCTCGCGGAGCTTGGCGACGTCGCTGTGCCCCACGCGCACGTGCTCCCCGGAATCGGCGGGTCCGTGTCCGCTCCCGCCGCCGGCGCCGCGCCGGCCCGCCTTCCGCTCCACCGACGGGTCGGCGGGGGTGATCAGCCAGCGGGAGGCCGGGGTCGCGTAGGCGCTGACCGAGAACGAGCCGGCCAGCGACTGCCAGATCCCGCCCCCGCCGGCCCGCCGGCCGGCGAGATCCAGCCGGTAGAGGTCGGTGGCGGCGCGGACCGCCTCCCCGACGTCCCGGGGGAAGGCGAGTCCCACCTCGGGCGCCGGGTCGGCGTCCGCGAGCCCGATCTCGTGCAGCGGCACGGGCCGGCCCAGCTTCTGGCCGATCGCGGCGGCGATCAGGTGCGGCGCGGCGCCCTGCGGCACCATCCCCTTGGAGACCCAGCGGGCCACCGAGGTCTTGTCATAGCGAAGGGTCAGTCCACGCTGCGCACCGAGGTCGTTGACGCGCCGGGCGAGGCCGGCGTTGCTGATTCCCGCGAGGGCGAGAACGGCGCCGAGCTTCTCGTTCGGCCCGCGTTGCTCCCTGGACATGACGCCACCCCTCGACATCCAGACGGCCGCCGCGACGCCGGGCATAGGCAGGCGGCATTCGTAAACACAGCGTAGTTCGCCGCATCCCCACCGTTAAGGGGCAGAGTTCCGTATGGCGAGATTGTTGTGTGACCAGCCGACCGGAAGCGGCCGCCGGCCGCTCCGTGCTCCGCCCGTGGCGCCGTGCGCCCGGCCGTGCGCTCTCGCCGCCCGGGGGCGGTGCCGCTTCGATGAGTCCTGCGTGGGTCGGCCCGTCCGGCCGGGAGACGGAACACCTGATGTTCCGGTTCCCGCACCGGTGGGCTGGGGGACACCGCCGCCCCATTCCCCGCGGGCGGCGGACGGCGCCGGGGGGCGGGTCGCCTCCCGGACTGCCGGGAGCCGATCCGCCGGCGAGGGTGCGGACGGGCGGGCGGCGAGACGCCGGGCCGCCGTTTCCGTGATCCCTTCTGCGCCTGACGACAGGTCAAACTTCTTTACAGGGACGAGAATCGGCCGATTTCGCCGAGTCCGGCCCCCGATGCGACCGTCCGGTTCCCCACGGCGGACCCCCTCCCTCCCCGCGGCGGGCTCCTCCCTTCCTCCGGGACCCTTCGCGCCGCGCGCTCGCCGCCGCCCGCCTCCGGAGCCCCGCGCCCCGCGCCACCCCGCGTTCCCCCGGTGGTCAACTGGCGCATGCCAGGGGCGCATTCGGCTTTCGGGCGCGTGCGCCCGGACCCCGCCCCGTGCGCCGTTGTCATGGCAGCATGGCCCCACCGAAACGGACGTGGAGGCGCCGATGCGATGGCTGGTGGGCTGGAGCAGTGTCGCCGCGGGGTACGCCACGCCGGCCGGGGCGCGCGCCGGAGCGAGCGACGGCGCCCGCGGTGCGTACGGCGCGCCCGGCGCGTACGACCCCCAGATCCCGCCCCAGGCGCGCCCCTACGCCGAGAGCGGCGGGCACGTCGGGGGGCGCACGGTGCAGCCGGTGGGCGCACAGCTCCTGTGGGGAGACCCCGACCCGCTGTGGGCGGTCGGCGACTGGCGCCCCGACGAGGTCCGGGTGGTCTCCCTCGACGACGGCACCCGGCTCGCCGTCCTCGGCTGCTGCGCCGCCGGCGACGACGAACTCCGCCGCGGCCTCGTCACCGCGCGCGGTGGCGCCCTGCGCCACCTGACGGCCTGGCCCGGCAGCTACACCGCCGTCGTCAAGGCCGGCCGCCGGGTCACGGTCACCGGCGACCTCGCGGGCGCCCGGCCCGTCTTCCACACCCCCTGGGAGGGCGGCACCGCCTACGCCACCGCCGCCCTGCCGCTCGCCGACCTCGTGGAGGCCCAGCTCGACATCGGCCACCTCGCCGCCCTGCTCGCCTGCCCCGAGTCCCCGGAGGCGCTGCGCGACTCGACCCCGTACGAGGGCGTCCGCCGCGTCCCGCCGGGCCACGCGCTGATCCTGCGCGAGGGCTCCCGCGAGATCGCCGGGTACGAGACGGTGGCCTCGCTCGCCGTCGCCGCGCCGCAGGCCGAGCCCCGGCAGGCCGTCGAGGCGGTCAGGGACGCGCTGGTGGAGTCCGTACGGGCCCGGCTCACTGCCCCCCGGCACGCCCCCGAGGCGCCCCTGCCGGATCCCGGACCGGTCCCCGGGATGGGGCCCGCGGACCGGCGGGCGGCCCGCGGCGCCGGCCCGGTGCCCGGCATCGGCGCGGACCTGTCCGGCGGCAGCGCCTCCGCCACCCTCGCCCTGCTCGCCGCGGGACTGCCCGGGGTACCCGGCACGATCCTCGGACACGGCGCGGACGCGGGGGAGCGGCTGCTCGCGGTCACCTTCAACGACCTGGCGGCCAAGGCGGGCCCGGGCAGGACGGCCGAACTGGAGCGGGCCCGCGAGCTGGCGGCCGACCCCCGGCTGCGCCACGTGGTCGTCGCGGCGGGCGAGGAGGCCCTCCCGTACGCAGCCCTCGACGGACCGCTCACCGACGAGCCGGGGCCCGCGCTCGTCACCGCCGAACGGCACCGCAGGCGCCTCGCCGGAGGCAGCGCCGACCACTTCACCGGGCTCGGCGCCCGGCAGGTCCTGGACGCCCACCCGGCGCGCCTCGCCGACCTGCTGATGGACCGCCGGCGCCGCTCCCTGGTGCGTCCGGTGACGGCCCTCGCCAAGGCGAGCGGTCCGTCGGCGGGCGCCTTCCTGGTGCCGGTCACCGTGTACCGCGCGGCGCGCAGGCTCGCCCGTACGCCCTACCGGGCCGGTCTGGAGACCGCCGCCCGGCACGTCCTCGACGCCAACCGCGACCCCGCCGACACCCATGGCCCGCTGGCCGCCTCGCTCTCCGCGCTCGCCTGGTCCCGGCCGGGTCCCGCGGCCCGCTGGCTGACGGGCGAGGCGCTCGCCGAGGTGTCCGCGCGCCTCAACCGGGCGGCCACCCTGCCGCCGACCGTGCAGCGTCCGGGCGAGGCACGCGCGCGTGCCGCCCTCGCGCGCGCGGCGGCCGACCACCGGGTCCTGGAACAGGCAGCCGAGATCCGCGGCCAGCGGCTGCACGCGCCGTTCCTCGACAACCAGGTCGTCCGCGCCTGCCGCGACCTCCCCGAAGCGCTCCGCGTCCAGCCCGACGCCCGCGCCGGCGTCCTGCGCACGGTCCTCGCCGACACCGGGATCCGCGACCTGCCGCCGGGCTGGGGCGCCCCGTACCCCGCGGTCCCCGCCGGCACCGCGCGCGCGGGCCTGCGCGCCGCCCTCCCGACCCTCCTGGCCCTCTTCGAGGCACCCCTCCTCGCCGACGCGGGGCTCATCGAGGCCGGCACGGTCCGCGAGGCGCTGCGCGCCGCCGCCGACGGCGCGCGGGTCCCCCTCGACGGCCTCGCCGACCTCGTCTCCACCGAACTCTGGCTCCGCCGCCTCCTTGCCCGCCGCGGCTCCTGCTGGACCGACACGGCCACCCCGCGCGCGCCCCGCGCCGTCCAGGGGCCCCTGATCCCGGCGTCCCGGTCGCTGCCGGCGCGGTGAAACGTCACAGCACGCCCGTTCGAGTGAACGTGTTCCTGACCCGGTCCCGACGCCCGTCCTAAGCTGGGAGCGTCGCACCGAGCGAAGGAGGTCGAGCATGGCCATGCCGCTGCCCGTTCCGGAGGACACCGTGTCCGGGGCACCGGACGACCGCGAAGGCGCGACCGTCGAGGAGACCTTCGAGCTGTTCAGTGCGCAGGCCCCCAAGGGCTGGCGTGTGGAGCTGATCGAAGGGGAGATCTACGTGGTGCCTCCGGCGAAGGGTCCTCACGAGAAGATCGTGACCGAACTGGTCGAGCAGGTCATCGCTCATCGGACGGACAAGGGCCTGCGGAATTCCACGGGCATCGGTCTCTCCCTCCCCGGGGTTAACGGCACGGTGCGTGTCGTTCCGGACCTTGTGATCGCGCCCCGCGATTCCTTCGACGCCCCGCAGGAGTGGCACGCCCCCGACCCCGTCCTCCTCGTCGCCGAGGTCGCCTCCCCGTCCACCGCGAGCCGCGACCGCGTGCTGAAGATCCGCGCCTACGCCCGCGCCGGCATCCCCGTCTATCTGATGATCGACCGCGAGGCCCACGAGGCCGTCGTCTGTTCCGAGCCCGACGGCGACGACTACACCCACAAGTCCATCCACAAGCTGGGGACCGACGTCCCGCTCCCCGCGCCCCTCGGCTTCACCCTGGACACCGCCGCGTTCTGACCGCCTCAGGGCTCCGGGACCCGCCCGGGGAAACCCCGAGGCGCCCGCCGTGCGCTGCGGCAAGAATGGGCCGGTGCGGTATCTCCTCCTCGGCACCACCGAGGTCCTCGGCCCCGACGGCACCCCCCTGCCCCTGGGTGGTGCCCGGCTGCGCGCGCTGCTCGCCGCGCTCGCGCTGCGCGCCGGACGGGCCGTCCCGGTCGGGGAGCTCGTCGACGACGTGTACGGGGACGAGCCGCCGCTCGACGCGCCCGCCGCGCTCCAGGCGCTCGTCGGCCGGCTGCGCCGGGTCCTCGGCCGGGAGGCCGTCGCCGCCACGCCCGGACCCGGGTACCGTCTCGTCGCCGGCCCCGAGGACATCGACCTGTACGTGTTCGAGCGCCGCGCCGCGGAGGCCGGCGCCCGGCTCGACGCGGGCGACCCCGAGTCGGCCGCCGCGCTCCTCAGGGAAGCCCTGGGGCTCTTCCGCGGGCCCGCCCTCGCCGACCTGCGGGGACCGGCGGGCATCCGCCCCGAGGCGCAGCGCCTTGCCGCCCTGCGCCGGCGCGTCGAGGCCGACCTGCGGCGCGGCGCCGTCGACGGACTGGTACCGGAACTGTCCGGACTCACCGCCGCGCACCCGTACGACGAGGGCTTCCACGCCCAGCTCGTCCGTGCCCTGCGCGCCGAGGGCCGCCACGCGGACGCGCTCGCCGCGTACGAGTCGGCCCGCCGCATCCTCGCGGACGCCCTCGGCACCGACCCGGGCCCGGAACTGACCGCCCTCCACCGCGAACTCCTCACCCCGGAGCACCCCGGGCACCCGGCCCCCGCCGAACCCACCGTCTCCACGGCCCCCGCCACCCCCACGGCCCCCGCCACCCACACCGCCCCCACCGCACCCACAGAGCCCCCGCGCCCCGCCGCTTACCCCGGCCCCGCCGCTTACCCCGGCCCCGGCCCGGGCCCCGGACCCGCCCCCCAGTCACCGCCCGCCGCGCACGGCAACATCCGGCCCCGGCTCACCTCCTTCGTCGGGCGCGAGCCCGAGCTCGCGGCGCTCCGGGACGACCTCGGGCGGTTCCGGCTCGTCACGCTCACCGGGCCCGGCGGCTCCGGGAAGACGCGGCTCGCCGAGGAGGTCGCCCGGCGGGCCGCCGGGCCCGACGCGTGGATCGCGGAGCTCGCGCCGCTCGACGACCCGGGCGCGCTGCCCGGCGCCGTCCTCTCCGCGCTCCGCCTCCGCGAGATCAACCTGATCACGCGCGACGGCACCGCGCTCCAGGACGACCCCACCGCCCACCTCGTCGAGCACCTCGCCCGCCGCCCCGGCCTCCTCCTCGTCCTCGACAACTGCGAGCACGTCGTCGACGCCGCCGCGGCCCTCACCGAGACGCTCCTCGCGCACTGCCCTGACCTGCGGATCCTCGCCACCAGCCGCGAACCGCTCGGCGTCCCCGGCGAGACCGTCCGCCCGGTCGAGCCCCTGCCGCCCGCCCCCGCGCACCGGCTCTTCGCCGAGCGGGCCCGGGCCGTCCACCCCGCCTTCGACCGGGACCACGCGCGCGAGGCGGGCGCCGCCGAGGCCGTCGCGGAGATCTGCCGCCGCCTCGACGGCCTGCCCCTCGCCATCGAACTGGCCGCCGCACGGCTGCGGCTGCTCACCCCGCGCCAGATCGCGGACCGGCTCGACGACCGCTTCCGGCTCCTCAGCTCCGGCGCCCGCACCCTGCTGCCCCGGCAACAGACCCTCCGCGCGGTCGTCGACTGGTCCTGGGACCTCCTCGACCCGGCCGAGCGCGCCCTGCTCCGCCGGGTCTCCGTCCTCACCGGAGGCTGGGACCTCCCCGCGGCCGAGGCCGTCGACGACCCCGCCCCGGGGACCACCACCCTCACCACCCTCGGCGCCCTGGTCGACAAGTCCCTCGTCGTCGCCGCACCCACCGACGACGGCGCCATGCGCTACCGCCTCCTGGAGACCATCCACGAGTACGCCGCCGAGCGCGCCGCCGAGACCCCGGAGCTGCTCGCCGCCGCCGAGGCCGCCCACACCGCGCACTTCACGGCCCTCGCGGAGGAGGCCGAGCCGAAGCTGCGCTCCGGTGAGCAGCTGCCCTGGATCGACCGGATCGAGCGGGACCTCGACAACATCAGGGCCGCCCTCCACCGCACCCTCCTCGCGACCCCCGACGAGGCCGCCGGACTCCGGCTGGTCTTCGCCATGGGCTGGTTCTGGTGGCTGCGCAACTACCGCCCGGAGGGCCTGGCCTGGACCCGGCGCGCCCTCGCCCTCGGGGAGGACCCGGACGACCGGGCCGACCCCCGCCACTGGCCGCGCATGCACCTGCGGATGCTGTCGTTCTTCCTCGGCATGGAGGACGAGCACATGTACACCGGCGACCTCCGCGAGGACGCGGAGGCGCTCGCGCTGGTCCGCCGCGTCCGGGACGCCTTCGGCGAGGACCCCGGCCCCGAGTCCGCCCGCTTCCCCGGCCTGCTCTGGCCGTTCACCGCGTACCTCACCGAGGAGCCGGCGACGGTCCGCGCCCTCCTCGACACCGGCGTCGAGGTCTGCCGTCGGTACGGCGGCGACTGGGAGGTCGGGGTGAGCCTGATGTTCCGCACCCACATGATCGTGGACATGCCCGGCGGCATGCAGGGCGTCGACGAGGACCTCGCCGAACTCCGCGTCCTCACCCGCAAGGTCGGCGACCGCTGGATGGGCGCCCAGGTCGCCTCCGCCGCCGCCGAGGCCAACATGATGCGGGGCCGCCGCGAGGAGGCCAGGCAGGCGTACGAGGAGGCCCTGGCGCTCGCCCGCGAGGTCGGCGCCCACGCCGAGGCCCCGTTCCTCGTCGCCCGGCTCGCCGAACTGGCCTACCGCGACGGCGACTCGGCCGCCGCCGAGCGCGGCCTCGAAGAGGCCGCCCGGGAGTCCGAGCGGCTGCGGCTCCAGGACGCCCTCGCCTACGTGGACTTCATGCGCGCGGTCCTCGCCCTCGACCGGAACGACCCCGCACGCGCGCGTGCCGCGATCTCCTCGGCCGGCGCCCATGTCCGCGGCGGCACCCCGCCGCCGCACTTCACCATCGCCCTGGACGGCTTCGTCGCCCGCATCGAGGCCCAGGAGGGCGCGGGCGCGGCGGCCGTCACCACCGCCGCCGAGGTCCTGCGCGCCGCCCTCACCGGCCACTGCGCGGACATCATCGTGATCAGCCTCGGCGAGGGGCTCGTCTACGCCCTGCACCGGGCCGGCGACGCCGCCCGGTGCGCGCGTGTGGCCGCCGCCGTCGGCACCTGGCGGCAGGACGTCCCCCGCTCGGTGCCCGAACGGCGCGAGGCCGAGGAGATCGCCGCCGCCTGCCGGACCGCGCTCGGCGAGGAAGGACTCGCCGCCGCCCGCGCGGCCGGCGCGGACCTCGGCCCCGAGGCCGTACTGGCCCTGCTCGAACCGTACGCCGCCGGTGCCGGGGGCCCGGTCAGGAGCAGCTGATCCGGGACTCCGCCCAGTCGGCGACGGCGGCCCGCCCGAAGGGCGTGTGCTCCTCCACCACGAGCCGCATCGTGGAGCGGCCGGCGATGTCGACGTGGACCGGGAGCGCCGGGTCGCCCGGCCGGAGCACGGGGGAGCGCCAGAGCCGCTCCCCGTCCCCGTAGACGGAGAAGCGGACGCCGCCGGGGCCGAGCGGGGCGCTGAGGTCGTCGACGCCGACCATCGCGTCGTAGCCGGTGCACTGCCGGTTGAGGCGGATGAGCAGCGAGGACGGGGCGTGGACGCTGACGCCGTACGCGTAGGTGCTGTCGCTGATCGACATGCCGTTGCGCGTCCACATCCAGGTGCCGCCCTCCTGGACGACCTCGGGCTTGCTGCCGTCGCCGAAGGCCTCGTACTCCAGCTCGTCGACCTGGTAGAAGGCGGGCGGGGGCGGCGGGGGAGGCGTCGTCGGCGGCGGGGTGGGGGTCGGCGTCGTGGGGCTGGGCGGCGGGGGCGTCGGCTTCGGCGTCGGGGTCGGCGAGGGCTTGACCACCGGCTTCACCACCGGCTTCGGCTTGGGCTTCGGCTTCACGACGGGCTCGGGCGCCGGCGGGGGCGTCGTCACGACCGGCTTCGGCTTCGGCGCGGGAGGAACCACGGGCTCGGGCTTGGGCGCGGGCTTCGGCGGCGGGGGAGGGGCCGGAGTCGTGGGGGCGGCGGTCGTCGGCAGCGGCTTCGGCGCGGCGACGGGCTGCGGGTCGCCGGTCATCGCCCAGACGAGCCCGGCCGCGGCGGCGACCGCCGCGGCGGCGGCGATCCCGGCCTTCGCGGGCGCGCCGAGCCCCTCGGCGGCGGCCCCGCCGGAGGCGGCGCCGGACGTCGTCCCGCCGGTGGCGGCCGCCGCGGCGCCCGCGCCGGCCGCGCCCACCGCGCCTCCGGCGACGATGCCGGCGGCCTTGAGGGAGTACCCGGCGGCGAACCAGCCGATGACCGCGACCGGGAGGAGCGCCGGGATCCCGGCGTTGACGTGGGCGAGTTCGCCGGCGGCGACCCGGCACTTGGCGCACTCGTCGAGGTGCTTGCGCAGGCCGCGCTCGGCCCGCATCCGCAGCCCGCCGCGCGCGTAGGCGCCGAGCCGGTCGGCGTACTGCGCGCAGTCGCCGCCGGCCGTGAGCGCCTGGCTGACGTGCGCCTGCAGGTAGGCCTGCTTGAGGCCCTCGCGGGCGCGGCTGGCGAGCACGGCGGTGGCGTTGGCGGTGAGCCCGAAGAGGGGGGCGACCTCGCTGGGCGACTCCTCCTCGACGGTGGTGTGCCACAGGACGGCCTGCCAGCGCTCGGGCAGCGAGCGGAACGCCTGCATGGCCAGCGACTGTTCGGCCTCCTGCATGGCCCGGACCTCGGCGCCGAGGTCCATGCCCGCTCCGAAAGACACCGTCTGGTCGGAGACCTCGGAGGAGCGGGCGGCGTCGGCGGCGAAGACGGCGAAGTCCTCGACGAGGTGCTCGCGCTTCTGGGTCTTGGCCCAGGCGGCGCCGACCCGCCGGACGGTGGTCATCAGGTAGGCGCGGACGGCCTGTTCGGGCCCGGCGCCGCCGCGCACGGCCTGGAGGGTGCGGGCGAAGACCTCGGCGGTGAGGTCGTCGGCGGTGTGCGCGTCCCGGCAGCAGGTCCTGGCGTAGCGGCGTACGGCCTCCGAGTGGCGGCGGAACAGCTCCTCGTACGCGGAGTCGTCGCCGTCCCGCATGCGCCGGATCAGATCGGCGTCGGACGGCGCGAGCTCCCGGGGCGGCGGCAGCACGCCCTCGCCCTCGCCCTCGCCGTCGTCATCCGTCAGGTCCCCGCCGGACGGGCCGACGGGCGCGGGTACGGCGACGGGTGCGGCGCCCGCGGAGGACGCCTCGCGCTGCTGCGGCACGCTCGGTTCGCCCGGGCCGTGCGGTGCTCCAGGGGAGCCGCCGGGGCCTCCCTGGCTCGGTACGTGCCCGGCCGCCGGGCCCGGGGTCTCCGTGGCGCCGCCGCCGTTCAGCGGATCGTCCCGACCGTCACCGCTCATCGCGGAAGCCCCCGTACGCCTGCGCAGACCCGAACACCGGGCAAGAGTGCCACACGACGCGGGCATGCCGAAGCGCCGCGTCCACATACCACCCGTCCGGGGCGACTTCCCGCATCCCGGCGTAACCGCTCACGCGTTCGTGTCATGCTCCTTGGTCCGCCCGGCCCAGAGGCCCGGCGGACCGGCAGGCGAGACCGGCGGCCGGCCGGCCGCTACCGCGAGCGCAGACCCTCCAGGAGGATGTCCAGGAGCCGGGCCGAGGCCGCAGCCTGCTGGGCCGCGTCCGGCAGCGCCGGGGCCGAGGTGGCGATGACCAGCAGGACGTCGGCCACGGTCACGTCCGTCCGCAGCTCACCCGCCTCACGGGCCCGGTCGACCAGCCGGCCGACGACCTCCAGGAGCTCCGCCGCGCCGGCGTCGTCCCGCTCGCCCGACGGAACCGCCCGGGGCGCCACCACGCGCGCGTCGGCCTGCTCGCCGAGCCCCCGCTGGTACGGCACCCGGGCCCCGCCCTCGGTGTCGTCCACCGGCGGCACCGGCTCGTCCGCGCCGACCCGCAGCACCTGCGGCGGCAGCAGCCGCCCGGCACCCGAGGCCACCGACGTCCGCAGGAAGCGCGAGAGCGCCGACCACGGCTCGTCCTCCTGGCCAAGGGCGGCCCGCGCCTGCTCGGTCAGCCGCGCGGTCTCCTCCTCGGCTATCCGCCGCACCAGCACGTCCTTGCTGGGGAAGCGCCGGTACACCGTGCCCACGCCCACGCGGGCCCGCCGCGCCACGTCCTCCATCGGCGCCCCGTAACCGAGTTCGCCGAAGACCTCGCGCGCCGCGCGGAGCACGTGCTCCAGATTGCGCTGCGCGTCCACCCGCAGCGGCGCCGCGCGGCCACCGGCGGCCGCGCCGTTCACGACCGTGCCCGCGCCCGCGACGGTGCCGCCGGTCAGCGCGCCACCGGCCGCCGGCACGGAGGCCACGGCCCCCGCAACCCTGTCGTCGCGCTCGGCGCCGACGACGGACTGCCAACGAGAATCCTGAATCTGCATAAGCGTTCCCCCGCTCATGATGTCTCCCCCCGGAGACTCCCCGCCCTGATACGGGGCTCCCGGCCGATGTGCGCAAGCGGTCCGCGCGCACGCCGACCCGACACCCCGACGAACTACGAACATAGTTGAGTCCGGGTCAATTCAGAAGGGGCAGCTCCGGATGGTGCGCCCCCCGATCGGAGCAAGGCGCCGGAGCCGCCCGTTTCGCACCACCCTGCTCACCACCCACGCCCGCCGTGACCTGCGCCGTTGCACGCGGACGCCTCGCGCGCGCCACCCCGCGCCTCCGCACCCCTCCGGTCACACAATTCGCCGGGCCTGTGGACAAACCCCGGACGGCGATGCCTCATGGGACGGTGACCGAACCTGCGCGCATTCTCGTGGTCGGCGGTGGCTACGTCGGCATGTACACCGCGCTGCGCCTCCAGCGGCAGCTCAGGGCCGAGCTCGGTGGCGGCACGGCCGAGATCGTGGTGGTCACCCCCGACCCGTACATGACGTACCAGCCGTTCCTCCCCGAGGCCGCCGCCGGCTCGCTCTCGCCGCGCCACGTCGTCGTCCCGCTCCGCCGCGTCCTGGACCGCTGCCGCCTCCTCATCGGCGAGGTCGAGTCCATCGACCACGCCAAGCGCACCGCGATCCTCACCACCCTCGCCACCGACGAGGAGGGCGCGGGCCCGGTCGCCCTCACCTACGACGAACTCGTCCTCGCCCCCGGCTCGGTCTCCCGCACCCTCCCGGTCCCCGGCCTCGCCGAGCACGGCATCGGATTCAAGACCGTCGAGGAGGCGATCGGCCTGCGCAACCACGTCCTGGAACAGCTCGACATCGCCTCCTCCACCCGCGACCCGGCCCTCCGCGACGCCGCCCTCACGTTCGTCTTCGTCGGCGGCGGGTACGCGGGCGTGGAGGCCCTCGCCGAGCTGGAGGACATGGCCCGCTACGCCACCCGCTACTACCACAACGTCAAGCCCGAGGACCTGAGATGGGTCCTCGTCGAAGCCGCCGGCCGGATCCTCCCGGAGGTCGGCGACGAGATGGGCGGCTACGCGATCCGCGAGCTCCGCGGCCGGAACATCGACGTCCGCCTCAACACCCGCCTCGACGGCTGCGAGGACCGCGTCGCCGTCCTCAGCGACGGCACCCGCCTGCCCACCCGCACCGTCGTCTGGACCGCCGGGGTCAAGCCCGCCCCCGTCCTCGCCGCCACCGACCTCCCCCGCGACGAACGCGGCCGGATCCGCTGCACCGCCCACCTCACCGTCGCGGACACCCCCCACGCGTGGGCGGCCGGCGACGCCGCCACCGTCCCCGACCTCACCGCGAAGGAACCCGGCACCCCCTGCGCGCCCAACGCCCAGCACGCCGTCCGCCAGGCCAAGGTCCTCGCCGAGAACCTCGCCGCCTCCCTCCGCGGCCGCCCGCTCAAGGAGTACGCGCACGCGTACGCGGGCTCCGTCGCCTCCCTCGGCCTCCACAAGGGCGTCGCCCACGTGTACGGCCGCAAACTCAAGGGATACCCGGCCTGGCTCATGCACCGCGCCTACCACCTCAGCCGGATGCCCACCGCGAACCGCAAGGCCCGCGTCCTCGCCGAATGGACCCTCTCCGGCCTCTTCAAGCGCGAGATCGTCTCCCTCGGCTCCCTGGAACACCCCAGGGCCGAATTCGAACTCGCGGCCGCACCACCCCCGCCCCCACCCCCCGGACCCCGCCCCGAAGGGAACGACGGGGCGTCCTCCTGACATCACTGTCAGTGCACTCGTCCACACTGGACGTGTGACCATAGGTGGGCTCACACCTGCACAGCGTGACTCCGCACGGCACCGACACCACGAGGCATACAGATCCGTGAACTTCACCCGTTGGAGCGCCCGGCTCCCCGGCACGCAGCGCCGCGCGGCCCGGGGGACCGAAGGCTCCGTGCCCGCAGCCCGCGGTGAGTACGGTCCCCGGTCGGAGCACCCCGCCGAGGGCACCGCCGCCGACGCGGAGTCCACCGTGGACACCGAGGTCCCCGCCCTGGAGGACTTCTCCGTACGGGACCTCCTCGGCCGCCTCCCCGGTCTCGTCGCCCTCGTGTACGGCCCCGAGCACCGCATCGCGTACGTCAACGAGGCGTACGCCTCCGCCTTCGGCCCCCGCACCCCGGGCGCCACCGTCGCCGCCACCTGCCCCGAGGCCGAGGAGCTCGGCCTGCTGCCCCTCCTCGACCAGGTCCTGCGCAGCGGCAAGCCCCGCACCGTGAAGTCCCGCCGCACCGAGAGCGGCGGCTCGTACACCGTCACCTGCCTCCCCGTCGACAGCCCGCACCTCGACGGCGCCGGCGTCCTCGTCCACGCCGCCGACGTCACCGACCACGCCGAGGCCGCCGAGCGGCTCCGCGCCAGCGAGCGCCGTCACCGCGAGACCGCCGTCACCCTCCAGCGCTCGCTCCTCCCGCAGGAGCTGGAACAGCCCGACGACCTGCGGATCGCCGCCACCTACCAGCCCGGCGTCGCCGACGCCGCCGTCGGCGGCGACTGGTACGACGTCATCACCCTCGGCGCCGGCCGCACCGCCCTCGTCATCGGCGACGTCATGGGCCGCGGCGTCCGCGCCGCCGCCGTCATGGGCCAGCTCCGCACCGCCGTCCGCGCCTACGCCCGCCTGGACCTGCCCCCGCACGAGGTCCTCCAGCTCCTCGACGGCCTCGCCGCCGAGATCGACGCCAGCCAGATCGCCACCTGCGTCTACGCCGTCCACGACCCCAACGAGGGCAAGCTCGTCTACGCCTCCGCCGGCCACCTCCCGATCCTCGTCCGCGACGAGGACGGCACCGTCCGCAAGGCCGGCGACCCCACCGGACCCCCGCTCGGCACCGGCGGCTGGCTGCACGCCTCCGGCTCCATCGCCCTGCCCCCCGGCTCCACCGCCGTCCTCTACACCGACGGCCTGGTCGAGCGCCGCCGCGAGGACATCGACGAGGGCGTCGACGCCCTCGCCCGCGCGCTCGCCGGCGCCAGCGGCACCCCCCAGGTGATCTGCGGCCGGCTCCTCCGCGCCCTCGGCGTCACCGCCGAGCACGACGACGACGTCGCCGTCCTCGTCGTCCAGCACCCCGCCCGCGACGGCGCCGACGCCGAGCTCTTCCACAACGCCGCCCTGGAACTCCTCGGCGGCGTCGAGGCCGCCCCACGCGCGCGTGCCTTCGCCTCCGGAGTCCTCTCCTCCTGGCGCTTCCCCGTCGAACTCCGCGACCTCGGCGTCCTCGCCACCAGCGAGCTCGTCGCCAACAGCCTCCAGCACGGCACCCCGCCCATGCGCCTGCGGCTGCGCCGCACGGACCGCCGCCTGATCATCGAGGTCACCGACGGCGACGACCACCTCCCGCGCCGCCGCAGGGCGGAAACGGAGGACGAGGCGGGTCGCGGGATCTCCATCATCGCGACGATCGCCTCGTCCTGGGGCAGCCGCCGCACTCCCGGCGGCGGCAAAGCGGTGTGGTGCGAATTCGCCCTCCGCGAGTAGATACGCGACCCGTACGCGACGGGTGCGCGCCTAGGCGGCGGCGGTCTCCTTCTCCGGCTCGTGCCGCACCACGATCCGGGACGGCTTGGCGGCCAGGGCGGGCTGGTTCTGCACCGGCGTGAGCTGCTTGCCGAGCCGCACCGCGAGGACCGTGACGAGGAGCGAGAAGAGCACGAAGGTCACGATGTACGGGCCGTGCAGCGACGCCCCCATCGGACCGCCCACCGCCGGACCGACCGCCAGCGCCAGCTGCTTCACCAGGGCGAAGGCCGAGTTGTACGAGCCCACCATCGACTCCGGCGCCAGATCCGCGACCAGCGGGGCCACGGTCGGCGACAGCATCGCCTCGCCGAGCCCGAACAGCGCGTACGTGGACACGAACGCCGCCGTCGCCATCGCCTGGCTGCCGTGCCCGAGGCCCGCGTACCCGGCGATGAGCCACGCCACCGCCCAGATCAGACCCACGGCCGCGATCACCCGGGTGCGCTTGCGACGCTCCACGAACTTCAGCACCAGGAACTGCGCCAGCACGATCACCGCCGTGTTGGCGGCGAGCGCGATGCCGAGCGTCGATGGCGCGATGCCCGCGGCCTCGGTGCCGTACGCGGCCAGACCCGACTCGAACTGTCCGTAGCAGGCGAAGAAGAGGACGAAGCCGAGCACGCACAGCTGGACCATCGCCTTGTGGCCGAGCAGCGCCCGGACCCCGCCGCCCTTGCCGCCCTCGGCGGGCCGCGCGCCCTGGAAGGCCGGCGAACCGGCCATCCGCACGGTGCCGACGACCGCGGCGAGGACCAGGAACATCACGGCCTCGATCGAGAACAGCAGCAGGAAGCTGTCGGGCCGGCTCACGTCGACGAGCTGGCCGCCGATCAGACCGCCGACACCCAGACCGAGGTTCTGCAGGAAGAACTGGAGCGCGAAGGCACGGGTCCGCCCGGCGGGCTCGGAGCACCACACGATCATCGTGGCGAGCGCCGGCTGGAGCACCGCGGTCCCCGCGCCGAGCAGCGCGGCGGCACCCACCGCCGCCGGCACGTTCGACGCGAGCCCCATCCCCACGGCGCCGACCGCGGCGAGACCGGAGGCGACGAGCAGCACGGGCACGGGCCCGCGCCGGTCGATCGCCCGCCCGCTGAACGGCAGCACCACGAGTGCGGCCATGGCGAAGACGGCCAGCACCACACCTGCGGTCGTCGCGCCCAGATCCCGCACCTGCGCCACGTACACATAGAGGTACGGCACGGTGAAGCCGAGTCCGAACGCGCTCAGCGCGCTGCCTGCCTGAATCCGGCGCATCGCAGCGCCCCTCGCCTTGGTCACACTCACCCACTTCGGTCGCGGGTCCGGCCCGGGTTCACCCCTGTACGCCTGAACCCTGAAGACTTAAATCCTAAAGTTCGATCCTTAACAGTACACATAGAAGGACTTCAACGCCAACGAGGACCGTGGAATACTCGCCCCCATGTCCGACACCCCGGAGCGGTCCGCCTCGCAAGAGCCGCAGGAGCCGACGCTCGACGAGCAGATCGCCGCGTATCAGCGCGAGTACCGCGACCTGGACCCCCAGGTGGAGAAGGTGGTCTCCGCGCTCGGCCGGCTGAACCGCCGGATGAACGTGGCGTACGGCCGCCAGCTCGCCGACCTCGGCATCAGCAACGCCGAGTGGGAGGTCCTCAAGACCCTCGTCCTCTCCGGCGCCCCCTACCGACTGGGCCCCGGCGAGCTCGCCAAGCGCCTCGGCCTCACCCCGGCCGCCATGACCCACCGCATCGACCGCATGGCCGGCGAGGGCCTGGTGACCCGCGACCGCGACGAGAACAACCGCGTCCGCGTGATCGTCGAGCTCACGGACGAGGGCCGTACGAAGTGGCTGGAGGCGATGCGCATGGCCACGGACTTCGAGGAGAAGCTCCTCCAGGACCTCGAACCCGAGGAGCGGGGCCTCCTCGGCGACGCCCTGATCCGCCTCCTGCGCAGGGTGGAGCTGACCCAGCCGGACGCCGGCGGCAGGCTCTCCGACCTGGACTGAGGACGTCACCGGAGGGGGGTTGACACCCCCCTGGGGGACGCGTAGTGTTCTCCGAGTTGTCACGGAGCCGGAACGGTTCTGCGACAGCCATCCCGCCGCGATAGCGGCACCTCAACCCAGCACGATCTCCCTCACGGGATGAATTCCGGCATGCCGAAATTCAATTCGAACGACTCGATTATGAGTCGCCGAAGGAATCCGCTAAGGTTTGAGACGTCGGAACGGCCCAACAGCCGGGAAGACAAACCCCGCTGACTGGGAATCAGACGCCGAAAGGATCTGATAGAGTCGGAAACGCCGGAAGGGCCC
>NZ_JBEYEI010000009.1:0-301269 GCF_040633895.1 Streptomyces sp. NPDC007863
AAGCCGATCGCCGACTTCCAGGGCGTGCAGTTCATGCTCGCCGACATGGCCATGAAGCTCGAAGCGGCCCGCCAGCTCACCTACGCCGCCGCGGCCAAGTCCGAGCGCGTCGACGGCGACCTGACCTTCTTCGGCGCCGCCGCCAAGTGCTTCGCCTCCGACGTCGCCATGGAGGTCACGATCGACGCCGTCCAGCTCCTCGGCGGCTACGGCTACACCCGTGACTACCCCGTGGAGCGCATGATGCGCGACGCCAAGATCACCCAGATCTACGAAGGCACCAACCAGGTCCAGCGCATCGTCATGGCCCGCAACCTCCCGTAACCATCCGCTCGTTGAAAGGAGCCAGGCCGTGACCCTGAGGATCGCTGTCTGTGTGAAGTACGTTCCCGACGCCACCGGCGACCGCGGTTTCGCGGACGACCTGACCGTCGACCGCGACGAGGTCGACGGCCTCCTCTCGGAGCTCGACGAGTACGCGGTCGAGCAGGCGCTGCGGATCTCCGAGGAGGCCGACGACGCCGAGGTCACCGTCGTCACGGTCGGCCCGGACGACGCCAAGGACGCCCTGCGCAAGGCGCTGTCGATGGGCGCCGACAAGGCCGTCCACGTCAACGACGAGGCCATCCACGGTTCCGACGTCATCGCCACCTCCGCGATCCTCGCCAAGGCGCTGGAGAAGACCGGCTTCGACCTGGTCGTCTGCGGCATGGCCTCGACCGACGGCACCATGGGCGTGCTCCCCGCGCTGCTCGCCGAGCGGCTGAGCCTGCCCGCGGCGACGCTGCTCTCCGAGGTGTCCGTGGAGGACGGCGTGGTCAGGGGCCGCCGCGACGGCGACGCCGCCACCGAGCTCCTGGAGGCCCCGCTGCCGGCCGTCGTCTCGGTCACCGACCAGTCCGGCGAGGCCCGTTACCCCTCCTTCAAGGGGATCATGGCGGCGAAGAAGAAGCCGGTCGAGGAGCTGGAGCTCGACGACCTGGACATCGACGAGGACGCGGTCGGCCTGGCCGGTTCCTGGACCCTGGTCGAGTCGGCGGACGCCCGCCCGGCCCGCACCCAGGGCACGATCGTCACGAACGAGGACGGAGACGGCGGCAAGCAGCTGGCCGCCTTCCTCGCCTCCCAGAAGTTCATCTGACCGCCCGTCATCCCACCTCAGGAGCAAGGAATCATGGCTGAGATCCTGGTTCTCGTGGACCACGCCGACGGTGCGGTCCGCAAGCCGGCCCTCGAACTGCTCACCCTGGCCCGCCGCCTGGGCGAGCCGTCCGCGGTCGTCCTCGGCGCCGGCGAGGCCGCCGCCTCCGTCGCCGCCACCGCCGCCGAGTACGGCGCGGCCACCGTCTACGTGGCGGACGGCGCCGAGTTCGCCGAGCAGCTCGTCGTCCCCAAGGTCGACGCGCTCACCCAGATCGCCCAGGGCAAGGAGGTGGCCGCCGTCCTGGTGACCTCCTCCGGCGAGGGCAAGGAGATCGCGGCCCGCGTCGCGCTCCGCCTCGGCTCCGGCCTCATCACCGACGCCGTCGACCTGGAGGCCGGCGCCGAGGGCCCGGTCGCCACGCAGTCGGTCTTCGCCGCCTCGTACACGACCAAGTCCCGCGTCTCGCACGGCGTCCCGGTCATCACCGTCAAGCCGAACTCCACCGCCCCGGAGGCCGCCCCGGCCGCCGGCACGGTCGAGGACGTCACCGTCGCCTTCACCGGCAACGCGGCGAAGGTCGTCTCCCGCACCGCCCGCGTCTCCACCGGCCGCCCGGAGCTGACCGAGTCCGCCATCGTGGTCTCCGGCGGCCGCGGCGTCGGCGCCGCCGAGGGCTTCGAGGTCGTCGAGAAGCTGGCCGACTCGCTCGGCGCGGCCGTCGGCGCCTCCCGCGCCGCCGTCGACGCCGGCTGGTACCCGCACTCCAACCAGGTCGGCCAGACCGGCAAGCAGGTCTCGCCGCAGCTGTACGTCGCCGCGGGCATCTCCGGCGCCATCCAGCACCGGGCCGGCATGCAGACGTCGAAGACGATCGTCGCGGTCAACAAGGACCCCGAGGCCCCGATCTTCGACCTGGTCGACTACGGCGTGGTCGGCGACCTCTTCGAGGTGCTGCCGCAGCTCACCGAGGAGATCGGCGCGCGCTGACGCCGTCGGACACGGAAAGGGGGGGTGGCACTCTGTGCCACCCCCCCTTTCGCGCGCCCTCCGGGCTCAGATCCAGCCGTCCAGCGGGACCTCCTCGCAGAGCCGGACGACCGGCCGGCGGCCGGTGTCGGCGGCGCTCGCGAGCTTGACCCGGACACCGGGGCGCACGGCGTGCGGCGGCCCGTCGACCCGGCAGCGGACCACGAAGCCCTCGGCCATGTGCACCGGCCAGAGGTCGGCCTCGGCGGCGGTGTAGGCCCGACGGACGGTGATCACGCCCTCCCCCTCGCTGAGTTGGGGGGACAGGTCGGTCGACCCGCAGGTCGGGCAGAGCAGGCGCTGGAAGGTGGTGGTCTGGCACCAGGCGCAGCGCTGGAAGTAGAGATCGGCGTCTTCGGCCGATTCCTCGGTCCGGACGGCGCCGGAGTTCCTCAGTCCTGTGTGGAACACGATGCCTTCTCCTCGCACTCGGCGGCTCGACGGTGCATGGAGCCCAAGATATGGCACTCAGTGCCAGCAAAGAAAGACCTCAGTTCCCTGAATCTGAGATACTGCGGCCCCTCATCCCTCGCCGAGGCTCGACTCGACCTCGCGCACCACGCGCCACATCGGGGTGGACCGCTTGGTGATGACGACCACCACGTCCTCGTCCCCCTCGCCCACGGCGTCGCCCGCGGCGGCGCCGGGCGCGTCCGGGCTCCAGGTGGCGCGGACGAACTCCAGGGCCCGGTCGACCTCTTCGAGCGGGTCGCCCTCGCCGCCCGAGCGCAGCCAGTGCCGCAGGGCGTGGTTGTGGGCGGCGACGACGGCCGCGGCGGCCACGTTGGCGCGCAGGGTGCCGTCCTTGCGGTCGGCCCAGCGGGTGCGCAGGTAGTCGCCGAGGGTCTTCTCGTACCGCCAGACGACGGAGAGCTCGTACGCGCGCAGCCCGGCGACCTCGCGGGTGAGCCGGTAGCGCTGGACGGAGAAGGTGGGGTTCTCGGCGTACATCCGCATGACCAGGCGGGCGGCGCCGCAGACCCGGACCATCGGGTCGTCGCTGTCGGCGCTGGCGGCGAGGAAGCGGGTCATGTCGTCGAGGCACTGGTCGTGGTCGGGGAAGACCACGTCCTCCTTCGACGGGAAGTAGCGGAAGAAGGAGCGGCGGCCGACGCCGGCGAGCGTGACGATGTCGTCGACGGTGGTCTGCTCGTAGCCCCGCTCCAGGAAGAGCTGGAAGGCCGCGGCGATGAGGGAGTCCCGCATCGCGGGCTTCGGGGAGGTCGGGGGGTTCGTCGCCGCTGCTGCCATGGCACGAACCTAACATCCGGACGACCTTCGCGCGGCACTCGGTGCCGGTTTGTTCCGGCACCGAGTGCTCTCGTGGGGAGCGGCGCTGCTCAGCGCGCGGACATCCGCAGGGCGCCGTCCATCCGGATCGTCTCGCCGTTGAGGTAGTCGTGCTCGGCGATCATGGTGATCAGCCGGGCGTACTCCGCCGGCTGCGCGAGGCGCTGCGGGAAGGTGACGCTGGCGGCGAGCCCGGCGCGGATCTCGTCGCTGAAGCCGGCCATCATCGGGGTGTCGACGATGCCGGGGGCGACGGTGACGACCCGGATGCCGTACTGGGCGAGGTCGCGGGCGGCGGTGATGGTCATCCCGGCGACCCCGGCCTTGGAGGCGGCGTACGCGATCTGCCCCACCTGGCCCTCGAAGGCGGCGATGGAGGCGGTGTTGACGACGAGCCCGCGCTGGCCGTGCTCGTCGGCCTCGTGGCGGGCGATGGACTCGGCGGCGAGCCGCATCACGTTGAACGTGCCGACCAGGTTGACGTTCACGACCGTGCGGAAGAGGTCGAGGTCGTGCGGGCCCTTGCGGCCCAGGACGCGGGCCGAGGGCGCGATCCCCGCACAGTTCACCGCGAGCCGCAGTTCGGCCCCGTCGGCGTCGATCGCGGCGAGCGCGGCGCGGACCTGGTCCTCGTCGGTCACGTCGGCGGCGATCAGCCGGACGCCGTCGGGCTGCTCCCCGGCGGCGGCGACGGCCTTGCCGAGGTCGAGGCCGTAGACCGTGGCGCCGCGGTCGGCGAGCGCGGCGGCGGTGGCGGCGCCGAGACCGGAGGCGGCACCGGTGACGAGAGCGGCGGAGCCGGCGATGTCCATGGAACTCCTCGTACGTGTCGTGCGGGTGGCCCGGCCGGCGGGTTGGCCGCCGGCCCGGGGACGCTCCCCGCGGGGGACCGCGCGGTCCGCGCGGTCTGCGCCGCTCACCATAGAACCCGCACGCCGCCCCGCGACGCCGGGGTCACGGACCGGGGGTCATCCGATCGGTGGACCCGGAGGTCCCCCGATCCGCCCGTCGACGGCAGCCGGTGCGCCGACCGTCACGCCCCGGAACCGGCCGGAGGATGAAGCGCCGGTCGATCTTCGACCGAGCCCCCCTCCTCCTCCCCCTCCCCTGGAGCACCCCTATGAAGCACGTGAAGAAGGCCCACCGGACCCGTCTGATCACCGGTGGCGCGATCGTCGCCCTCGGCCTGGCCGGGGCCGGCGCCTACTCCGCGAGCGCCGGCGGCGAGGACACGGCCGCGGCGCCCGCGGCCGTGTCCGAGGCGAAGAGCGGGAACACGACCACCGGCACCCACCTGACGGTCGCCGCGGCGACGAAGTCGGCGAAGGCCGTCCTGGACGCCGCGGAGGCGGAGAACCAGCGGGTGACCGTCGCGGTCGTGGACCGCGACGGCCACACGATCGTCACCCTGCGCGGCGACGGCGCGGGCCCGCAGTCCTACGCGTCCGCGGAGCGGAAGGCGTACACGGCCGTCTCCTGGAACGCCCCGACCTCCGAGCTCGCCAAGCGCCTGGAGCAGGCCCCGAACCTGAAGGACATCCCCGGCACCCTCTTCCTCGGCGGCGGCGCCCCGGTCACCGCCGGCGGCGGCCCGGTCGCGGGCATCGGCGTGGCGGGAGCCCCCTCGGGCGACCTGGACGAGAAGTTCGCCCGGGCGGGCGTCGCGGCGCTGGCCGCCCAGTAGCACACCGGGCCGGAACATGCCGAACCCCGGTGCGCCTGAAACGGGGGAACACAGGCGAACCGGGGTGGCAGATCAGAGCATACGCCTTAACTGGTTCAACACGAAATCACCACGAGTCTGTCACGTCGCCGGGTCGACGAGCAGCGTCGCCCGGCCGATCACCACGCGGTGGTCGGAGCAGGGTTCGGTGCTCCCGGGCTTGAGCGCGCCGGTCTCGTCGATCCCGGTGCAGACGGGGATCGCCTTGGAGTCGGCGGAGTGGTCGGGCGAGGCGAGGCGGTCCGCGCGGGCGAAGATCATGTCGATCTTGGGGCTCGGAACGCCGCAGGGCAGCCCGGCCACGGGGTTGGCCGAGGTCTCCTCGCCGTATCCCGGGCAGGAGGCGTCCTGGTCGTCGAGCTCGCGGTGGTCTCCGTAGTTCGGTCCCTCCGCCCGGGAACCGGAGGGCTCCGGGACCTCCTCCGCGTAGAAGCGGTTCAGACGGTCGTAGTCCGGCTCGGCGTTGAAGTCACCGGCGATCATGTAGGTCTGTCCGGCGGCCGCGAACCCGTCCAGGATGCCGTCGAGCTCGACGAGCTGGCGGTAGCCGTACGGCTTCTCCGTGGTCGAGATCGGGCCGACGTGGACGGAGCAGAACTTCATGGCCGGCCGGTCGGCCAGGGGCGCGCAGAGCAGCCCGCTCATGACCGGGTGCCGGACGCCGTCGGCGGACCAGTAGGACAGACCGCTCTCCTGCGCGAACGTCCGGTACTCGGCGACGCCGAGCCGGTGGCGGCTGAACAGGGCCTTGCCGAAGGACTCTCCGCCACAGATCGACCGGCCGTCCGCGCCCGTGCTGCCCGCCGGGATGGCCTCCTGGAAGCGGGCGTAGCTCGGGTTGTCCGGGTTCCAGCTCGCCAGCTGCGTCCTGATGGCGCGGTACTGGCTGTAGCAGATCTCGTTGAACGAGACGAAGTCCACGGCGTTCTCGGCCCGTCCGATCGAGCCCACCGCCTCCTCGACCAGACCGCTGTCGGTGCGGCCGTGGTTCATCTTGTGGCCCGATACGTTCCAGGTCCACGCCGTGTACGGGACGGCCTCCGCCTCCGCCGAAGCGGCCGTCGCCCCCGTCGCGTTCGTCAGCAGCGCCGCCAGCGCGAGCGCGCCGGCGACCAGTGCCTTCCTCATGGATCCCCCCACATGGAAAAGACGGGCGCCCTCTGCGCCCGCCAAAGACGATCAGTCTAGGAGCGGCGCGGACGACCCGACTGGCCCGGGGACGCGCCCCTCTGGGAGGATCGCCCCTCCAGTCGGGCGAACTCGGGGGAACCGTGCAGGACTTGCAGCCGGACGATCCGGACGTCATCGGCCCGTACCGCCTCTCGGCGCGGCTCGGCGAGGGCGGGATGGGACAGGTGTTCCTCGCCGTGTCCCGGAGCGGGCGGCGGCTCGCGGTGAAGGTGATCCGGCCGCAGATCGCCGCCGACCCCGGGTTCCGGGAGCGGTTCCGGCGCGAGGTGGCGGCCGCCAGGACCGTCGGGGGCTTCTGGACCGCGCCGCTCGTGGACGCCGACCCGGACGGACCGGTGCCCTGGGTGGCCAGCGACTACATCGACGCGCCCGACCTGGCGGCGCTCCTACGGGACCGGGGCCGGCTGCCCGAGCCGGAGCTGCGCTCGCTCGCCGCAGGTCTCGCCGAGGCCCTGGAGGCGGTCCACCGGGCCGGTCTCGTGCACCGGGACCTGAAGCCGTCGAACATCCTCGTCACCGAGGACGGGCCGCGCGTCATCGACTTCGGCATCTCGAAGGCGGTGGAGGGCGCCACGGCGCTCACGGACACCGGCCTGGTCGTCGGCACCCCGGGCTTCATGAGCCCGGAGCAGGCGACGGCCGGGCCGGTGGCCCCGTCGAGCGACGTCTTCTCGCTGGGCGCGGTCCTCGCGTACGCCGCGACCGGCCGGCCCCCCTTCGGCGAGGGTCCGGCCCCCGCCCTGCTCTACCGCGTCGTCCACGACGAACCGGACCTGGACGGCGTGCCCCCGAGCCTGTACGCGCTGGTCGCCGAGTGCCTGGAGAAGTCGCCGGAGCGCCGTCCGTCGGCCTCGCGGGTCCTGGACCTGCTGGGCGCCGCGCCCTCGGCGGCACCCCGGCCGCCCGTGACGCGGATGCCGGTGCAGACGGCCCCTCCGACGGAGGCGGCCCCTCCGGCGCAGGCGGCCCCTCCGACGGAGGCGGCCCCTCCGGCGCAGGCGGCCCCGCCGGCGCAGGCGGCCCCTCCGGCCGAGGCGGTGGAGGTCACGGCGGGCCTTCTGGAGCAGCCGACCCGGCGCACGGAGAACGGGGGCTGCCTCGCGATCCTCGGGATCCTGTCCCCGAGCATCGGCGTCCCGCTCGGCATGATCCTGTCGCTCCCCGTCGTCACGCTCGCCACCGCGCTGCTCGGCCTGGCCGCCCTGGTGACCGGCGTCATCGTCTCCGGCGGCCAGCCGCTCGTCCGGCACACCGTCCACCTGACCGCCGACCACCTCCACTGCCGGGTACGCGACCGGCGCTGGTCCTCGCCGTGGGCGGACGTCTCCCGCGTCACCGTCCGGTCCACGAAGCCGGGCGCGCGGGGAGAGCGCCGGTGGCAGCTGGCGGCCGTCCTGCGCGAGGGCGTGTCCGTCCCGAAGGACTTCTCCGGCAAGGGCCGGCGGGAGGCCGTCATGGCACTCCACTTCGACGCTTCGGAGGACCCGGGCCCGGCGCTCCGGCGGCTCGACGCCGGGCTGCGCCGGCACGCCGGGGACCGCTACTCCCCCGACGCCGGCCTCACCGCGTTCCTCGACCGGCCGCCGTCGGCCGACCCCGAGGCTAGGCGGTGACGGCGTCCGACGGGGCGGCGCCGGTGGCTTCGTCGCGCTGTCGTTCGCGGACCGCGATGCGGGCGAGTTTGGTCAGCATCATGCCGTTCCGGATGGAGACGAGGTAGTCGACGGGGAGTCCGTGCATCCGGGTTCCCGGGCCCCGGAGGGGGTGCCATTCGAGAAGGAAGAGGGTGTTGCCGCCCCAGGGGACCAGGTTCATGGCGATCCGGGCCGCGCCGAAGGGGTCGGCCTTCGCCTCCAGTTCGAGGCGGCGCTCGGGCTCGCAGATGCGGACGACGCAGGTGTCCTCGAGAGTGAGGGGGCCGACGCCCACCCGGACCCGGAGCCGGGAACCGACCTCGGGCCACCCCGGGTCGGCGGTGATGACCCGCTGCGTCCCCGACACCCACTCCCCGTACCGGAGGCCGTTGGCCAGCAGGCCCCACACACGGGAGGGCGGGCTCAGGATCAACCGGCGATTACGGGACACGACGACCGCCTTCGCTCATGCGCGTACGAAAGTGCAGGAAAGCCTTCGGCGAGGCTATCCGCGGCCCGCTCGCCCCGCACGCACAGACCCCGTGTGTCGGAGAGGCCGGCCATCGCCCCCGAGGACCGAGGACGGCCTCCCCGCATCTGCTGCGCCCCGCTACTTCTCGGGGCGCGCCAGGCCGCGGCTGATGACGAGCCGCTGGATCTGGTTCGTCCCCTCGAAGATCTGCATGATCTTCGCCTCGCGCATGTAGCGCTCGACGGGGAAGTCGCGGGTGTAGCCGTAGCCGCCGAGGACCTGGACGGCGTCCGTGGTGACCTTCATCGCCGTGTCCGTGGCGATGAGCTTCGCGGCGCTGGCCTGGCGGCTGAAGGGGCGGCCGAGGTCGCGGCGGCGGGCGGCGTCGAGATAGGTGGCGCGGGCCGCGTCGACGGCGGCGGCCATGTCGGCGAGGAGGAAGCCGAGGCCCTGGTGGTCGACGATCCGGCGGCCGAAGGCGGTGCGCTCGTTGGCGTAGTCGACGGCGGCGTCCAGGGCGGCCTGGGCGAGGCCGGTGGCGCAGGCGGCGATGCCGAGGCGGCCGTTGTCGAGGGCGCTGAAGGCGATCTGGAGGCCCTGGCCCTCGGTGCCGACGAGCCGGTCCTCCTCGATGAGGGCGCCGTCCCAGTAGGCGGAGGTGGTGGGGACCGCCTGGAGGCCCATCTTGCGCTCGGGGGCGCCGAAGGTGAGGCCCTCGGTCTCGCCGGGGGCGAGGAAGCAGGAGACGCCGTGGCTGCCGGGGGCGGTGCGGGCGAAGAGGGAGTAGAAGCCGGCCTTGCCGCCGTGGGTGATCCACGCCTTGGTGCCGGTGATCCGGTAGCCGCTGCCGTCCTCCTGGCGCTCCGCCTTGCAGGAGAGGGCGGCGGCGTCCGACCCGGCCTGCGGTTCGGAGAGGCTGTAGCCGCCGACGAGCCGGCCCTCCAGCATCGCGGGGAGCCAGCGCTCCTTCTGCGCCTCGGTGCCGAAGGCGTACAGCGGGTGGCAGGCGAGCGTGTGCACGCTGGTGGCGACGGCGACGGCCGCCCAGCGGGCGGCGAGCTCCTCCAGGACCTGGAGGTAGACCTCGTACGGCTGGCCGCCGCCGCCGTACTCCTCGGGGTAGGCGAGGCCGAGCAGCCCGGCCCGGCCCAGCGTGGCGAAGAGACCCTCGGGATAGGTCTCGGCGGCCTCGTGCTCGTCCACCCGCGGCGAGAGCTCGTTGTCGGCGATCTCGCGGGTGAGGGCGATGAGGTCCGCCGCTTCGGGGGTGGGAAGCAGGCGGTCGACATCCATGGCGACTCCATCGGCGCGCGGTGGTACTAGGCAGGGGTACGGGGGCACTCGGCGAAGCGGTACTAGGACGGGTACTCCAGTACCGTTAAAAATAGCGCATGAGCCTCCGGACGTAACCCCTCACGGCGGGCGGCCCGGCATACTGTTCGGGTGATCGAGACCTCCGCCGCCGACGCCCCCAAGCTCACGGGCCGCGGAGCGGCACGCCGCTCCGCGCTCTTCGAGGAGCTGGTCGCCCTCCTCGTCGGCGAGGGCTTCGCCCGGCTGACCCTCGACGACCTGGCCGCCCGGCTGCACTGCTCCAAGCGGACCCTGTACGGCCTGGCCGGCAGCAAGGAACAGCTGGTCAGGGCGGCCGTCGTGCACTTCTTCCGGCGCGCCACGGCCCGCGTCGAGGCCGTCCTGGCCGCCGCGAGCGGCCCCGCGGAGCGGCTCTCCGCCTATCTGCGGGCCGTCTCCGCCGAGCTGGCGCCGGTCTCCCCGCAGTTCTTCGACGACGTGGCCGCCTTCGAGCCGGCCGCCGAGGTGTACGAGCGGAACACCCGCGCCGCCGCCGGCCGGGTGCAGCAGCTCATCGAGGAGGGCGTCAGGGCGGGCGTCTTCCGGGAGGTCCACGTGGCCTTCGCCGCCGACGTCATCGCCTCCGTGATGGTGCGCATCCAGCGCCGGCAGGTGGCCGCGTCCACCGGTCTCGCGGACGCCGAGGCCTACGACCAGCTGGCCGAGCTGCTGCTCAGCGGGTTGCGCAAGGCCTGAGCGACGGCCGCCGCGCCACCACCGATCGCCCGCCCGATGGACCACGACCGCGAGGGACCCCAGTGACCAGATCGAACGGCAGGACCGTGCGGGACCTGCGGCGCGAGAACCGCACGGCGGTCCTCCGGCGGCTCTACTTCGACGGCCCGATGAGCCGGTTCGCGCTCGGCCCCGCCACCGGGCTCAGCTCCGGCTCGATCAGCAACGTGGTCGCGGAGCTGGTCGCCGAGGGGCTCGTCGAGGAGGCCGGCAGCGTCGACTCGGCCGGCGGCCGGCCCCGGATCCTGCTGCGCGTCGCCCCCGACAGCGGGCGGATGATCGGCGTGGACGTGGGCGAGACCCGGGTCAGGGTCGAGCTGTTCGACCTCACCCTCACCGAACTCGCCCGCGCCGAACGCCCCTTGTCCCCCTCGGCGGAGGGCGGCGCGCGGTACGACGTCGGGGTCGTCGTCGACCACATCCGCGAGGGCGTCGCCGAGGTGCTCCGGGCGGCGGAGGTCCCCGCGGAGCGGCTGCTCGGGGTCGGGATCGGCGTCCCCGGCATCGTCGAGCACACCGAGGCGGACGGGGCGGTCGTGCACGGCCAGACCATCGGGTGGGACGCGGTCCCGCTGGAACGGCTGCTGCGCGAGGCGGTCGACCTGCCGCCGGAGGTCCCGTACCGCATCGACAACGGCGCCAAGACCCTCGGCCAGGCCGAGATGTGGTTCGGCGCCGGCCGGGGCGCCCGCAGCGCCGTCGTCGTCCTCTTCGGCTCCGGCGTCGGCGCCTGTGTGACGACCGACCCGCTCGGGCCCGGACGCGCCCTGGAGTGGGGCCACTTGAAGGTACGCGTCCGCGGCCGGCGCTGCCGCTGCGGCGCGCAGGGCTGCCTGGAGGCGTACGCGGGCGCCGAAGCACTCCTCGAACGCTGGCGCGAGGCCGGCGGCCGGCCGCCGGCGGGCGCGGACGAGGAGACCGCGCTCGCGGCGCTCGTCGCGGCGGCGCGCCCCGGGGACGGCGCCGCGGCCGACCCGGCGGCGGTCGCCGTCCTGGCGGAGACGGCCGAGTACCTGGGCGCGGGGTTCGCCGACCTGATCAACCTCTTCCAGCCGGAGCGGATCCTCGTCGGCGGCTGGGCCGGGCTGCTGCTCGGCACGCGGTTCCTGGCGGAGGTCGAGGCGCACGCGCGCGCGTACGCCCTCGCGTATCCGGCGGCGCGGGTCGGCATCGGGATGGGCACGCTGGGGCCGGACGCGGTGACCGTCGGCGCGGCGATCCTGCCGCTCGCGGACTTCTTCGCCCGCGGCGGCCGCCACGAGGACCCGCCGGCCGCGGAACCACCCCCCGCCTGGACCCACACCCTCCAGCACCGCACCGCCCACTGAGCCCGACACCCGGCTACGGCACCCTTCGCGGGTGCCGCCGCACACGCGCCTGAACCCGCACCCGTACGAAGCCGTACATCGGGGTGCGGGTTCAGGCGCGAAAGCCCAGGCCCGGCAAGGGGCGCCGTCCCGTGTGCCCACACGGGGGCGTGTCGTCAGGCGACCGAGGCTATGTGGCCGGTGATGGGGGTGTCGTCGTGGTGGATGGGCGTGTGCGCGCCGGTGAGCGAGACACCGGTGCCGCCACGCCGGTTCGCCACGATCTCCGCGCCGATCGAGAGCGCCGTCTCCTCCGGCGTGCGCGCGCCGAGGTCGAGCCCGATCGGCGACCGGAGCCGGGCCAGTTCGAGTTCCGTGACGCCGACCGCGCGCAGGCGCGCGTTGCGGTCCTCGTGGGTGCGCCGCGAGCCCATCGCGCCGACGTAGGCGACGGGAAGCTTGAGGGCCGCCTGGAGGAGGGGGACGTCGAACTTCGCGTCGTGCGTCAGGACGCAGAGCACGGTCCGGCCGTCGACCTCGGTCGACTCCAGGTAGCGGTGGGGCCATTCGACGACGATCTCGTCCGCCTCGGGGAAGCGGAGCCTCGTCGCGAAGACGGGACGCGCGTCGCACACGGTGACGTGGTAGCCGAGGAACTTGCCGACCCGGACGAGCGCCGACGCGAAGTCGATGGCGCCGAAGACGATCATGCGGGGGGCGGGGACGGAGGACTCCACCAGCAGCGTCAGCGGCTGCCCGCAGCGGCTGCCGTCCTCGCCGATCTCGACCGTGCCGGTGCGCCCGGCGTCGAGCAGCGCCCGCGCCTCGGCCGCGGCGGTGCGGTCCAGTTCGGGGTGGCCGCCGAGCTTCCCCTCGTACGAGCCGTCCGGGTGGACGAGGAGCGCCTGGCCGAGCAGGTCCTCGGGGCCGGAGACGATCCGGGCGAGGGCCGCCGCCTCCCCCGAGACGGCGGCGGCCAGCGCGGCGGGGAAGACCCCGCCGCGGACCGGGGTGACGAGGATGTCGATGATGCCGCCGCAGGTCAGGCCGACCGCGAAGGCGTCCTCGTCGCTGTAGCCGAAGCGCTCGACGACGACCTTGCCGTCGTCGAGGGCCGTCTGGCACAGCTCGTACACCGCTCCCTCCACGCATCCGCCGGAGACCGAGCCGATCGCCGTGCCCTCGCTGTCGACGGCGAGTGCGGCGCCGGGCTGCCGGGGCGCGCTGCCGCCGACGGCCACCACGGTGGCCACGGCGAAGTCGCGTCCCTGCTCGACCCACCGGTGCAGCTCTTCGGCGATGTCCAGCATGTCGGTCTCCTTGGCGGTGTGAGAGGAGGGAGCTCGGGCGTCAGCTGACGCCGAGCCATCCCTCGATCGGGTGGAGGGCGAAGAACACGATGAATATCGCGGTCAGGCACCACATGAACGCACCGACCTCGCGCGCCTTGCCCTGCGCCACCTTGATGACGGTGTAGGCGATGACGCCGGCCGCGACGCCCGGGGTGATGCTGTAGGTGAACGGCATCAGCACGACGGTCAGGAAGACCGGGATGGCGACGGAGCTGTCGCCCCAGTTCACGTGCTTGGCGTTCATCATCATCATCGCGCCGATGACGACCAGGGCGGCGGAGCCGACCTCGCGGGGCACGATCTGGGTGATCGGGGTGAAGAAGAGGCAGGCCGCGAAGAAGAGGCCGGTGATCACCGAGGAGAAGCCGGTGCGGGCGCCTTCGCCGACGCCGGTGGCGGACTCCACGAAGACGGTCTGGCCGGAGGCGCCGGAGACGCCGCCGATCGCGCCGCCCGCGCCGTCGATGAAGAGGGCCTTGGACAGGCCGGGCATGCGGCCCTTGTCGTCGGCGAGGTTGGCCTCGGTGCCGACGCCGATGATGGTGGCCATGGCGTCGAAGAAGCCGGCGAGGACCAGGGTGAAGACGATCACGCCGACGGTGATGTAGCCGACGTCGCCCCAGCCGCCGAAGGAGACGTCGCCGAAGAGCGAGAAGTCCGGGGCGGAGACCGCGCTGCCCTTGAGCTCCGGGGAGCCGTTGGCCCAGGAGCCGGGGCCCTTGGCCGGGACGTCGGCGACGGCGTTGACGATCAGCGAGATGACCGTGCCGCCGACGATGCCGATGAGGATGGCGCCGGGGACCTTGCGGGCCTGGAGGGCGAAGATCGCGAGGAGGGTGATCGCGAAGATCAGGACGGGCCAGCCGACGAGTTCGCCGCCGGAGCCCATGGTGACGGGCGGGCCGAACTGCGGGCCGGCGCCGACGAAACCGGCCTTGTTGAAGCCGATCAGCGCGATGAAGAGGCCGATGCCGATGGTGATGCCGTGCTTGAGCGGCAGCGGGATGGCGTTCATGATCATCTCGCGGAGACCGGTGACCACCAGGAGGCAGATCACCAGACCGTAGACGATGCACATGCCCATGGCCTGCGGCCAGGTCATCTGCGGCACCACCTGGGTGGCGAGCACCCCGGAGACGCTCAGGCCGGCCGCGAGGACGAGCGGGACCTTGCCGACGAAGCCCATGAGCAGGGTCGTCACCGCCGCCGCGAGGGCGGTCGCCGTGATGACGGCGGAGGAGGCGAGGACGTTCTTCTCGACGTCCGGGCCTCCGAGGAGGATCGGGTTGAGCAGGAGGATGTACGCCATCGCCATGAAGGTGGTGACGCCACCGCGGATCTCCGTGCCGACGGAGGATCCTCTCTCCGAGATGTGAAAGTACCGGTCGAGCCAAGACCGTCCGGCGGGGTTGCGCGAGCCGGAGCCCGCGTCTTCCGCGGCGGTCTTGGGCTCCACAGACGACTGGGTCATGGGGCCTACTCCCAAGGTTCAAAGGGGCACCCGCACGAGGGGGACTCGTTAGCGGCGGGATTTGGGAACTGCTGTTGGCTGCACGACCCGGGGGACGGCCCGAGACGAACGGGGTACTGCGGGTACTTCTGGTGGTGCGGGTACTTCTGGTGGTGCGGGTACTTCTGGTGGTGCTGGTGGTGCGGGTACCGCTGGGTGGTGCGGGTACTGCGCTCCGGGCGGTGCGGGCGGAAGGGACGTGTGGCGTTCCCCGGGAGGCACGCACCGCCCGGAGGGGCCTACAGGGTGCCGGTGAGCGCCTCGGGGCGGACCGGCGTCTTGTTCAGCTCCAGGCCGGTCGCCGCCCGGATCGCCGCGAGGACGGCCGGGGTGGACGACAGGGTCGGGGCCTCGCCGATGCCCCGGACGCCGTACGGCGCGTTGGGGTCGGCCAGTTCGAGGTAGTCGACCGGGATGGTCGGCGTGTCGAGGATCGTCGGGATCAGGTAGTCCGTGAAGGAGGGGTTGCGCACCTTCGCGGTCTTCGGGTCGACGATGATCTCCTCCATCACCGCGACGCCCAGGCCCTGGGTGGTGCCACCCTGGATCTGGCCGATCACGGAGAGCGGGTTGACCGCCTTGCCGACGTCCTGGGCGCAGGCCAGCTCGATCACCTTGACGAGGCCGAGCTCGGTGTCCACCTCGACCACCGCGCGGTGCGCGGCGAAGGCGTACTGGACGTGGCCGTCGCCCTGGCCGGTGACGAGGTCGAAGGCCTGGGTCGGACGGTGCCGCCACTCCTCCTCGATCTCGACGACCTGGTCCTCCAGGACGTCCGCGATGGTGGCGAGGGCCTCGCCGCCGTCGGTGACGACCTTGCCGCCCTCCAGGAGGAGTTCGGCGTTGGCCCACGCCGGGTGGTACGAGCCGAACTTGCGCCGGCCGATCTCCAGGACCTTCTCGCGGACGAGCTCGCAGGAGTTCTTGATGGCGCCGCCGGTCATGTACGTCTGGCGGCCCGCGGAGGTCGAACCGGCCGAGCCCACCTGGGTGTCGGCGGGGTGGATGGTGACCTGCTGGACGCCGAGCTCGGTGCGGGCGATCTGCGCGTGGATCGTGACGCCGCCCTGGCCGACCTCGGCCGCCGCGGTGTGGACCGTGGCGACGGCCTCGCCGTTGATGACCTCGATGCGGATCTTCGCGGTCGAGTAGTCGTCGAAGCCCTCGGAGAAGCCGACGTTCTTGATGCCGACGGCGTAGCCGACGCCGCGGACGACGCCCTCGCCGTGCGAGGTGTTGGAGAGGCCGCCCGGCAGGGCGCGGACGTCCGCGCTCTCGCCGGCGGTCTCCCACTGGCGCTCCGGCGGCATCGGGCGGGCCTTGACCCGGCGCAGGAGCTCGGCGACCGGGGCCGGCGAGTCCACGACCTGGCCGGTCGGCATGAGCGTGCCCTGCTCCATGGCGTTGAGCTGGCGCAGCTCCACCGGGTCCATGCCCAGCTTGGCCGCGAGCTTGTCCATCTGCGCCTCGTAGGCGAAGCAGGCCTGGACCGCGCCGAAGCCGCGCATGGCGCCGCAGGGCGGGTTGTTGGTGTAGAGGCCGATCGCCTCGATCTCGACGTCGTCGATGACGTAGGGGCCGACCGAGAGGGAGGAGGCGTTGCCGACGACCGAGACCGTGGACGAGGCGTAGGCGCCGCCGTCCAGGACGATCTTGCACTTCATGTGCGTGATCTTGCCGTCCTTGGTGGCGCCGTGCTCGTAGTAGAGCTTCGCCGGGTGCCGGTGGACGTGCCCGAAGAAGGACTCGTACCGGTTGTAGACCATCTTGACGGGCTTGCCGGTGCGCAGCGCGAGCAGCGAGGCGAGGATCTGCATGGAGATGTCCTCGCGGCCGCCGAAGGCGCCGCCGATGCCGGCCATGGTCATCCGGACCTTGTCCTGGGGCAGGCCGAGGCAGGGCGCGATCTGCTCGCGGTCCGCGTGCAGCCACTGGGTGGCGACGTACAGGTCGACGCCGCCGTCCTCGGCCGGTACGGCGAGGCCGGACTCGGGGCCGAGGAAGGCCTGGTCCTGCATGCCGAAGGTGTACTCGCCCTTGACGATGACGTCGGCGCGCTTGGCGGCCTCGTCGGCGTTGCCGCGGATGATCGGCTGGCGGTGCACGATGTTGGGGTGCGGGACGTGACCGATGTGGTGGTCGTCGCGGTTCTCGTGGACCAGGATCGCGTCGGGGGCGGTGGCCGAGGCCTCGTCCGTGATGACCGGGAGCTCCCGGTACTCGACCTTGATCTTGGCGGCGGCGCGGCGCGCGGTCTCCGGGTGGTCGGCGGCCACGAGGGCCACCGGCTCGCCGTGGTGCCGGACCTTGCCGTAGGCGAGCACCGGGGTGTCGCGGAACTCCAGGCCGTAGTTCTTGGCGGCCGGCAGGTCCTCGTGCGTCAGGACGGCGTAGACGCCGTCCATGGTGAGGGCCTCGGAGGTGTCGATGGACAGGATCTCGGCGTGCGCGACGGTGGAGCGCAGGACCTGGCCCCACAGCATGTCCTCGTGCCACATGTCCGAGGAGTAGGCGAACTCGCCGGTCACCTTGAGGGTGCCGTCGGGGCGGAGCGTGGACGCGCCGACGCCGCCCTGGGTGTGGTTCTGGGTGACGTCGGTGGGGGTGCCCACCGGTGCCGTACGGGTGTTCTGAGCCATCGTCAGACCGCCTCTCCCTGGCGCTCCTGGCGCGCGGCCGCGAGGCGGACGGCGTCGAGGATCTTCTCGTAACCGGTGCAGCGGCAGAGGTTGCCGGAGAGCGCCTCGCGGATGTCCGCGTCCGTCGGGGACGGGTTGCGCTCCAGCATCTCGTCGGCCGCGACGAGCAGACCGGGGGTGCAGAAACCGCACTGGACCGCGCCGGCGTCGATGAACGCCTGCTGGATCGGCGAGAGTTCGACGCCCTCACCGGTCTGCGAGTCCTGCGGCTTGGCCTCCCACCTCTTGGCCGCGTCCAGGCTGGTGCCGCAGCCGCCCGTGCCGCAGGCGCCGCCCGGGTGGGCGTCCTCGCGGTGCTGGGCGTAGTCCGCCAGGCCCTCGACGGTGACGACCTCGCGGCCCTCGACCTGGCCGGCGGCGACCAGACACGAGCAGACCGGCACGCCGTCGAGACGGACCGTGCAGGAGCCGCACTCGCCCTGCTCACAGGCGTTCTTGGAGCCGGGCAGGCCCAGGCGCTCGCGCAGAACGTAGAGGAGGGACTCGCCCTCCCAGACGTCGTCGGCTTCCTGCGGACGACCGTTGACCGTGAAATTCACGCGCATGGTTATGCAGCTCCCTCAAGCGTGCGGCCGGCGCCGCGGTACTGCTCCCACGTCCAGCCGAGCTGGCGGCGAGCCATGATGCCGACGGCGTGGCGGCGGTACTTGGCGGTGCCACGGACGTCGTCGATCGGGTTGGCGGCGGCCGAGCAGAGGTCGGCGAACTGCTTCGCGATCGCGGGGGTGATGATCTTCCCGTTGTCCCAGAAGCCGCCCTCCTCCAGAGCCGCGTTCAGGAAGGCCTCGGCCTCCTTGGCGCGGATCGGGGTCGGCGCGGCCGAGCCGATGCCGGTGCGCACGGTCCGGGTCTCCGGGTGCAGTGCCAGGCCGAAGGCGCAGACGGCGATGACCATCGCGTTGCGGGTGCCGACCTTGGAGTACTGCTGGGGGCCGTCCGCCTTCTTGATGTGGACGGTCTTGATGAGCTCGTCGGGCTGGAGCGCGTTGCGCTTCACGCCGGTGTAGAACTCGTCGATCGGGATGAAGCGGCTGCCGCGGACCGACTCGACCTCGACCTCGGCGCCGGCGGCGAGGAGGGCGGGGTGGGCGTCACCGGCCGGGGAGGCGGTGCCGAGGTTGCCGCCGACGCCGCCGCGGTTGCGGATCTGCGGGGAGGCGACCGTGTGGGAGGCGAGCGCCAGACCCGGCAGCTCGGCCCGGAGGTTCTCCATGATCTGCGTGTACGGGACGGAAGCGCCGAGCCGGACGTTCTCCTCGCCGACCTCCCACTCGCGCAGCAGCTCGATGCGGTTCAGGTCCAGCAGGTACTCGGGGCGCCGGTGGTCGAAGTTGATCTCGACCATGACGTCGGTGCCGCCCGAGAGGGGCACGGCTGTGGGGTGCTCGGCCTTGGCGGCGAGCGCCTCCTCCCAGCTGGCGGGGCGAAGGAAGTCCATGGTGGCTCTCTTCTAGCGATTCTGGTGGGGGTCGGACGTCTGGGCCCTGGGTGACGTTCGGCCCTCGACTTCGGTGTTCATGTCCTGTTCACGCGGTGTGTGGCCTAGTACACAAGGCCGCCGGGCCCGTGTGCAGTAACCGAAAACATGAAGGAGTTGGCCGGTGCCCTGGTACGTCTTGTAGATTCGAACGAAAGAGGGTGAACGGAAACCTCGCCGTTTCCCCCTGGAAACTGCGGCATCACCCTCACCCTCCCCACCGTCGAATACCCGACAACCCGATCACCCACTCGACATCACCACTCGAAGGAACGGCGGCGACACGAATGCGGCTGCGCGCACTGCTGGAGAACGACGCGCTCGGGCTGCGCCTGCTGGGCGGCGAGGAGGAGCTGGACCGCTCCGTCCGTGGCGTCATGACCACGGACCTCAAGGACCCCAGCCGGTACCTCTCCGGCGGCGAGCTGGTCCTCACCGGCCTGGCGTGGCTGCGGGAGCCGGCCGACGCCGAGCCCTTCGTCCGGATCCTCAGCCAGGCCGGGGTCTCCGCGCTCGCGGCCGGCGAGGCCGAGCTGGGCGACATCCCCGACGATCTCGTGGAGGCGTGTTCCCGCCACCGGCTTCCGCTCTTCGCGGTCAACGAAACCGTTGCGTTCGCGACGATCACCGAGCATGTCGTTCGACAGGTCTCCGGCGAGCGGGCCGGCGACCTGGCGGCCGTCGTGGACCGGCACCGGCGGCTGATGACCTCCGGCCCGGCGGGCGGCGGCCCCGAGGCCGTCCTCGACCTCCTCGGCTCCGACCTGGACCTGCGCGCCTGGGTCCTCTCCCCCACCGGGCGGCAGATCGCCGGCGCCGGGGAGCCCCTGGACCCGGCGCTCGCCGCCGCCCTCGCGGGCGAGCACCTGGCCGCCACCCGCACCGGCCGGCGCGGCCCGCACCGGCTGACCCTCCAGGGCGCCCCGTACTCGCTCTTCCCGGTCAGGAACACCGGCCGGGCCGCCGGTCCCGGTGCCCGGGACGTCCGCGAGACGGTGCTGTCCGACTGGCTGCTCGCCGTGGAGGCCGACGCCGGGGACTGGCCGGCCGCCCGGCTCGACCTGCTCCAGGGCGTGACCCAGCTGATCTCCGTCGAGCGCGACCGGCGCGACGCGGCCCGCACGGTGCGCCGCCGACTCGCCCAGGAGGTCCTGGAGCTCGTGCAGTCGGGCGCCGCGCCCGCCGAGATCGCCGCCCGGCTGCGGGTCGCCGCCCCGGTGCTGCTGCCCGGCCTCGGCGCGGCCCCGCACTGGCAGGTCGTCGTGGCCCGCGTCGAGTGGGAGCAGGAGGGCGGCCAGGCCCCGGTGGAGCCGGGACCGGTCACCCAGGCGCTCCTGGAGGAGATCCTGGTCGACCCGGCGACCGTGGGCGCCGAGTCCGCCGACCGGATCGCCGTGGCCCACACCGGCGACGAGGCCATCGCGCTCGTGCCGCTGGCCGCGGGCCCGCTGCCGGAGAGCGAGGACGACGGCCCGTCGGCCGCTCTGGGCCTGCACGCGGACGCCCTCCTCGCGGCGGTACGGGCTCCGCTCTCGTCCGGCCTCGCCGACGACGGGCGGCTCACCCTGGGCGTCAGCGCCGCCGTGCACTCGGCGGAGGGGCTGCGGGGCGCCCTGGAGGAGGCCCGGCACGCCCGCCGGGTGGCCGCCGCCCGCCCCGGCCGGGTCTGCGCGGCCGGCCACCACGAGCTGGCCTCGCACGTGCTGCTGCTGCCCTTCGTCCCGGACGACGTGCGGCGCGCCTTCACGGCCCGGCTCCTGGACCCGCTGCGGGACTACGACCGGCGCCACCGGGCGGAGCTGATCCCGACCCTGGAGGCCTTCCTGGACTGCGACGGCTCCTGGACGCGCTGCGCGACCCGGCTGCACCTCCACGTGAACACGCTGCGTTACCGGGTCGGCCGGATCGAGCAGCTGACCGGCCGCGACCTGTCCCGGCTCGAAGACAAGCTCGATTTCTTCCTGGCCCTGCGGATGAGTTGACGGAGTCTGCCCCGCGCGGATCCGGATTTCACTCCTTCGGTTGAGTCCGGAGGAGTGAGGGAGGACCCTCCGGCGCGCCCCCTCGGCCGGACCCCTCGCACCCCCGCCCTCCCTGATCACCGCCGTGATCAGGGGTCACGCGCCCCTCACGCCCCGCCGGGCCCTGCCCCGGCGGGGCGTCCGTACACCCCGCCGCCTTTGTGAATTTTTTCACCCGACCCCTTGGCCGGGTACGTCCGTTCGTGCTGAGATGCCGTCCTACTCAACAGCTCGATGGCGCGCTCGGGGAGGGCAATGTGGCGGACACCGCCATGTCTGGTTCCGAATCAGGGGGCGGCGGAAACCCGTCCCTCGCCTACGGCAAGGAGACTCCTGTGGAGACCGCCATATGGCGGCTCCGCTCCCGCGGTTGCTGGACCGACGCGGCGGCGCTGCTCGTCCCCCGCGCCCACGAGCCGGCCGCCGCGCTCGAACGGGCGGCGCTGCTGATCGAGCGCTGCCTCTACACCGAACAGGGCTGGGCCGAGGCGGAGGAGGCCCTGCGCGCCGCCGAGGCGGTCGCGAGCAGCGACGAGGAGCGCGGCGCCGCGGCCTGCGAGCGCGGCTATCTCGCCTACGCCTCCACCCTGTTGGGCGTCCGGGACCGCGCCGACGAGGCCCGGATGGCGCTGGGCCGGGCGGCGGCCCTGATCGCCCCCTCCGAGCCGGGCCGCCCGCTCCTGGACTACCGGCGCGGGCTGATCGCCCAGAACCTCGGCGACTCCCCGCAGGCGGCCAGGGCCGCGTACCGCCGCGCGCACGCCGGCGCCACCGCGCAGGGCGACTCGCTGCTGCTCTCCTCCACCTGGCGCCATCTCGCCGGACTGGCGTTAAGGGAGGGCGAGTTGGCGGAGGCCCGGCACGGCTTCGCCGAATCGCTGCGGATCCGCGAGGAGTTGGGCTATCTGGTGGGTACGGCTCCGGCCCTGACCGCCCTGGCCGACACCGAGACCGAAGCGGAGGCCGGCCGGCTGCGCGCCGAGGCCCGGCGGCTCTTCCGCCTCCTCGGGGGCGTACCGACCTGGCTGGCGTCGCAGCTGACGCCCCGCACGGCCATGTGACGCTCCGTCACCCCTCCTGGGGCTCCAGGCAGACGAGGCTCTCCTCGGTGCCGACGACGAGCGCCCCGGTCGCCGTCACGGCGACGGCGCGGACCGCGGGTCCCGGCCGGAAGGCCCTGCGCCGGCCGCCCTCCGGCGCGATCAGCTCGACCCGGCCGTCGGCCCAGGCGGCCGCGACGAGCGGCCCGCCGGGGGCGGGGGCGGCGTGCAGGGCGACCACCGGCGACCGGTGCTCCGCCAGCGGCTCGGGGACCGGCGCCCGGCCCGGCGTCCAGAGCCGTACGGTGCCGTCGGCGCCGCCCGAGCAGACGAACGGGGTCGCGGACTCGACGGCGGTGACGGCGGTGACGCGGCCGCTGTGCGAGGCGGCCTGGTGGAGGCCGTTGACGCCGAAGGCGTGCACCGAGCCGAGCCGGTCCCCCACCACCACCGAGCCCGCGATGGCGGCCAGCGCGGTGCCCGGGTGCCGGGACAGGGTGGTGGAGACGGCCTCGGTGAGCCGCTCCAGATAGGGCGGGCGGGGCGCGGTGCCCCGCACGGCGTGCAGCCGGCCGCGCTCGTCGAGCAGCAGCACCGTCCCGTCGGCGGTGGGCGCGAGGGCGGTGATCCGGCCCTGGACCCGGTGGGCGAGCCGCCCCGCGCCGGAGGCGTCGGCCTCCCGCAGCAGCCGGACCGTCCCGGTGTGGTCGCCCACCAGGAGCAGCTCGGCCGAGGGGCCGCCGGCGGTCGCGCCGAGCACCGCGACGGGTCCCGGCCACGGCGGGGAGACGTCCCCCCGGTGCCGGGCCCAGCGCAGCCGCCAGGGCGACGGGGCCGCCTGTTCGGCGAGCGCGGGCCGCAGCCGGGGGTCGGCGCCGTCGCCGAGCGCGGTGAGCAGCACCAGGGCGCGGCCGGCCGGTCCGTCCGCCGCGCAGAGCGCCTGTCCGGCCCGCAGCCAGGCGTCGCGCAGCCCGCCGTGGTCGTCGGGGGAGGCGGTCGCGTAGCCGGTGGTGACGAGGAGGGGGTCGGCGGCGCAGACGGCGACCGGGTCCGAGAGGTCGGGGAGCTCGGGGAAGGGCGCCGGGGCCGGCGGCGGCCCGGGGTCCGTGTCCCCGTCGAGGTCGACGACGGTGGTGCGGGCGGCCCGGGGGACGCGGGTGCCGGTGCGGGCCTCCACGACGAGCCGGATCCGCCCGACCTCGGCGAGGCCGCCGAGCAGCTCGGCGACGGCGTCCGGTTCGGCGGCGGCGTGCAGGTCGGTGAGGAGCAGCACGGCCCTGCCGGTGCGGCGGGCCTCGCTGGTGGCGAGGGCGTGCACGAGGTCGGCGGGGGTGCGGGCCACCACGCCGAGCCGGTCGGCGAGCGTCCAGGCCACGCCGAGGGCGCTCTGCCCGGCGAGCGGCACGAGCACCCGCTCGGCCCTGGCCTTGCCCCGGCCCCGCCGGGCCCGGGTCCCGTGGACGGCCAGCCGGCCGAGGAGGGCGCTCTTCCCGCTGCCCGGGGCGCCGGTGACCAGGCAGAGCCGGGGCGCGTCGGGATCGGTGAGCCAGCCGAGGAGGGCGGCGGCCTCGGGCCCCGTACCGGTGAGCGACGCCGAGGTCTTCGGGGAGGGCCGGCGTCCGTCCGCGGGGGACGGGGTCGCGGACGGCATGGGACACCTCACGAGCGCGCGGTACGAACGGCTGTCGCCTTCGACCTTAGTGGGCCCGGGCCCCTGGGAGGCCGCCCCGTCGGGGACCGGCCTCCCGGGGGTGGACCGGGCGTCCCGGCGGCCCGGGCCTCCCGGCGGTGATCAGCCGTTCGCGCCCGCGAAGTGTTCGCGGACCAGGGACTCCACGACGGGGAGGTCCTGGGCGGCGAGGGCGTCGAGGAGGGCGGCGTGCTCGGCGGCGTCGGCGACCAGGTCCGCGTGGCGCGGGACGGGGGCGCTGAGGAGGGGCCACTGGGAGCGGCGGTGGAGGTCGTCGGCGATGACGAGGAGCTGTTCGTTGCCGGCGAGGGAGAGGACCGCGCGGTGGAAGGCGCGGTCGGTCTCGGCGTAGTGCGCGCGGTCGCCGCGGGCGGCTGCGGCGCCGGTCGCCTCCGCGAAGGGCCGGAGCTCGGCCCAGCGGGCGGCCGGGACGGTGCGGGCGAGCCGCAGCATGACCGGCACCTCGATCAGGGCGCGTACCTCCGCCAGCTCGGCCAGCTCGCGGGCGGTGCGGACGACGACGAGGAAGCCGCGGTTGGGCACGACCTCGACGGCGCCCTCGACGGCGAGGCGCTGCATCGCCTCGCGGACGGGGGTCGCGGAGACGCCGAAGCGCTCGCCGAGGGCGGGGGCGGAGTACACATCGCCGGGCCGCAGCTCGCCGGAGACGAGGGCGGTGCGCAGGGCGTCGAGGATCTGGCCCCGGACGGAGTGCCGCCGCACGGCGCGCGGACCGTCCCCGGAGAGGGGGGACTCGCCGTGGGTGTGCTCGCCGCGGGCCTGCTCGGGGACGCGCGCGGAACCGTCGGCCGCGGCGTCCGGCCGGGAGGGGTGCGGGCCGGTCGCGGGGTCGCCGAATCGCACGGACGCTCCCTCGGTCGCCCGCTCGCGTGCTGCGCCCTGCTCCACCCGGGTCCTCCTGCGGCCTCGTGCCGGGCCCGGCTCGCGCGGCCCGGGTCCCCTGTGCACCATAGGCGAACGGACCGTTCCGTGGGACCGCGCCCACGAGGCGCAGGGGGGAGGGGGCCGGGCGGTGGTGAGACGGGATGCCGATTCGGGTAAGGTAAGGCTAACCTGCCAACGATCGCGATTCGGTGGTCCGCATGACCGTCCCCGCTCTGCTGCCCTCCCCCCTCGCCTCGTCCGTCGCGGCCTCGTACGCCCGGCTCGCCGAGGTCTTCTCCGGCCTGCGGATAGAGGAGACGACCGAGAACGAACGGCTGCCGCGCGGCGCCGGCTGGGTCCTCGCGGAGGAGCTCGCGGCCGGCGGGCCCGCCCTGGACGCCTTCCTCGCCTGGGACAACGCGCAGGTCCTGCGTGACTACGGGCAGCAGGCCCGCCCCGACGTCGTCGCGAGCTTCGGCCTCCACCGGTACGGCTGGCCCGCCTGCCTCCTGGTCACGGTCCCCTGGTTCCTGCACCGCCGGGTCCCCCGCCTCCCGGTGACGGCGGTCTCCTTCCAGCGGACCCGCGGCCGGATGGCGGTCCGCGTCGAGGAGTTCGCCTGCCTCCCCGGCGACCCGGCCGCCGCCCTCCCCGGCGCCCGCGTGGTCGCGGACGAGGACGCCCTGCGCGCGGAGGTCCGCGCCTCGCTCGCCGAGCACTTCGAAGCCCTCCTCGGCGGCTTCGGCCCCCGGATGCGGCGCGGCCGCCGCGCCCTGTGGGGGATGGTGACGGACGAGATCGTCGAGAGCCTCTGGTACGTCGGCGCCCTCCTCGGCGAGGAGGAGCGGGCGATGGCCGAACTGGAGCTGCTGCTGCCGGGGAGCACCGGCCGGCCGGAGAAGCCGTACGCGGGCGGGGCCGGCTTCCGGACGCTGCCCGGGAGCGAGGGGCCGGACGGCGCCCCGCGCGCCACCCGGGACCGGGCCACCTGCTGCTTCTTCTACACCCTGCGCCCCGAGGACACCTGTCTCACCTGCCCGCGTACCTGCGACGCGGACCGGGTGCGGCGGCTCGCCGCGACCGCCTGAAGGAATACGCCACCCGAACGGGTGGCGTGAATCGAACTCAATTCCGCATACACGGCGGTGTGTTCGACCAGAAGGTACCTATTCGTATGCCCTCGGCCCTCGTTGGCGTGCTCTTGCCCCGAAACCCCGTACGTCCCTTGATCGGTCGGACAGTATGGGCGGCCAAACGCCCTACTGCGATGCGAGGGACACCGCATGAGACTGACCGACATATCGCTGGACTGGCTGCTTCCGGGCGGCGTGATGGTCGCCGGAGTCCTGACGGCGGTGGCGGTGCTCGCGCGCGGGAAGCGCGCCGGTGACCAGGCCGCGGCCGAGGACTCCTGGGAACGCAGCGAGGAGCGGCGCAGACGCAAGGAAGCCGTGTACGGCTTCGCCTCGTACGGGCTGCTGTTCTGCTGCGCCGCCGTCGCGGCGGCGCTCTCCTTCCACGGGCTCGTCGGCTTCGGCCGGCAGAACCTCAACCTGACGGGCGGCTGGGAGTACCTGGTCCCCTTCGGCCTCGACGGCGCCGCCATGTTCTGCTCGGTGCTCGCCGTCCGCGAGGCCAGCCACGGCGACGCGGCCCTCGGCTCGCGCCTCCTGGTCTGGCTCTTCGCGGGCGCGGCCGCCTGGTTCAACTGGGTGCACGCGCCGCGCGGCCTGGGCCACGACGGGGCCCCGCAGTTCTTCGCGGGGATGTCCCTGTCGGCGGCGGTCCTCTTCGACCGGGCGCTGAAGCAGACCCGCCGGGCGGCGCTGCGCGAGCAGGGCCTGGTGCCCCGCCCGCTGCCGCAGATTCGGATCGTGCGGTGGATAAGGGCTCCCCGGGAGACCTTCGCCGCCTGGTCGCTGATGCTCCTGGAAGGCGTACGGACCCTGGACGAGGCCGTGGACGAGGTCCGGGAGGACCGGCGCGAGAAGGAGCAGAACAGGATCCGCCGGCGCGAGCAGGCCAAGCTCGACCGGGCGCAGATCAAGGCGCTCAACCGTCAGCACCGCGCCTTCGGCCGGGGCGGCGGGCGCCAGGTGGAGGTGGCGGCGCTGACCGCCGCCTCCGGGACCGGCGGGGGCCAGGCCCCCGGGTCCGGGCCGGGTTCCGCGACGGCGTCGGTGACGGCGGCCGTCGCGGAACCCGCCATAGCGGACCCGGGACAACTGCCCCTTCGGCCCCGGCCCTCCCTGCAAGCCGTCAGGGAAAGTGAGAAGCGGGAGTCGCGGACGGTGGACCTCACCGCCGAGGACGACACCCAGGCCCTGCCCCGACTCGACTCCCTGGAGGCGAAGATCTCCGAGATGGAGCGCCTGCTCGGCTGACGGGCCCGCTCCACCCCACGGCAGGACCGTGACACACCCCCACGGCGGGGCCGCCCCTCAGGCGGCCCCGCCGTTCAGTTCGAACCAGACGACCTTCCCCGTGGCGCGCTCCTCGATCCCCCAGGAGTCGGCGAGCTCCCGCACCAGGAAGAGCCCCCGGCCGCTCGTACCGTCGTCGGCGGGCGGTACGGGCGGGGCGGTGAGACCGGGCTCGAAGTCGCGGACCTCGACCCGGAGCTGGCCGGGATCGACGGTCGCGGTGACGACCGCGCCATAGGCGGTGTGGACCAGCGCGTTGGTGACCAGTTCGCTGGTGAGCAGCTCGGCGACGGCCCCGGTGTCCGGTCCGCCCCAGCTGCCGAGGAGTTCCCGTAACGCGTGGCGCACCTCCGGCACCGCCGTCAGGTCCGCCCCTCCCACCTTTCTCAGCAGTTGAGTCGGCTGTCGTGCCTTCCCGGCCATAGCCCCCACCCACGATCGCGTCGAACAGGCTCACGGGAGAGCCTGCCCCGCGAGCCGGTCCGCATGCGCCGCGTTCCGTGCCCTCAGGGGCGGGGCACGTTGCGCAGATTGGATCGCGCCATCTGGAGCATCCGGCCCACTCCCCCGTCGAGGACGATCTTGCTGGCGGAGAGGGCGAAGCCCGTCACCATCTCGGCGCTGATCTTCGGGGGGATGGAGAGGGCGTTGGGGTCGGTGACGACGTCGACGAGGGCGGGGCCCTTGTGCTTGAAGGCGTCCTTGAGGGCCCCGGCCAGGTGCTTGGGCTTCTCGACGCGTACGCCGTAGGCGCCGGCGGCCCGGGCGACGGCGGCGAAGTCGGGGTTCTTGTTGCCCGTGCCGTACGAGGGGAGCCCGGCGACCAGCATCTCCAGTTCGACCATGCCGAGCGAGGAGTTGTCGAACAGCACGATCTTCACCGGGAGTTCGTACTGCACGAGGGTGAGGAAGTCACCCATGAGCATGGAGAAGCCGCCGTCGCCCGAGAGCGAGACGACCTGCCGTCCCCGGTCGGTGAACTGGGCGCCGATCGCCTGCGGGAGGGCGTTGGCCATGGAGCCGTGGCTGAAGGAACCGATGATCCGGCGGCGCCCGTTGGGGGTGAGGTACCGGGCCGCCCACACGTTGCACATGCCGGTGTCGACCGTGAAGACCGCGTCGTCGTCGGCGAGTTCGTCGAGGACGGAGGCCACGTACTCGGGGTGGATCGGGGTGTGCTTCTCGACCTTGCGCGTGTACGCCTTGACCACGCCCTCCAGGGCGTCGGCGTGCTTCTTCAGCATCCTGTCGAGGAAGCGGCGGTCGGTCCGCTGCCGGATCCGGGGCGTGACGCAGCGCAGCGTCTCGCGGACGTCTCCCCAGACGGCGAGGTCGAGCCGGGAGCGGCGGCCGAGGTGTTCGGGGCGGACGTCGACCTGCACGATCCGGACGTCGTCGGGGAGGAAGGCGTTGTACGGGAAGTCGGTGCCGAGCAGGATCAGCAGGTCGCACTCGTGGGTGGCCTCGTAGGCGGCGCCGTAGCCCAGCAGGCCGCTCATGCCGACGTCGAAGGGGTTGTCGTACTGGATCCACTCCTTGCCCCGCAGGGCGTGGCCGACGGGGGCCTTGAGCCGCTCGGCGAACTGCATGACCTCGGGGTGGGCGCCGGCGGTGCCGCTGCCGCAGAACAGCGTCACCCGTTCGGCCGCGTCGATCATCCGGACCAGGGCGTCGATCTCGGAGTCCCCGGGGCGGACGGTGGGGCGGGAGGTGACGAGGGCGGAGCCGGCGGCCTTCTCGGGGGCGGGCTCGTCGGCGATGTCCCCGGGGAGCGCGACCACCGAGACGCCGCCGCGGCCGACGGCGTGCTGCACGGCGGTGTGCAGCAGCCGGGGCATCTGCCGCGGGCTGGAGATGAGTTCGCTGTAGTGGCTGCACTCGCGGAACAGCTGGTCGGGATGGGTCTCCTGGAAGTAGCCGAGCCCGATCTCGCTGGAGGGGATGTGGGAGGCGAGGGCGAGGACGGGGGCCATCGAGCGGTGGGCGTCGTACAGGCCGTTGATGAGGTGGAGGTTGCCCGGGCCGCAGGAGCCGGCGCAGGCGGCGAGGCGGCCGGTGATCTGGGCCTCGGCGCCCGCGGCGAAGGCGGCGGTCTCCTCGTGGCGCACCTGGATCCAGTCGATGGCGGGGTTGCGCCGGATGGCGTCGACGACCGGGTTGAGACTGTCGCCGACCACTCCGTAGAGGCGCTGCACGCCGGCGCTGACGAGGATGTCGACGAATTGCTCCGCTACGTTCTGTTTGGCCATGGGTCCATCAACACACGGCCCGGCGCCTCACGCCTCCCAGACGGCGGCCCCCGTACGGTCATCGGCGTACCCCGTCACCCTCAGCTGGGTGTCGGCGAGGAAGGCGGCGAGGCCGGGCGGTTCGGCACCGGCCCAGCGGGCCGCCAGCTCGTGGGCGAGGGCGGGCTCGCCGCGCATCGGCTCGGCGAGGCCGGGCGAGGCGAGGAGGAGGGTGTCGCCGGGCCGGGCCACCGAGGCGCGGAAGCGGAACGGTTCGGCGGGCGGCGGGACGGGCTCCTCGACGAGCGGCCCGGGGGCGGTGGTGATGCCGAGGTCCATGGTGAGCCGGTCGCCCTCCTCGGTCGCCTCGGGCGTCCCGTGCGGCGGCGTCGAACCGAAGCTCACGACCGGCGCGCCGACCACGGCGGCCGGGTCGGGGAGGAGCGGCTCGATGTCCTGCCAGGCACCGTCGCGGAGCCGGAAGAGTCCGCCGCCGCCGATGCCGAAGAAGACCCGGGTGCGGCAGTCGGGGTCGGCGGGGATGAGCAGACAGCGCAGGGTGGCGGTGTACGCCTCGGGGGCCAGGCCCCGCTCGGCGGCGCGGGTCCGCAGCCGGCCGTAGGTGCGGTCGGTGAGCCGCTGGAGCCCCGACTTGAGGTCGCCGCGGCGGCCGGAGCGGATGTCCTCGGAGAGCCGGGCGTGGCTGCGGCCGACGGCCTCGCCGATCCAGCGGCAGGCGTCGGCGGCGGCGAGGTGCGCCTCGTCGGCGGCGCGGGAGCCGGCGGCGACGGCGACGAGGACGAGGGCGGTCTCGTCGTGGCCGAAGCGGGCGGTGAGGAGGGCGTCCCGGCGGGGTTCGCCGCGGTAGCGGGCGGAGTCGCCGCGGACGGAGGCGGCGCGGAGGGTCGCGGTGCCGTAGCGGGCGCCGTCGAGGACGGTGTCGGCGACCAGGTCGGCGAGTTCGCCGGGGCGCGCGGCGGGCAGGGCGGTGGGTTCGGCCTCGTACGTGGGCGGCCGGCTGCCCAGGAAGCCGGTGCGGGGCCGGGGCACGGGCGGGGGCAGGGGCACCTGGACGGTCGGCTCGTGCCCGGCGGCGGGCAGCTCGACCAGGACGGTGGCGTCCGCGTCGGTACCGGGCCCGGGGTCGGGATCGGGGCCGGGATCGGGCTCACGTACGGGTACGGGTACGGGCTCGGGTTCCACGGCGACCGGTGCCGCCGCCGGGAAGGTCCGGGGTCCCGTGACCGGCGCCTCCCAGGGCGCGGGCCCGAGCACGGACGGCGCCGGCGGCGCGGGTGCCGGAGGCGGCACGGGCGGCGCCGGCGGGGTGGCGGTCCGGGGGCCCCGGGTGTCCTGCGTGGCCTGGGTGGCGGACGTGAAGTGGGCGTCCAGTGAGTCGGGCGAGGGCGTCGGCGTGAGCTCCTCCGCCGCGTCCTCGTAGAGCGCGTCCCACCAGTTGTCCCCCTGCTGAGTCATGCCCTTATTGTCCACCGCGGGCGGCCCGGGAAAACGGGACACGAGGAAAACCGTTGCTGCGAATGGGTGGTCCGCCGGACGACCCCACCCCCCACGGGAAGGACGTCCGGCGGACCGGCGTGGTCAGCGCACGTCGTAAGCGCGGACCACGGTCTGGGTGACGGAGTTGCCGTGGGCGTCCGTCAGTTCGGTCCTCAGGGTGACCTGCTTGCCCGTCGCGCCCGCGTGGTCCACGGTCGCGGTCCAGGTGCCGTCCTGCTGGGAGACCGGTGCTTCGGTCCAGGTCGTACCGCCGTCATAGGAGTACGAGAGCCTGGCCGAGGTGAGAGCGGCCGGCTGGTAGCCGGCGTGCCCGGTCGCGGTGAGGCCGATCTGCTGGCCGTCGGTCGCCGCGAGGGTCTTGAGTCCGTCCTCCGGCAGGTCGTACCGGGGGAAGAGAATCGGGATGCCCTGAGAATAGACCGTCTCGTCGAGCTGGGAGGTGAATTTCCAGATCGACCGCACGGACGTGGAGCGGGCCCAGTTCCGGTTGCCGATCTTCATGGTGTTCTGTTCCAGCTCGTACGCGCCCCGCTCGGCGGGCACCTCGAAGACGCCGAACGGCCAGGCGTTCTCACCGATGAGCTCGCCGTCGCGGCGCAGCCGCAGGTTGCCGATGTCGCCGAAGGAGCCGGGCTCGGCGTGGTGGGTGCCGTCGCCCCACATCGCGGCGGCGAAGTCGATGAGGTTGCCCTGGCGCTCGGAGACGAGGACCGGGGCGCCGTCGGCGTCGCGCGGGGCGGTGGGGGCGAGGACGCCGCCGTACCACTGCTCGGTGCGCCGCTCGCCGGCGGTGTACGCGTGCCGGTCGCCGGACATCAGCTCGCCGAAGGGGAAGCTGCTGCCGACGTACTGGTGCCAGGTGGTGTCGCCGGGCGTGTAGTACTCGGTGCGGCTGCCGGGCGCGGGGACGGTCTCCAGGCCGGCGAAGGAGACGGCGAGGCCGCTGGGGCGGTACGCGGCGGGGAAGTTCATGAAGTCCGCGGCGACACCGGCCGAGCCGTACGTGGCGTCCGAGCGGCCGAGGCGGGCGTCACGGGGACGGTAGACCCGGTCGTCGTCGACCTCGCCGGTCTCCGGGTAGGCGAGGCTGTAGACGTACCCGGGCCTGGCCGCGGCCTTCCACTCCAGGGTGACCTCGCCGGCGGCGAGCCTGCCGAGGAGCGCGGCGGCCTCGGCGGCCGGGACCGCGAGGACCGGCAGGCCGTTGCCGGTGAAGCCGCCGGTCGGGTACCAGCGGGCGCTCGACGCGTGGTGGGCGACGACGCCGATCGCGCCGGCGGCCTTGGCGTCGCGGGCCAGGGCGGCGACGTTGGTGGTGGCGTCGGGGAGCCTCACCAGGGCGAGCCGGCCCTGGACGCCGGCGGCCTTCAGCTCGTCCGGGGTGCCGCTGCCGGCGTCGACGAGCCGGGCGGAGCCGGTGCCGTCGAGGTTGTCGGAGCCGGTGGAGCCGGTGACCGGGTGGAGCTCCAGGCCGTCGCCGGTGCGCAGGGAGGTGATCTGCGGGGCGGCGGCCCGCCAGTAGCTGCCGGACTCGAAGGAGCCGTCGCGGGCCTCGCCCTCGACGGAGGCGTAGTAGGCGCGGATGGTGCGCGGTCCCGCGGCGGTGCCGGCGTGGGTCCAGGTGTCGTCCCAGGAGCGGGCGAAGGCCAGGGTGGCGCCGCGGACCTCGGACGGCCGCTCGGTGCGGACCGAGAGCCGCCCGGCCTCGCGGGCGTCGAGGACGACGGTGGTGTCCTTCCTCAGCTCCAGCTGCGGGCGGCCGAGGTAGGTGAGCGAGTCGGTCAGGGTGGCGCCCTCGCCCGCGTCGGGGGTGGTGACGTAGGAGGAGAGGAAGTAGCCGCCGGGGCGCAGGCGGTAGACCTGGTCGGCGGAGCCCTCGTTGAAGCGGCGCTCGCCGGTGGCGGTGTCGGTGCCGATGACGTCGAGCGAGGACGCGCCGTCGGCGGGCTTGCCGAGGCGGTCGATCAGCTTGACGCGGAGGGTGACCGTCTCGGGTTCGACGTACAGGGCGAACGGGGTGGAGACGTGGACGCCGCCGCGGCCGGTGGCGACGACCCTGCCGGTGACGTCGCCGTACTGCGCGCGCTCCAGGCGGGCGGTGGGGTCGACGGCCAGGGGGACCCGGACGGTCGCTCCGGCGGGGACGGTGACGGTGCGCCTGCCGAGGCGGGCGACGGTGGACCGGACGGCGGAGCCGTCGTTGCCGGTGACCTTCTCGACGGCGAGGTCGAGGGTGACCGGGGCGTCGGAGGTGTTGGTGTAGGGGACGGTGACCGTGGTGCGGTCGCTGCCGTCCTGCGGCCAGTGGTAGGTGCCGGCCTGGACGGCGGGGGCGGACAGGACGGTCTGGTCGATCGCGGCCTTCACGTCGAGGCGGCCGCCGCCGGTCTCGCGGACGTCGCCGGGGATGTCCGTCTCGGCGGCGGCCACCAGGGCGGCCTTCACCTGCTGGGCGGTCCAGTCGGGGTGACGCTGCTTCAGGATGGCGGCGGCGCCCGCGACGTGCGGGGTGGCCATCGACGTACCGGACATCGCCTGGTACGCGTAGACGCCGCGGCCGCCGGCCGCGGCGGCGGAGATGCCGACGCCGGGGGCGGCGATCTCCGGCTTGAGGGTGTGGGCCTCGTTGGCCACGGGGCTGCGGCTGGAGAAGTACGCGGTGGAGTCGTCGCGGTCGGTGGCGCCGACGGTGAGGACGCCGGGCGCGCAGCCGGGCGAGGAGACGGAGTTGAGGGAGGGCCCGGAGTTGCCCGCCGCGACGACGAACAAGGTGCCCTCGTTCTGGGCGAGTTGTTCGGCGGCGGCGCTCATCGGGTCGTCGCAGTCGGTCTCGGAGGGGTTGCCGAGGCTCATGGAGACGACGTCGGCGCCCTGGGCGACGGCCCACTCCATGCCGGCGATGATCCACGAAGTGGCGCCGGATCCAGCGTCGTTGAGGACCTTGCCGTTGAGGAGCGCGGCGCCGGGGGCGACGCCCTTCTTCTTGCCGCCACTGGCGGCGCCGGAGCCTCCGACGGTGGAGAGGGTGTGGGTGCCGTGGCCCTGCCGGTCGTCGGCGCTGTCGGAGTCGGTGAAGTTCTCCGAGGCCGTGATCCGGCCCTTGAGGTCGGGGTGGTCGGCGTCGGCGCCGGTGTCGAGGACGGCGACCTTGGTGCCGGTGCCGTCGTAGCCGGCGGCCCACGCCTCGGGGGCGTGCACCTGCCGGGTGGAGCGCTCCAGGGTGGCCTCGACCTTGCGGTCGAGCCAGAGCTTCTCGATGGCCGCGGCGGAGGAGCGGGCGGCGGGCGCGGAGACCTCGGACCAGAAGGCGGCGGCCTGCTTCTTGTCGGCCTGGAGGGCGACGCCGCCGATGGTCCTGAGGACCTGGCCGTTGCGGGCGCCGCGCGGGGCGGCCGGGGCGGTGCGGGCGGTGGCGCCGGAGCCGTAGACGGCGATCAGCGGCAGGGTGGTGGTGGAGGCGTCGTCGTAGCCCTGGCGGACCAGGCCGGTGACGTTGAAGAGCTCCTCGTCGACCCGGTCGGCGGCGAGCGCGTCGGTGGCGTCCTCGGGGTAGACGTAGAGGTCCTGGCCGGAGCGGCGGGTCTGGACCAGCGGCACGGTGCCGTCCTCGCGGGGCAGCACGGTGGCGGCGGGGTTGCCCCGCTCGTCCCCGCCGACCAGGACGCGGTCGCCGGTGACCAGGGTCACCGTCGCGGGCTTCCCCCAGCCTTCGGCCGGGGGGACCCCCATCTCGCTTCGCTCGCCGGTGCGGGCCTGGGCCTCGCTGCCGACCGGCGCGCGGTCGGCGGGGCCCGCGGCCGGCGGCTGGGCCGCGACGGACGGCAGGGCCGCGGTGACCGCCAGGACGGCGGCGGTCGCCGCCCCCAGGGCCGTACGCGAAATCGGGCGCATCGCTCTCCCCATCAGAATCCGGACAACAGGCGCAAGTCACCCGAATCCGGAGGCGGTTGGTGCTGCGGTGGCGCCACATTGGCAGAGGTGAGGGCGGTACAGGGATGATGGGCGCGGCGGGAATACGCCGTGGCCGATTCCCGCCAGGTCACCAACGGAACGAATGCCTCCGGAGAACACGCGCGGAACGTCGCGCGCGCTCCCCCGGAGACACGGCGAGGGGCGGGAACCGATGCTGGGTGCGATAGGACTGGACGAGCGGCAGGAGTCCGCGTACCGCGCGCTGATCGCGCTCGGCGCGGCGGAGGTCACCGACCTGGCGCACCGGCTCTCGCTGCCCGAACCGGACACCGAGCGGGCGCTGCGCCGCCTGGAGGCACAGGGCCTCGCCGCCCAGTCCTCCGCCCGCACCGGCCGCTGGGTGGCGGCCCCGCCCGCGGTCGCCCTCGGCGCGCTCCTCACCCAGCAGCGGCACGAACTGGAGCAGGCGGAGCTGGCGGCGGCGCTGCTGTCGGAGGAGTACCGGTCGGAGGCGGCCGAGCCCGCCGTGCACGACCTGGTGGAGGTGGTGACCGGCGCGAGCGCGGTGGCCCACCGCTTCTTCCAGCTCCAGCTCGGCGCCACCGAGGAGGTCTGCGCGCTCGTCACCGGCAAGCCGATCGCCGTCTCCGGCCTGGAGAACGACGCGGAGGAGCTGGCCGCGGGCAGGGGCGTCGGCTACCGGGTGGTCATCGAGCGCGAGGTGCTCACCCTCCCCTCCGGGCTGCTCGAACTGTCGGCGGCGCTCGGCCGCGAGGAGCGGATCCGGGTGGTCGACCGGGTCCCGACCAAGCTGGTGGTCGCCGACCGCACCCTCGCGATGGTCCCGCTCACCGGCCGCGGCGCCGAGCCGGCCGCGCTCGTGGTGCACGCCAGCGGACTCCTGGAGTCCCTGATGGGCCTCTTCGAGTCGGTGTGGCGGGACGCGCTGCCGCTGCGGCTCGGCGTCGGCGCCCAGATCACCGAGGACCAGGCCCCCGGCCCGGACACCACCGACCTGGAGATCCTCTCCCTCCTCCTCGCCGGCATGACCGACGCGAGCGTCGCCAAACAGCTCGACCTCGGCCTGCGCACCGTCCAGCGCCGGGTCAAGGGCCTGATGGAACTGGCCGCGGTGACGACCCGCCTGCAGCTGGGCTGGCACGCGTACGAGAAGGGGTGGGTGGCGAGGGTCTGAGGGGGGCCGGACGGGCCCCAGGGCCAGGCCGCACGGACGGCGGACAGGGCACGGGCGAGGGAGCCCGGTGCGGACCCGGCGCCTTCGTGGCGGACCCCCGCGGGCGGGGGAGCCCGGTGCGGACCCCACCCCTTCGGCCTCCGCGACCTGCGGGAATCCGGCGGGTGGGGGAGGCTGGCCCCGTGGGTGTGTGGCAGCTCCTGATGGTCGCGGCGGTCATGCTCCTCGGCCTGTTCGGGGTGCTGGCCCCCGGCGTGCCGGGCAGTTGGCTGGTGTGGGCCGCCGTGCTCTGGTGGTCGCTGCACGAGCAGACCGGCCTCGCCTGGATCCTGCTGGTCTCCTCGACCGCCCTGCTGCTCCTCACCCAGGTGGTGGTCTGGCAGCTGCCGCCGCGCCGCCTCCGGGGCGCGGGCCTGACCCGCAGGACGATCGGTTACGCGGGCGTCGGCGCGCTCCTCGGCTTCGTCCTGGTCCCGGTGCTCGGCGCGGTCCCCGGTTTCGTCGGCGGGATCTACCTCTGCGAGCGGCGCCGACTCGGCGGCCACGGCCAGGCCCGCGCCGCCACCCGCGCCGTGATGCGCGCCGGCGGCACCAGCATCCTCGTCGAGCTCTTCTCGTGCCTGCTGATCACGGGCGCGTGGGCGGGCGCGGTCATCCTCGGCTGACCGGCGAGAACTCCAGGTAGCGCCGCGCGTAGGACCGCCAGGGCGCCCACTCCCCCGCCTCGGCCGCCTCCGGCCCGTCCGCCACGTCCGGGTCGCCGAGGGAGCGGATCCGGATCAGGGCGGCGGCGCGGGCGTCGACGCCGGGTACGGCTCCGAGGGCGCGGGCGGACTCGTCGCGGTCGGCGCCGGGGTCGAGCCGGAGGCCTCCGTCGACGAGGGCGCGGGCGAGCGGCCCGGCGACGGGGTGGCCGGTGAGGTCCGCGGGCGCGGGGAAGAGCGCCCGGAGGGTCCCGTCCGGGCTGTCCAGGGGCGTGCCGAGCTCCGTCAGGACGCGCGCGGACTCCTCCGGGCCGAGGACGGTCCTGAGGGCGTACTCCTCCGGGTCTGCGGCGCCGGGCGAGCGGAGCCCCGGCCGGGCGGCGACCGCGGCGGCGAGCCGCGGGTCCGCGCCGAGGCGCTCGGCGACCGCGTACGGGTCGGCGTCGAGGTCGAGGAGGCGGCGCAGCCGGTGCACGGCGGTGGTGAGGTCGCGCAGCTCGGCGAGGTGCAGCCGGGCCTCCAGCCAGCGGCCGGGCGCCGCTTCCGCCACGGCGACGACTCCGGGTCCGTACGGCAGCCGCAGGGCGCGCCGGTAGGTGCGGGCGCCGCGCTCCCCGGTGACCTCCTCGACGCCCGGCAGCGCCTCGGCGGCCAGCAGGTCGAAGACCTCGGCGGCGGCGTACGGCCCCCGGTAGGCGAGCCGCAGCGGGACGCCGGTGGCGGAGGCGGTGTGCGGCCCGCCGGCGCCGGCGGTCTCGGCGCGGAGCGCGGTCGGGGTGCGGGCGTACACGGCCCGGATGGTGTCGTTGAACTGGCGGACCGAGGCGAAACCGGCGGCGAAGGCGATCTCGGTGACCGGCAGCGAGGTGGTCTGGAGCAGGACGCGCGCGGTGTGGGCCCGCTGGGCACGGGCGAGCGCCACCGGTCCGGCGCCCAGCTCGGCGGTGAGCTGGCGCTGGACCTGGCGGGTGCTGTACCCGAGCCGGACGGCGAGACCGGGGACGCCCTCGCGGTCCACGACCCCGTCGCCGATCATCCGCACGGCCCGTCCGACGACGTCGGCGCGGACGTCCCACTCGGCGGAGCCGGGCACGGCGTCGGGACGGCAGCGGCGGCAGGCGCGGAAGCCGTGGCCCTGTGCGGCGGCGGCCGTCGGGAAGAAGGCCACGTTGCGCCGCTTGGGGGTGACGGCGGGGCAGCTGGGCCGGCAGTAGATGCCGGTGGTGCGGACGGCGAAGAAGAACTCCCCGTCGAACCGCGCGTCCCTGCTGCTCACCGCCTGGTAGAGGGTGTCGCCCTCGTCGTCCGTCATGCCTCCAGTGTGCGGCGGCGGACCGCCGCACACGCGCGGCTTTCGGACATGACGTCCGGCCGGTCTACCGGAGCCGTCCCTCCCTCTTGAAGGCCATGGCGGCCCGCCCCTCGGCGCCCTTGCGCTTCCAGTCCTTGCGGATCTCGTTGCGCAGCCGGGCGTCGGTCTTGGCGACGAGCCGCTGGTTCTCCCGGAGCAGCTTGCGGTAGCTCTCCAGACGGCGCACGGAGAGCGTGCCCTCGTCGAGGGCGGCGGCCACCGCGCACCCGGGCTCGGACTCGTGGGAGCAGTCCGGGAAGCGGCAGTCGGCGGCCAGCTCCTCGATCTCCGCGAAGGTCTGCCCGACGCCGGCCTCGGCGTCCCACAGCCCGACCCCGCGCAGCCCCGGGGTGTCGATGAGCACGCCGCCTCCCGGCAGCACGAACAGGTTCCGGGTGGTCGTGGTGTGCCGTCCCTTGCCGTCCACGTCACGGGCCGCCTGGACGGTCATGACGTCCTCGCCGACGAGGGCGTTGGCGAGGGTGGACTTCCCGGCGCCGGAGACGCCGAGCAGGACGGTGGTGCCGCCGCCGACGACGGCCGAGAGCACGTCGACCCCCTCGCCGCTGGCGGAGCTGAGCGGCACCACCTCCACGCCGGGGGCGACGCCCTGGACGTCCTCGACGAGATGCGAGAGCACGACCGGGTCGGGCACCAGGTCGGCCTTGGACAGCACGATGGTGGGCAGGGCGCCGGACTCCCACGCGAGGGCGAGGAAGCGCTCGATCCTGCCGAGGTCCAGCTCGACGGCGAGCGAGACGGTGATGACGGCGTGGTCGACGTTGGCCGCGAGGATCTGCCCCTCGGACCGCTTGGACGACGTCGACCGCGCGAACGCGGTCCGCCGCGGCAGACAGGCCCGTACGTACCGGGGGTCGGCGGCACCCTCGGGATCGACGGCGGCCCAGTCCCCGGTGCAGACGACCCGCAGCGGATCGTGCGGCGTCACGAACGCCGTGTCGGCGCGCACGACCCCGTCGGCCGTGGCCACGTCGCACTGCCCCCGGTCGACCCGGACGACCCGCCCCGGGACGAGCCCCTGAGCGGCATACGGAGCGAAGGCCTCGGCCCAGCCGGAGTCCCAGCCGTGGGCGTCGAGGACGGAGGAGGAGAAAGAGGAAGAGGAGAGAGAAACGGAGGAAAGCGGGAAAGACAAGGGGAACCCTTCACAGGGTGGCCCCGGCGATGCGGTGAGTTCCGGTAGGGATCAGCCGGTGGCCACGGAGGTGTCGTGAACGAACTTCTGCGTGCGGGCAAGGCCCTTCGTGGCGACAGCCATCGGTCACACCTCCTGTGTCTTTCCTGGCGCACGTCGGACGTGCGGGGTCCGTCGGTCGCGGACGTCCGTCACCCTAGCCCGGGCCGCGCGGAGTGCGCCACGGGTTTTTCCGGTGTCCGATCCGTACAAGACGCGGACGCCCGGGCGGGCCCAGGATCGTGGCCATGAAGACACCTCGACTCGACCTCATCGGTCTGGTGGTCGCCGACATGGCCGCCTCGCTCGCCTTCTACCGGCGGCTCGGATTCGGCTTTCCCGAGGGGGCGGAGAAGGCGCCTCATGTGGAGGCGGTGCTGCCGGGCGGGCTCCGGGTGGCGTGGGACACGGAGGAGTCCGTGCGGTCCTTCGACCCGTCGTTCCGGCGGGGCGAGGGCAGCCGGGGGGAGCTGGCGTTCCGGTGTGACACGGCGGAGGAGGTGGACGCGGCCTACGCGGAGCTGACGGCGGCCGGGTACGCGGGGCACCTGGCGCCGTGGGACGCCGTCTGGGGGCAGCGGTACGCGGTGGTGACCGATCCGGACGGCTACGGGATCTCGCTGTTCGCCGACGTCCCGGTCGGCTCCGGGGCTCCCGGCGGCGCCTGACCGGCCGCCAGGCGCGCGTAGGCCCCGGGGGTGGTGTCCGCCAGGGCGCGGGTCTCGCGGGTGAGGTGGGCCTGGTCGGTGTAGCCGGCGCGGGCGGCGGTCTCGGCGGGCGGCAGGCCGGCCCTCAGGAGGGCCAGGGCGTGCTGGAGGCGGAGGACGCGGGCCAGGGTCCGGGGGCCGTAGCCGTAGGCGTCCAGGGCGAGTCGGTGGAGGCGGCGGGGTCCGAGGCCGAGGGCGTCGGCGGTCTCGCCGACCGGGCGGCCCGCGCGGAGGCGGGCGGTGACCGCGCGCAGCAGCGGGTCGGGCGGTCCGGTGCGGGCGGCGCGGCGGAGCGCGTACGCCTCCAGGGCCGCGGCGGGGTCGGGGGCCTCGTCGATCCGCTCGGCGAGCCGGCGGGCGGTGGCGCCGCCCCACAGGTCGGCGAGGTCCACGCGGCGGTCGCGGAGTTCGCGGGCGGGGACGCCCAGGAGGCGGGGGGCGTCGCCGGGGGCGAAGCGGAGGCCCTCGTACCGGGCGACGGGCTCCGTCGGGCGGTACGCGCGGGTGTCGGGGCCCGCGACGAGGAGACGGCCGTCGGCCCGGATGAGGTCCATGCAGCCGTCGGGGACGACGACCGCGCCGGAGACGACCGGGGCGGGCGCCGTCCGGGTCCACAGGACGGCGCCGGCGAGCCGGGCGGGACGTTCCTGGTACACCACTCCTCCCGTGTCCCCGGTCGGTCAGTCCTTCTCCCAGCCCGTGTGGAGGCGGGACTTCACGTCGTCCGGGGGGAGGAACTTGGACCAGCGTTCGGGGAACTCGGAGGGCATGTCGGGGTCGTCCTCGTCGACGTCCTCCGCCTCGGCGCGGATGCGGGCGACGAGTTCGGCGGCCTGGACGGCGCGGGCGCGTTCGTTGGCCTCGCGGGCGGCGGCGGTGGCGACGGAGGGCCAGACGCGGTCGATGGCCGCGTTGACCGCCGCGCCGACGAGGACGGCGAAGGCGGAGACGCCGATCCAGAGGAGGATCGCGATGGGGGCGGCCAGGGAGCCGTAGATGGTGGGGCCCTCGACCTGGCTCGTCAGGTAGATCCGGAGCAGGAAGCTGCCGAAGGCCCACATCGCGAGGGCGACGAGCGCGCCCGGGATGTCCTCGATCCAGGGTGACCGGACGGGGACGGAGACGTGGTACAGCGTCGTCAGGAAGGCGATGGAGAGCAGGATGACGGCCGGCCAGTACAGGACGGCGACGACGTCCGTGCCCCAGGGGACGAGTTCGACGACCCGGTCGGGGCCGACGACCGCGAGGGGCAGGACGACGGCTCCGATGAGCAGCGCCACGATGTAGAGGAGCAGGGCGAGGAGCCGGGTCTTGACGATGCCGCGGTGTCCGTCGAGGCCGTACATGACGGTGATGGTGTCGATGAAGACGTTCACCGCGCGGGAGCCGGACCACAGGGCGATGGCGAAGCCGAGCGAGATGAGTTCGGGCCGTTTCGCGCGGGTGATGTCGTCGAGGATCGGCTGGGCGATCTCGCCGACGCCCCGCTCGGAGAGGATCGTTCCGGCCGCGCGGAGGATGTTCTCCTCGATGCTGGCGACGGTGTCGGTGTTGGTCCAGTCGTCGGCGTAGCCGAGGACGGCGATCAGGCCGAGCAGGAGGGGTGGCAGGGACAGCAGGGTGAAGAAGGCGGCCTCCGCGGCGAGGCCGAGGATCCGGTACTCGATGCCCGAGTTGACGGTGTCCTTGAGGAGCAGCCAGACCATCTTCCGCTTCGAGACGTTGCGGTAGAGGACACGTGCCCGGTGGAGCCTGCTCCACGGGCGCCGCTCCGGCCGTTCGGGTGTTTCGCTTGCTGCCTGCACCTGCTTACCGTATCGGCATGGAAGCACCCTCCCGCACCGTCTCGGATCAGGCTCCGCCCCTGGTGGGGTACGACGTCTTCGGGGCCGATCGCGCGCTCGCCGAGGCGGTCGACCGCCACCTGCCCGCGGAGCTCCTCGACGGGGCCCGCGAGGAGCTGCGGGCGCTCGGCCGGGCGACCGGTTCGGAGCAGGTCCGGGAGTGGGGCGAGCAGGCGAACGCCTTCCCGCCGCGGCTGCGGACCCACGACCGCTACGGGCGGCGGATCGACGAGGTGGACTTCCATCCGGCCTGGCACCGGCTGCTCGGCAAGGCGGTGGCGGCGGGGCTGACGGACGCGTGGGACCGGCCGGGCGGGCACGTGCGGCGGGCCGCCGGGTTCCTGGTGGCGACGCAGGCGGAGGCCGGCGTCGGCTGCCCGGTGTCGATGACCCACGCGGCGGTGCCGGCGCTGCGGGCCGAACCGGAGGTCGCGGCGGTGTGGGAGCCGCTCGCGGTCTCCCGGGTGTACGAGCGGGAGTTGCGTCCGGTCGCCACGAAGGCGGGGGCGCTGCTGGGCATGGGGCTGACGGAGAAGCAGGGCGGCAGCGACCTGCGGGCGGTCACGACGTCGGCGCGGCCGCTGGCCGCCGACGGCGAGTACCTGCTGACGGGCCACAAGTGGTTCTGCTCGGCGCCGATGTCGGACGCCTTCCTGGTGCTCGCGCGGGCGCCCGGCGGGCTCACCTGTTTCCTGGTGCCGCGGGTCCTCGACGAAGGCTCGCGCAACGCGTTCGCGCTCCAGCGGCTCAAGGACAAGCTGGGCAACCGCTCGAACGCCTCGGCGGAGGTGGAGTTCGACGGGACGACGTGGGCGCGCCGGGTCGGCGAGGAGGGGCGCGGGCTGCGGACGGTCATGGGGATGGTGGCGGCGACCCGGCTGGACTGCGTGCTCGGCTCCGCGGCGCTGATGCGGCAGGCGGTGGCGCAGGCCGTGCACCACGCCTCGTACCGCTCGGCCTTCGGCGGGCCGCTGGCCGGCAAGCCGCTGATGCGGAACGTGCTGGCGGACCTGGCGGTGGAGTCGGAGGCGGCGACGGTGCTCGGGATGCGGCTCGCGGCGGCGTACGACGCCGGTACGGAGCGGGAGCGGGCGCTGCTGCGGATCGCGGTGCCGGCGGCGAAGTACTGGGTGACGAAGCGGTGCGTGCCGGTGGTGGCCGAGGCGCTGGAGTGCCTGGGCGGGAACGGGTACGTGGAGGAGTCCGGGATGCCCCGGCTGCTGCGGGAGTCGCCGCTGAACTCGGTGTGGGAGGGCGCGGGGAACATCCAGGCGCTCGACGTGCTGCGGGCGTTGCGGACGGAGCCGGCGTCGCTCGACGCGTACCTCCGGGAGGTCGGGGAGGCGCGCGGCGCGGACCCCCGCCTCGACCGGGCGATCCGCGGGGTCCTGACCGAGCTGGCCGATCTGGAGGGCGTGGAGGGGCGGGCCCGGCGCCTCGCGGAGCGGATGGCCCTGGTCCTCCAGGGCGCGCTGCTGGTCCGCTGGGCGCCGCCGGAGGTGGCGGACGCGTTCTGCGCGGGCCGGCTGGGCGGCGACTCGGGCGCGGCCTTCGGCACCCTGCCGCCCACGCTCGACCTGCGCGCGGTGGTGGAACGGGCCCGGCCGGTGGAGTGAAAAGGGAGGCCTGGCCGCGCGTACCAGGGGTGACCCGGCGGCGTGCGGGGCGGTACGCGCGGAAGGCGGGGGTGGTGCTGCGCCGACACGGCACCACCACCCGCCGTCATCACCCTCACGCACGGGGGCGGGCCGGGGCCAGAGTTGCAAAGGGTTGCAGGATTACCCGAACCGGGCTCCATGGAGGGCTTCCGGGCGGCACGATGGACCCTCGGCACTGCGAGCTGCGGCCCTGGAGGACAATTCGGACGGGCCGTACGGCGCTCATGACGCACCGGTCATCCGCCCGAGCACGGCAGAACCGATACGGCACACCGGGTGGCGGGAGGGACCGATGAACAACACGCGGCTCGACATGAAGCGGCTGTCCACCATGGACGCCGTCCAGGCGGCCCGGCTGCTGCACCGCGTGCGCGACGAGACCCTGGCGGGTCGTAGGCCTCCGATCGCGCCCCGCGCGGAGATCGACGCCTCCTGGCGGCGGATGGCCCGGCTCGGGCTCGACCCGGACCAGGGCACCAGCAGCGTGCTGCTCCGCCGCGACGAGCTGGAGCAGCGGCGGCGGAGCACCCTGCTCGCCGAGGTGATGCAGACGCTCAGCTCCGGGCTCGCCGGGATCGCCGACGCCTCGCTCCAGATCATGGTGGTCACCGACGAGCACGGCCGGATCCTCTGGCGCGAGGGCCACCCCTCGGTGATGCGGCAGGCGAACGGCATCTGCCTGGAGGAGGGCGCCGCCTGGGCCGAGGACGCCACCGGCACCAACGCGGTCGGCACCGCGCTCGCCACCCACCGGGCGGTGCAGGTCCACTCCGCCGAGCACTACGTGCAGTCGCTGCACAACTGGACCTGCGCGGCGGCGCCCGTCCACGACCCGCGCGACCAGCGGCTGCTCGGCGTCCTCGACGTCAGCGGGCCGGCCTCCACCTTCCACCCCTCGATGCTGGCCCTCGTCGGCTCGGTCGCCCGGCTCGCCGAGGCGGAGCTGCGCGAGCGGCACCGGTCGACGATCGAGCGGCTGCGGGCGGTGGCCGCGCCGATCCTCTGCCGGGTGGGCGGCCGGGCCGTCGCCGTGGACGTCCACGGCTGGACCGCCGCCGTGACCGGCCTCGCCCCGATGGACCGGATCACCCTGCCGAAGGCGCCGGCCGCCGGCCGGGTCTGGCTGCCGTCGCTGGGGATGTGCACGGTGGAGCCGCTGCCGGGCGGCTGGCTGCTGCGGGTGGAGGAGGACACGGCGACGGCCGGTACGGAGTCGGGGGCGGCGAGCCGGGTGGTGCTGGACCTGAGCCGGCCGCGCCGCTGGACGGTGGCGGTCTCGGGGGCGGCGGGGAGCTGGCAGCAGGAGCTGAGCCCGCGCCACGCGGAGCTGCTCTACCTGCTCGCCCTGCACCCGGACGGCCGGACGGCGGCCGATCTGGCGGAGGACGTGTTCGGGGACCGGACGAGGACGGTGACCGTCCGGGCCGAGATGTCCCGGGTGCGGCGGACCCTCGCCGGGGTCCTGGCGCACCGCCCGTACCGCTTCCGCGAGGAGATCGCGGTGGAGGTGCGGCGCCCGGAGCACCCGGACGACCTCCTTCCCCATTCGACGGCTCCGGCGGTCCGGGCGGGGATCGGGGTCTGAGAGCGGATCCGCCGCCCCTTGCGGCCGCCGCGCCCTCCGGCCGCCGCCCCTTCCGGCCGCCGATCGACCCCCGCCCGTCCACATGCTGGACAGCATGTCCGGTGCAACCCCGGCGGCCCTGGGGCGACCCCCGGGCGACCCGGGGGGGGTGACGGTCCCGACCCCCGATCCCCCTGGGAATCCCGCGCTCCGCATGATGCGATAAGGGGCATGAGCATCACTCTCACCACCTGGTCCCTGGAACAGACCTCGCCGGACGACCTGCGTCCGGCCCGGGTCCCCGAGGGCGACGACATCGTCGTCCGCCGGGCCGAGGTCCCCTCCCCCGAGTTCAGCCGCTTCCTCTATACCGCGGTCGGCGGCGACATCCACTGGGCCGACCGGCTGTCGCTCTCGTACGCGCAGTGGAAGGAGATAGCGGAGAGGCCGGGCGCCGAGATCTGGGTGGCCTACGACCGGGGGACGCCGGCCGGGTACGTGGAGTTCGACCCGCAGGACGACGGGGTCGTCGAGATCGTCTACTTCGGCCTGATCGCCGCCTTCCGGGGCCGCGGCATCGGCGGCCACCTGCTCTCCGAGGGCATCCGGCGCGCCTGGGACCTGGCCGAGCGCTGGCCGGACCGGGAGCCCACGAAGCGGGTCTGGCTGCACACCTGCTCGCTGGACGGGCCGCACGCCATGGCCAACTACGAGCGCCGCGGCTTCCGCCTCTTCGACACGAAGACGGAGACGGCCGAGGAGACCGAGACGCCCGGGCCGTGGCCGGGGGCGCGGGCCTGACCGTCCGTCGGTTCGCCGTAATCCGCCGCGATCCGCCGCGAGAGGGGCCCTGAACAGGGCCCCTTTTGCGTGACCCAGACCACACCGTCTCGCCAGGCGAGACATTCATGTCCACATAGCGGACGAAGCTGGACTGGGTCCAAAGTCCCGTGACACGCTTCCGCCATGCCTGGAACTGGAACTGCCTTGGTGAGTCGGCGGCACGTCGACCTCGGCCGCATGTCCAGCGCCATCTGTCCGGCGCGCTGAGCAAGCCAGCACTGCCGCCCCTCCCTCTCTGCCCGACCCTGCTGCGCACCGTCGCGCCACTCTCTGTCCCGCGCGCGAGTGTGCAGGTCAGAGCCGCCCTCTCGCAGTCCCGAAGGACAAGACGCCATGGCCGCCACCCCGGAAAACCCCACTCCCGCCGCCGCCCGACGCAAGACCGGGCGCCACCGTGGCGAGGGTCAGTGGGCCGTGGGGCACTTCACCCCCCTGAACGGCAATGAGCAGTTCAAGAAGGACGACGACGGTCTCAACGTGCGGACACGCATTGAGACGATCTACTCCAAGCGTGGATTCGACTCGATCGACCCCAACGACCTGCGTGGCCGCATGCGCTGGTGGGGCCTCTACACCCAGCGGAAGCAGGGACTCGACGGCACCAAGACCGGCGTCCTGGAGCCGGAGGAGCTGGACGACGAGTACTTCATGCTCCGCGTCCGCATCGACGGCGGCCGGCTGACCACGCGGCAGCTCCGGGTGATCGGCGAGATCTCCGAGGAGTTCGCCCGCGGCACCGCCGACATCACGGACCGGCAGAACGTCCAGTACCACTGGATCCGGATCGAGGACGTCCCCGAGATCTGGAACCGCCTGGAGGCGGTCGGGCTCTCCACCACCGAGGCGTGCGGCGACACCCCGCGCGTCATCCTCGGCTCGCCGGTGGCCGGCATCGCCGAGGACGAGATCATCGACGGCACCCCCGCCATCGACGAGATCCAGCGCCGGATCGTCGGCAACAAGGACTTCTCCAACCTGCCCCGCAAGTTCAAGTCCGCCGTCTCCGGCTCGCCGCTCCTCGACGTGGCGCACGAGATCAACGACATCTCCTTCGTCGGCGTCGTCCACCCGGAGCACGGCCCCGGCTTCGACGTCTGGGTCGGCGGCGGCCTCTCCACCAACCCCAAGCTCGGCGTCCGCCTGGGCGTCTGGGCCTCCCTGGACGAGGTCCCCGACGTCTACGAGGGCGTCATCTCGATCTTCCGCGACTACGGCTACCGCCGGCTGCGCAACCGCGCCCGCCTGAAGTTCCTCGTCGCCGACTGGGGCCCGGAGAAGTTCCGCCAGGTCCTGGAGGACGAGTACCTCAAGCGGAAGCTGACCGACGGCCCCGCCCCGGCGGAGCCGGCCGGCCGCTGGCGCGACCACGTCGGTGTGCACCGGCAGAAGGACGGCAACTTCTACGTCGGCTTCGCCCCGCGCGTCGGCCGCGTGGACGGCCCCACCCTCACCAAGATCGCCGAGCTGGCGGAGGCGCACGGCTCCGGCCGGGTGCGCACCACCGCCGAGCAGAAGATGATCGTCCTCGACGTCGTCGAGTCGCAGGTCGACTCGCTCGTCGCCGCCCTGGAGGCGCTCGACCTGCGGGTCACGCCGTCGCCGTTCCGGCGCGGCACGATGGCCTGCACCGGCATCGAGTTCTGCAAGCTGGCGATCGTCGAGACCAAGGGCCGCGGCTCCGCGCTCATCGACGAACTGGAGCGCCGCCTCCCGGACTTCGACGAGCCGCTGACCATCAACATCAACGGCTGCCCGAACGCCTGCGCCCGCATCCAGGTCGCGGACATCGGCCTCAAGGGCCAGCTGGTCCTGGACGACGACGGCAACCGCGTCGAGGGCTACCAGGTCCACCTGGGCGGCGCCCTCGGCCTGGAGGCCGGCTTCGGCCGCAAGGTCCGCGGCCTCAAGGTCACCTCGGCCGAGCTGCCCGACTACGTGGAGCGCGTCCTCACCCGCTACCGGGCGGAGCGCGAGGACGGCGAGCGCTTCGCCACCTGGGCGGCCCGCGCCTCCGAGGAGGCCCTTTCGTGAGCGCGGCGAGCGAAACGAGGAGCACCGCATGAGCGAGCGCGCCGCCCCGTTCTTCTGCCCGTACTGCGGCGACGAGGACCTGCGTCCGAACGAGCAGGGTCACGGCGCCTGGGAATGCGCCGCGTGCAGTCGAGCCTTCCAGCTGAAGTTCCTGGGGCTCCTCGCCCCGGCGACTTCGAGCAACACCACTGGAGGGGAAGACATATGACGATCACTCAGGTCACCGCGGAGACCACCGACGCCGAGCTGAAGGCGCTCGCCGAGCAGGCCGGCCGCGACCTGGAGGACGCCTCCGCGCTGGAGATCCTCCAGTGGGCCACGGCCACCTTCGGCCCGACGTTCTGCGTCACCTCCTCCATGGAGGACGCGGTCGTCGCCCACCTCGCCTCCCGCGCCCTGCCCGGCGTGGACGTCGTCTTCCTCGACACCGGCTACCACTTCGAGGAGACGATCGGCACCCGTGACGCCGTCGAGGCCGTCATGGACGTCCACGTCATCACCCTGACCCCGCGTCAGACCGTGGCCGAGCAGGACGCCGAGTACGGCCCGAAGCTGCACGACCGCGACCCCGACCTGTGCTGCGCGCTGCGCAAGGTCCAGCCGCTCCAGGAGGGGCTGACCGCGTACACCGCGTGGGCGACCGGCCTGCGCCGCGACGAGTCCCCGACCCGGGCGAACACCCCGGTGGTCGGCTGGGACGAGAAGCGCCGCAAGGTGAAGGTCTCCCCGATCGCCCGCTGGACGCAGGACGACGTCGACGCGTACGTGGCGGAGTTCGGCGTCCTCACCAACCCGCTCCTCATGGACGGTTACGCCTCCGTCGGCTGCGCGCCCTGCACTCGCCGCGTCGAGGCGGGCGAGGACGCCCGCGCCGGCCGCTGGGCCGGACGCGCCAAGACCGAATGCGGGCTGCACGGCTGATGACCACCCCCGACACCCCCCTGGAGACCCCCGTGACCGGTGCCACCGTCTGGCTCACCGGCCTGCCGAGCGCCGGCAAGACCACGATCGCCTACGAGCTGGCCGGCCGGCTGCGCGAGGCGGGCCGCCGCGTCGAGATCCTCGACGGCGACGAGATCCGCGAGTTCCTCTCCGCGGGCCTCGGCTTCTCCCGCGAGGACCGGTTCACCAACGTGCAGCGGATCGGCTTCGTCGCCGAGCTGCTCGCCTCGCACGGCGTGACCGTCCTCGTCCCGGTGATCGCCCCGTACGCCGACAGCCGCGAGGCGGTCCGCAAGCGCCACGAGGCCGAGGGCACCGCCTTCGTCGAGGTCCACGTGGCCACCCCGGTCGAGGTCTGCTCGGTCCGTGACGTCAAGGGCCTGTACGCCAAGCAGGCGGCGGGCGAGATCGCCGGCCTGACCGGCGTCGACGACCCGTACGAGGCCCCCGAGGCCCCCGATCTCCGGATCGAGTCCCAGAACCAGACCGTGCAGGAGTCCGCGGCGCAGCTCCACGCGCTGCTCACCGAGAGGGGTCTCGCATGACGACCGTCGCTCATGCCCACGAGGAGACGGACAGCCCGTTCGCGCTGTCGCACCTCGACTCGCTGGAGTCCGAGGCCGTCCACATCTTCCGTGAGGTGGCGGGGGAGTTCGAGCGGCCGGTGATCCTCTTCTCCGGCGGCAAGGACTCCATCGTCATGCTGCACCTGGCGCTGAAGGCCTTCGCCCCGGCGCCGGTCCCCTTCACGCTGCTGCACGTCGACACCGGGCACAACTTCCCCGAGGTCATCGAGTACCGCGACCGCGTGGTCGCCGAGCACGGGCTGCGGCTGCACGTCGCGTCCGTGCAGGAGTACATCGACCGCGGCGCCCTGAAGGAGCGCCCGGACGGCACCCGCAACCCGCTCCAGACGGTGCCGCTGACCGAGGCGATCCAGCAGCACCGCTTCGACGCCGTCTTCGGCGGCGGCCGGCGCGACGAGGAGAAGGCCCGCGCCAAGGAGCGGGTGTTCTCGCTGCGCGACGAGTTCTCGCAGTGGGACCCGCGCCGCCAGCGCCCCGAGCTGTGGCAGCTGTACAACGGCCGGCACGCCCCCGGCGAGCACGTCCGGGTCTTCCCGCTGTCCAACTGGACCGAGCTGGACGTCTGGCAGTACATCCAGCGGGAGGGGATCGAGCTCCCCGAGATCTACTTCGCCCACGAGCGCGAGGTCTTCGCCCGCAGCGGCATGTGGCTGACGGCCGGCGAGTGGGGCGGCCCGAAGGAGACCGAGACGGTCGAGAAGCGGCTCATCCGCTACCGCACGGTCGGCGACATGTCCTGCACCGGCGCCGTCGACTCCGACGCCACCACGCTCGACGCCGTCATCGCCGAGATCGCCGCCTCCCGCCTCACCGAGCGGGGCGCCACCCGCGCCGACGACAAGATGTCCGAGGCCGCGATGGAAGACCGCAAGCGCGAAGGGTACTTCTAACCATGAGCACGTCCACCGAGCAGCCGGCCGCCGAGCTGGCCGCCACCACCCTGCTGCGCTTCGCCACCGCCGGCTCCGTCGACGACGGCAAGTCCACCCTGGTCGGCCGCCTCCTGCACGACTCCAAGTCGGTCCTCGCCGACCAGCTGGAGGCCGTGGAGCACGCCTCGCGTTCGCGCGGCCAGGAGGCGCCGGACCTGGCGCTGCTCACCGACGGCCTGCGGGCCGAGCGGGAGCAGGGCATCACGATCGACGTGGCGTACCGCTACTTCGCGACCCCGCGCCGGCGGTTCATCCTCGCCGACACCCCGGGGCACGTGCAGTACACCCGGAACATGGTCACGGGCGCCTCGACGGCCGAGCTGGCCGTGGTCCTCGTCGACGCCCGCAACGGCGTCGTCGAGCAGACCCGCCGGCACGCCGCCGTCGCCGCCCTGCTCCGCGTCCCGCACGTGGTCCTGGCCGTGAACAAGATGGACCTCGTCGAGTACGCGGAGCCCGTCTTCGCCGCGATCGCCGAGGAGTTCACCACGTACGCCTCCGAGCTCGGCGTCCCGGAGATCACCGCGATCCCGATCTCGGCGCTCGCCGGGGACAACGTGGTGGAGCCGTCCGCGAACATGGACTGGTACGGCGGCCCCACCGTCCTGGAGCACCTGGAGACCGTCCCGGTCAGCCACGACCTGACGGCCTGCCACGCCCGCTTCCCCGTGCAGTACGTGATCCGTCCGCAGACGGCCGAGCACCCCGACTACCGGGGCTACGCGGGCCAGATCGCGGCCGGCGCCTTCCGGGTCGGCGAGGAGATCACGGTCCTGCCCTCGGGCAAGACCTCCACGATCACCGCGATCGACGCGCTGGGCGAGCCGGTGGACATCGCCTGGGCCCCGCAGTCGGTGACGATCCGGCTCGCCGACGACATCGACATCTCGCGCGGCGACCTGCTCGCCCCGCGCGCCGACGCCCCGGCGACCAGCCAGGACGTCGAGGCGACGGTCTGCCACGTGGCGGACCAGCCGCTCACCGTCGGCCAGCGGGTGCTGCTCAAGCACACCACCCGCACGGTCAAGGCGATCGTCAAGGAGATCCCGTCCCGGCTCACCCTGGACGACCTCTCCCAGCACCCGGAGCCCGGACGCCTCGTCGCCAACGACATCGGCCGGGTGAAGGTCCGCACGGCGGAGCCGCTGGCCCTTGACGCGTACGCCGACTCCCGCCGGACCGGTTCGTTCCTGCTGATCGACCCGGCCGACGGCACCACGCTCGCGGCGGGCATGGCGGGCGAGTCCTTCGCCACCGCCAAGGCCGTCGTGGCCACCGAGGACGAGGAAGGCTGGGACTTCTGACCATGGATCAGGACTTCTACGGCTCTTTCGCGAAGGAAGGGGGCCGGGTGGGTTCCGGCGCCCTCGGCGCAGGCAGGGGAGGTGTCGCGCGATGTGCGTGCTGACCGCCTCCGCGCACGGCTGTCGCCGTGCGACGACGCTCCACCCGCACCGCCGCAAACGCAGACCAGAAACCCACTGAACCGAGGGGAATACCTCCCGTGCCTGCCACCTTCCGCACCACCCCGCTCCGCGGCCTCGCAACCGCCGCCACGCTGACGCTGCTGATCGGCGCGCTCGCCTCGTGCGGCTACGGCTCCCAGGCCAAGAACGACAAGGAACAGGTGGCGGCGACGGGCGAGAAGCTCTCCGCCGACTCCGTACGGCTCGGGTACTTCCCCAACCTGACCCACGCCACCGCCCTGGTGGGTCATCAGGAGGGCATCTTCCAGAAGGAGCTGGGCGGCACGAAGCTGGACGTCTCCACGTTCAACGCCGGCCCCTCCGAGATCGAGGCGCTCAACGCCGGCTCGATCGACATCGGCTTCATCGGCCCCTCCCCGGCGATCAACGGCTACACCAAGTCCAAGGGGAGCAACCTCCGCATCATCGGCGGCTCCGCCTCCGGCGGCGTCAAGCTGGTGGTGAACCCGGAGAAGATCAAGACCCTGGCCGACGTCAAGGGCAAGCGGATCGCGACCCCGCAGCTCGGCAACACCCAGGACGTCGCCTTCCTCAACTGGATCTCCGAGCAGGGCTGGAAGGTCGACGCCCAGAGCGGCAAGGGCGACGTCTCCGTCTTCCGCACCGACAACAAGGTGACCCCGGACGCCTACAAGTCCGGCTCCATCGACGGCGCGTGGGTCCCGGAGCCGACCGCCTCCAAGCTCGTCAGCGAGGGCGCCAAGGTCCTCCTCGACGAGGCGTCGCTGTGGCCGGACGACAAGTTCGTCATCACCAACATCATCGTCTCGCAGACGTTCCTCAAGGAGCACCCGGACGTGGTGGAGGCCGTGCTGCGCGGCTCGGTGAAGACCAACGCCTGGATCAACGCCAACCCGGAGAAGGCGAAGGAGTCGGCCAACTCCAAGCTGAAGGAGCTGTCCGGCAAGCCGCTCGGCGCCAAGGTCATCGACGGCGCCTGGCCGTCGATCCGGTTCACGAACGACCCGCTGGCCGCCACCCTCCAGGCCCAGGCCGACCACGCGGTGAAGGCCGGTCTCCTGGAGCAGCCCGACCTCAAGGGCATCTACGACCTGACGGCGCTCAACAAGGTCCTCAAGGCCGAGGGACAGCCCGAGGTCGCCGACGCCGGGCTCGGCGTCAAGTAACCAGCCAACCGCTGCTACCCAGGAGGTGACGACCATGGCCACGCCCACGACGCTCGCCAAGGCCGAGGACCGCGCGACCACCACCGGTCACGCCGCGCGCCTCGCGCACGTCTCCAAGTCCTTCGGCGGCCCCGCCGGCGGCCAGCTCGTCCTGGACGACATCTCCCTCGATGTCGCCCCCGGCGAGTTCGTCACCCTTCTGGGAGCCTCGGGCTGCGGAAAGTCCACCCTGCTCAACCTGGTCGCCGGGCTCGACCGGCCGTCCGCGGGGTCCATCGAGACCCCCGGCGGCCGGCCGGCCCTGATGTTCCAGGAGCACGCCCTCTTCCCGTGGCTGACCGCCGGGAAGAACGTCGAGCTGGCCCTGAAGCTGCGCGGGCTGCCGAAGGCGGAGCGCCGCCCGGAGGCCGAGCGGCTGCTCGAACTGGTCCGGCTCGGCGGCGCGTACGGCAAGCGGGTCCACGAACTGTCCGGCGGCATGCGGCAGCGCGTGGCGCTGGCCCGCGCCCTCGCGCAGGCCAGCGACCTGCTCCTGATGGACGAGCCGTTCGCCGCGCTCGACGCCATCACCCGGGACGTGCTCCACGACGAGCTCACCCGGATCTGGCGGGAGACGAACCTCTCCGTCCTCTTCGTCACCCACAACGTGCGCGAGGCCGTGCGGCTGGCCGAGCGCGTCGTCCTCCTCTCCTCCCGGCCCGGCCGGATCGCCCGGGAGTGGACCATCGACATCCCGCAGCCGCGCCGCATCGAGGACGCCGCCGTGGCGGAACTGTCCGTCGAGATCACCGAAGAACTGCGTGGGGAGATCCGCCGCCATGGCCAGCACTGAGACACCCGTCCGCAAGGGCGACGACCTCGCGGGCCTGGAGGCCGGACTCGACGCGCTGGACAGCGTGCAGATCCGCCGCACCCCGGTGCGCGAGGTGCTCCTGAAGAAGGTACTGCCGCCGGTCCTGGCGGTCGTGCTCGTCCTCGCGCTGTGGCAGCTGCTCGTCACCCTGGAGGTCACCGACGCGGGCAAGCTGCCCTCGCCCGGCGCCGTCTGGGCCAGCCTGGAGACGATGTGGCTGGAGGGCACCCTCCTGGAGGTGCTGTGGACCAGCGTCTCCCGCGCCCTCCTCGGCTTCCTGCTCGCCCTGGCGATCGGCACCCCGCTGGGGCTGCTCGTCGCCCGGGTGGGCGTGATCCGCACCGCGATCGGCCCGATCCTGGCCGGCCTCCAGTCGCTGCCGTCGGTGGCCTGGGTGGCGCCGGCCGTCCTCTGGCTCGGCCTCAACGACTCGATGATGTACGCGGTGATCCTGCTGGGCGCCGTCCCGTCCATCGCCAACGGCCTGGTGGCCGGCGTCGACCAGGTGCCGCCGCTCTTCCTGCGGGCCGGGCGGACGCTCGGCGCGACCGGGCTCAAGGGCGCCTGGCACATCGTGATGCCGGCCGCGCTGCCCGGCTACCTCGCGGGCCTCAAGCAGGGCTGGGCGTTCTCCTGGCGTTCGCTGATGGCCGCCGAGATCATCGCCTCCTCCCCCGACCTGGGCCTCGGCCTCGGCCAGCTCCTGGAGAACGGCCGCAACAACTTCGACATGCCGGGGATCTTCCTCGCGATCTTCCTCATCCTGCTCGTCGGCATCGCGATCGACCTGCTCTTCTTCAGCCCGCTGGAGCGCGCGGTGCTGCGCCGCCGCGGCCTGCTCGTGAAGGCCTGATCCCATGCGTACGTCCCCGTCCCTCCTCGTCATCGCCCACGGCAGCCGCGACCCGCGGCACGCGGCGACCGTCCAGGCGCTGGTGCGCCGGGCCGGCGCGCTGCGGCCGGGGGCGCGGGTGGAGACCGCGTTCCTGGACTTCAACCTGCCGTCGGTGGCGGGCGTCCTGGACCGGCTCGCCGCCGAGGGGGTGAGGGACGTGGTGGCGCTGCCGCTGCTGCTGACCCGGGCCTTCCACGCGAAGGCCGACATCCCCGCCGTCCTGCGCCAGGCCCCCGCTTCCCTGCGGATCCGCCAGGCGGAGGTCCTGGGCCCGTCCCCGCTGCTCCTCGCGACGGTGGAACGGCGCCTGTACGAGGCCGGGCTCACGCCCGCCGACAAGAGCACCACCGGGGTCGTCCTGGCCTCGGCGGGCTCCACAGACCCGGAGGCGATCGCGGCGATCGCAGAAACGGCGCGGGAGCTGCGGCGCACCGGTTGGTGCTCCGTGCGACCCGCGTTCGCCTCCGCATCCCTTCCCCGGACCGGGGACGCGGTCCGCGCCCTGCGCGCCGAACGGGGCGTCCGCCGCGTGGCGGTGGCCCCGTACGTGATCGCCCCCGGCCGGCTCCCCGACCGCATCGCCGCCGGCGCGGCGGAGGCCGACGTCCTGGCCGACGTCCTCGGCCCCTCCCCCGAACTCGCCGCCCTCCTCGTCGACCGCTACGAGGAGGCCCTGCGCGCCCCGGAGCGCCTGGCGGTCGCGGCCGGCTAGCCGGCCGCGGTCATCTCCACCAGTTTCCGGACGGTGTTCCAGTTGCGGGCGGTGGCGACCAGGCCCTTGGTGAGCGACGGGCGCATCACGGCCTCGGCGAGCTTGGAGCGGCCGAGGCCGTCCGGCGTGTAGAGGTACATCACGCGGTCGCCGAGGGCGAAGGACTCCGGGGCGAAGGCTTCGGCGTCGACGGCGGCGAAGCGGTCGGGGGTGACCGGGGCGGAGTAGTAGACGGCGTGCAGCTGCTTGCCCTCCAGGCCGGCCGCCGGGAAGGGGCAGGCCTCGGCGACGGCGGTCAGATAGGCGCCGTCGCGGACCAGGCAGTCGCAGGTGAAGCCGAAGCGCCGCTCGATGGCCTGTTCGACTGCGGTGGCGAGGGTCTCCTCGGAGGCGGGCCCGTCGGTGGTGAAGACGGCGTTGCCGCTCTGGAGGTAGGTGCGGACGTCGCGGTGGCCGAGGCCTTCGAGGAGTTCGCGCAGCTCGGCCATGGGCAGCTTGCGGTGACCGCTCACGTTGATGCCGCGGAGGAGGAGCGCGTACGTCGTGGTCATGTGCCCCACCTTAGGGGCCACCGCGCCTCGTGGGGGGCGGCGCGGTGGCCGGTTCGAACCCTTCCCGATGGGCGGGCGGGAGGGGAAGGGTCGTCACGGAGTTGTGACTTATCAAACAAGGTTTCGTAATGACGGGCGGTGCGGCCAGGGGTGGGAGACTTCGGGCTAAGACGTACCACCGGGTAGGGAGAGAGTGATGGACGAGGCGAGGGCGCGGGAGATCCTGGCGGCGGCGGGGCTCGCGGCCGGCGGGGCACGGCTCCTCGCGCTGGGCGAGAACGCGGTCTTCGCGGTGGACGGCCTGGTCGTGAAGGTGGGCCGGTCCGCCGAGCTGTTCGAGCGGGCGGAGCGCGAGGTCGCGCTGGCCGGCTGGCTCGCGGAGGCCGGGGTGCCGGCGGTGCGGGCGGCGGAGAAGGAGCCGCGCCTCGTCGAGGGGCATCCGCTGACCTTCTGGCACCCGCTGCCGGAGGCCGTCCGCCCGGCCGAGCCGCGCGACCTGGCGCCGCTGTTGCGGGCGGTGCACGCGCTGCCCGAGCCGACGGGCCTCGTGCTGCCCCGGCGGGAGCTGCTGGGCGGGGTGGAGCGGTGGCTGCGGCTGGCCGGGGAGGCGATCGACCCGGCGGACGCGGCCTTCCTGCGGGAGCGGCGGGACTCCTTCGCCCCGGCGGCGGCCGCGCTCACCCCGCGTCTCGCCCCCGGCCCGATCCACGGCGACGCCCTGCCGCGCAACGTGCAGGTGGGTCCCGACGGGCCGGTCCTGATGGACCTGGAGACCTTCTCCTCCGATCTGCGCGAGCACGACCTGGTGGTGCTCGCGCTCTCCCGGGACCGGTACGGCCTGGACCCGGCCGCCTACGACGCCTTCACCGAGGCGTACGGCTGGGACGTGCGGGAGTGGGAGGGGTGCGCGGTCCTGCGCGGGGCGCGCGAGACCGCGAGCTGCGCCTGGGTGGCCCAGCACGCGCCGCACAACCCGAAGGCGCTGGCCGAGTTCGAGCGGCGGGTGGCGTCGCTGCGGGAGGGCGATCCCGAGGTCCGCTGGTATCCGTTCTGACCGGTTCCCGTCGCCCTACCGACTGGTACGCGTTCCGCCGGGGCTGCCATCATGATCTCTGGTGAACCGGCCGACGGGAACGGGGTGTTGTGATGCGCGTGCAGCTGTCCGAAGTGAGTCTCGACGTCGAGGTGAGCGGCGAGGGGCCGGTGGTCCTGCTCCTGCACGGCTTCCCCGACAGCCACCGCCTGTGGCGCCATCAGGTGGCGGCGCTGAACGCCGCGGGCTACCGGACGGTCGCCCCCACGCTGCGCGGCTTCGGCGGTTCGGACCGTCCGGAGGGCGGCCCGGAGGCGTACCACCCGGCGAAGCACGTCGGCGACATGCTGGAGCTGCTCGCGCACCTGGAGGTGGACCGCTTCCACCTGGTCGGCCACGACTGGGGGTCCGGCGTCGCGCAGGGGCTCGCCTCGACGGTCCCCGACCGGGTGCGGAGCCTGGGCCTGCTGTCGGTGGGGCACATCACGGCGGTCCGGGGCGCGGGCTGGGAGCAGAAGCAGCGCTCCTGGTACATGCTGCTGTTCCAGCTGGCCGGGCTGGCGGAGGACTGGCTCTCGCGGGACGACTACGCCCAGATGCGGGAGATGCTGGCCGAGCACCCGGACGCGGAGCCGGTCATCGAGACGCTGCGGGCGCCGGGGGCGCTCACGGCGGCCCTGAACATCTACCGCTCGGGCTTCCCGGCGGAGGCGCAGTTCGCCCCGGACCTTCCGGTGCCGCCGCTGCCGGCCGGCGTGCCGGTCATGGGCGTGTGGTCGACCGGGGACCGCTTCCTCACCGAGCGCTCGATGGAGCGGACGGCCGACGCGGTCGGCCACACCTGGCGGTACGAGCGGGTCGAGGACGCGGGCCACTGGTTCCCGTTGGACCGGCCGCAGGCCGTGAACGATCTGCTGCTGTCGTTCCTGAAGGAGAACGCCTGACCCGAGCGAGGCCGACGGGCCCCCGTCAGGGGGTCACGGCCACCGGCTCGCCGCGCAGGGGCCAGACCGGGTCGACGACCGCGTCCTGCTCGCCCTTGCGCCGCAGGAAGTCCTGGAAGTTCTCGGCCCAGGCGCGGTACCAGCCGATCTGCCGGTCGTGCAGTTCGGCCGGGTCGAGGGCGGCGACCTGCGGGTGCCGCTCGGCTATCGCGAGGGCGACCCGGACGGCGGCGAGGGCGTCGGCGGACGCCTGGTGGGCGCTGGTGAGCTCCACGCCGTACTCGCCGCAGACCGCTTCCAGGGTCCGCTTGCCGCGCCGGTAGCGGTCGACGGCCCGGTCGATGGTGTACGGGTCGAGGACGGGGCCGATGCCGGTGCCGCCCATCCGCTCGGCGAGCGAGGGCAGTCCGTGCCGGCGCAGCTCGGCGGAGAGCAGGGTGAGGTCGAAGGAGGCGTTGTACGCGACGACCGGGACGCCCTGGGTCCAGTACCGGGTCAGGGTGTCGGCGACCTCGTCGGCGACCTCGCGGACCGGGCGGCCCTCGGCGGCGGCGCGCTCGCTGCTGATGCCGTGGATGGCCGAGGCCTGTTCGGGGATGCGGACGCCGGGGTCGGCGAGCCAGTCCCGCTGCGCGGCCACCGCGCCGCGGCGGACCTCGACGATCGACGCGGTGACGATGCGGGATTCGAGCGGGTCCGTTCCCGTCGTCTCCAGGTCGAAGCCGACCAGTGCTTCCCCATGCCAGGCCATCGGGTCCTCCTTACGTGATCTCCCCCGTGGTGCTCACACCCTCGCACGCGCCTCTGACAACGCGGCCGAGGGGGCGGGGCACCGGGGCTCTCCCGGGAACGGGGCGCTCTCAGGAAACGGGCCGGGAGTCCAGCCAGACGGACTCGAACTCCTCCCGGTAGGTCTCGAAGAGTCCGTGGTCCGCGTCACGTCCGGGGGTGTCGTGGCGGACGACGGTGCGGCCGCCGCCGCGCAGGACGAGGACGGGGGCCTCCATGCCGCGGGCCCTGCGCAGGTAGGACTGGACGACGCCGACGCCGTCGGGGCCGTCGCCGTCGACGAGGTAGGCGGTGAAGCGGGGGGTCTCGTCGAAGACGTGGATCTGGAAGGCGTCGGGGTCGCGGAGCTTGGAGCGGACCCGGCGCATGTGCAGGATGTTCATCTCGACGGAGCGGCTCAGCTCGCCCTTGCGGATGCCGAGCTCCCGCTCGCGGCGCTTGACGGCGCTGCTGGCGGGGTTGAGGAAGAGGAGCCGTATCCGGCAGCCGGACTCGGCGAGGCGGACCATGCGGCGGCCGGAGAAGTTCTGCACGAGCAGGTTCAGGCCTATGCCGGTGGCGTCGAGGCGGCGGGCGCCGCCGAAGAGGTCCTCGGCGGGCAGCTGGCGCTGGAGCCGGACGCGGTCGGGGTGGACGGAGACGACGTCGGCGTACCGGTCGCCGACGAGGTCCTCGACGGCGTCGACGGGGAGCCGGTCGGCGGAGGGGACGCCGGCGCCGCTGCCGAGGATCTCCAGGATGCGGGCGGAGGCCCGTTCGGCCTGGGCGAGGACGGTGGGCGAGAGGGCCCGGTTGCGGGAGACGACGTTGCGGGTCACCTCCAGTTCGTCGAGGGCGAGTTCGACCTCGCGCCGGTCGTCGAAGTAGGGCTCGAAGCAGGGCCAGTGCTGGACCATCAGCTCGCGGAGCTGGGGCAGGGTGAGGAAGGAGAGGACGTTGTCGTCGGCCGGGTCGAGGAGGTAGCCCTTGCGGCGGGAGACCTCGCGGACGGCGACGGCCCGGCGGACCCATTCCTGGCCTGCCGGGCCGGCCGCGGCGACGACCCACTCGTCGCCGTGGACGGGCTCGTAGACGGGCCGGAGGACGGCGGCGACGACGGCCCGCATCCGCTGTTCGACGAGATTGAGCCAGATGTAGGCGCGGCCCGCGCGCTGGGCGCGGGTGCGGACCTCGCCCCAGGCCTCGGCGCCCCAGTCGAGCTCGGCGCCGATCTCCACGGGGCGGGCCACCGCGACCGCGCCGGGGGGTGCGGCCTGGCCCGTGGGGAGGATCACCGTGGGCGGTTCCTCCCCGGGGTCGGCCGGTCCCCCCTCGTGACCCGCGTCACCTGGGGGCAGCTCAAGGCCTCCCGAGCTCACCCGCGCACCGCCTTCTGCTCTGGACGCCCGTCCCGATTCTTCCGACAAGATCAAGGAAGGGTACTCCGCGAGCGGGAGGCGGTGCAGCAGGATCGGTCGGCGGCTTGCTCAACTCCGGGTGTCCGGCTGTCCGTTCTGGGAGGCGAGATCGGACGGAGTGAGGGGATTCATAGCGGTTACGTCCCGGGGTGCGAGCTGGAAGCCCTGCCAGTGGACGGGCATGGGCTGCTGGTCCTCGTCCCGGGCGACGTGGTGGAACCCGATGTTGACCCAGACGGTCGGACGGGTCAGCGTCTCCCCGTTCACCCACTTGTCCACGCTGTCGCCGGCGCCGGCCGGGCAGTTGCCGATGTTGTTGCTGGCGTACTGCTCGCAGGCGCGGGACTGGGTGAAGTAGACGTCGTGCCGGGTGAAGCCGCGGCCGGCGTGGGTGTCGGTGTGGCCGGGGACGATCTCGTAGCTGCGGGCGTGGCCGTCGGCGTTCTTGCCGGTGCCGCTGACCACCCGCCACCAGCGCATGTTCTTCGCGTCGCCCGCGAGTTCCTTGGTCACGGTGGTGCGCTTGGTGTGGACGGTGGGGCTGCCCTCGCCGGCGGGCGGGGTGACGGTGGAGTCGTACTGCTCGACGCGGTCCCGGCCGCCGTCGAGGCCGAAGTCGAGCTTCCAGAAGACGTTGTGGGCGTGGCTGGTGGCGTAGCCGCGGGCGCCCTTGCCGATGGGCCAGCCCCGGCCGTCGGTGGCGTTGTAGTCGACGGGCGAGAGGCTGCCGGTGGCGCCGACGTTGGCGCCTATGGTGCCGTCGGAGGAGAAGCGCCACTCGGAGATGTACTCGTACCAGCCGACCTTGTTGACGGTGTAGACCAGGAGGTCCTTGGCCTGGGCCTGGTAGACGCCGGCGCCGGAGTCGCTGGCCATGCGGTAGGCGTGGCCGCGGGCGCGGGTGGTGGTGCACAGGCCCTTGACGGTGCCGACCTCGGGGACCTTGACGGAGGAGAGGGTGCCGCCGGGGCATTCGGCGGGCTTGAGGTCCTGCAGGCCCCAGCCGAAGCCGGCGCCGGTGAGGTCGTCGTACTCGGCGCCGCCGTCGTCGTACGGCACGTGGATCTGGGCGAGGCGGGCGGTGGTGAGGACGCGGACCGGGGCGCCGCCGGGCGGCTGGTAGGTGACCCGGTCGAGGATCAGGCCGGCGTCGGTGCTGTAGCGCCAGCACATCTCCCAGGAGGCTCCGCCGTCGAGCTTCGTGGTGATGCGGTGGGCGGGCGAGCAGACGGCGGAGGCCGGGGGCCTGTCGGGGGTGGGCCGGGGTCCGGGTGTCGGCGGCGGGGTGGGCGTCGGCGCGGGTGCCGCGGCGGCGGTGGCGGTGCCGAGGAACGCGGTGGCCGCGAGGGCGGCGAGGATCCCCCTGGCTCGCCGGTGGTGCGGGCGGGTCATGCGGTCGGTACTCCTTGCGTACGGCCCCGGCGGGCGGGGCGGGTGGCAAAGCGGCGGGCGGCGGTGGTCAGCCGACGCGGACGACGTTCTTCGCGGAGAGGTCGACGATCAGGTTCCGGGTGTCGATCCAGGCGCCGTTGCGGACCTTGGTGACGAGCCGGACGCAGCGGTGCTCGCCGCAGCGGGAGAGCGCCTCGGGGACGTTCTTCTCGCGGTAGGTGCGGTAGACGTCGCCGTTGAACCAGAGCTGGTCGGCGCTGGTGAGTTCGGTGCCGGTGGCGTCCCGGTAGTCCTCCTTGACGCCCTTGCCGAGGGGGCTCGCGAGGATCAGTTCGAGGGCGGCGCGCAGTTCCTCGGGGTGGGCCGAGGGCTGCACCCCGCGCCGGGCCGCGGTGGTCTCGACCTTGCCCGTGGCCAGGTCGACGGTCCGGGTGACGAGCTCGTCGCGGGCGTAGTCGTAGAAGCGGACCCGGGCGCGGCGGTCGGTCTCCCGGCCGGGCTCCGGGTCGGCGAGTTCGGTGCCGAGGTGCTGCGGGCGGCCCCGGTCGCCGTCGACGTCCTGCCGGGCGGCGGAGTCGGCGGGGCCGAGCGCGAGCTCCCGGGCCCGGGCCAGTTCGTCGTCGGTGAGCGGATCGGTGCCGGTGCCCCGCGCCCCCTCGGCGGCGGGCGGGGCGACGGTGGCGGGGGCGAGCGCGGCGGCCCCCCGGCCGCCCGTTCCCTCCGCGCCCCCGGCGCCGTCCGTCCCCTCCGCGCCCGGGGCGCCGTCCGCCGCCGCGCTCCCGGAGCCGGCCGCGCGGCCGGCGGGCGTGTCCTCCGCCCCGGCCGTGCCCGGCAGGCTGATCGCGACCGCGACGGCGGTGCCCGTCACCGCCATGGCCGCTCCGGCCACCACCTTCCCCAGGTGGCGGCGCACTATTTCGTACACATTTCCCCCTCTATCCCCCGCTTGGTCTGCGGTCACCCGGTAGGACGGGGCGGGTTCCCGCGAGGTTGCGCGTCTTTCGGGCAGGATCTGGCCGAAGAGCACGCATGAACCCGGACAGAAGAGGAAGATTCGTATCCATGCAGGTCTGGCCGGGACAGGCGTACCCCCTGGGCGCCACCTATGACGGAGCGGGCACCAACTTCGCGGTCTTCTCGGAGGCGGCGCACCGCGTGGAGCTGTGTCTCATCGACGACGACGGCACGGAGACGTCCGTCGAACTGCGCGAGACGGACGCCTTCGTCCGCCACGCCTATCTGCCCGGCGTGATGCCGGGGCAGCGGTACGGCTTCCGGGTGCACGGGCCGTACGCGCCGGAGCGCGGCCTCCGGTGCAACCCGGCGAAGCTCCTCCTCGACCCGTACGCGCGGGCGATGTCGGGCGCGGTCGACTGGGGCGAGGCGGTGTACGGGTACCCCTTCGGGCGCCCGGACGCGCGCAACGACCTGGACTCGGCGGGCCGGACGATGACCTCGGTGGTGGTGAACCCGTACTTCGACTGGGGCGACGACCGCCGGCCGCGCACCGAGTACCACCACACGGTGATCTACGAGGCCCATGTGAAGGGCCTGACCAAGCTGCACCCGGACCTTCCGGAGGAGCTGCGCGGCACCTACGCGGGGCTCGCGCACCCCTCGGTCATCGGCCATCTGAAGGAACTGGGCGTCACGGCGCTGGAGCTGATGCCGGTGCACCAGTTCGTGAACGACCACCGGCTGGTCGACGCGGGGCTCTCGAACTACTGGGGCTACAACACGATCGGCTTCTTCGCCCCGCACAACGCCTACGCCTCCTGGGGCGACCGGGGCCAGCAGGTCCTGGAGTTCAAGTCGGCGGTGCGGGCGCTGCACCAGGCGGGCATCGAGGTCATCCTGGACGTCGTCTACAACCACACGGCGGAGGGCAACCACCTGGGCCCGACGCTCTCCTTCCGCGGCCTGGACAACCCCTCGTACTACCGCCTGGGCGACGACCCCCGGTACTACACGGACACCACCGGCACCGGGAACTCGCTGCTCATGCGGTCCCCGCACGTCCTCCAGATGATCATGGACAGTCTGCGGTACTGGGTGACCGAGATGCACGTGGACGGCTTCCGCTTCGACCTGGCGGCCACCCTGGCCCGGCAGTTCCACGAGGTGGACCGGCTGTCGTCCTTCTTCGACCTGGTCCAGCAGGACCCGGTGGTCAGCCAGGTGAAGCTGATCGCCGAGCCGTGGGACGTCGGCGAGGGCGGCTACCAGGTCGGGAACTTCCCGCCGCTGTGGACCGAGTGGAACGGCAAGTACCGGGACTGCGTCCGGGACCTGTGGCGGGGCGAGCCGCGCACGCTGGCGGAGTTCGCCTCCCGGCTCACCGGCTCCTCCGACCTGTACCAGGACGACGGCCGGCGCCCGCTGGCCTCGGTCAACTTCGTGACCTGCCACGACGGTTTCACGCTGCGCGACCTGGTCTCGTACGACGCGAAGCACAACGAGGCCAACGGCGAGGGGAACCGGGACGGCGAGAGCCACAACCGGTCCTGGAACTGTGGGCAGGAGGGCGAGACCGACGACGTCGGGATCAACGAGCTGCGGGCCCGCCAGATGCGCAACTTCCTCGCCACGCTGATGCTGTCGCAGGGCGTGCCGATGCTCAGCCACGGCGACGAGTTCGGCCGCACCCAGGGCGGCAACAACAACGCCTACTGCCAGGACGGCGAGGTGTCCTGGGTGCGCTGGCCGAAGGAGAACAGCGAGGCCGAGGCGACCCTGCTGCGCTTCACGCGGGCGATGGTGCGGCTCCGCCGCGAGCACCCGGTCTTCCGGCGCCGCCGCTTCTTCCACGGCCGGCCGGTGGAGGGCACGCACGACGAGCTCACCGACATCGCCTGGTTCACCCCGGAGGGCGAGGAGATGACGGCCCGGGACTGGCAGGCGGCGCACGCCCGGGCGCTGACCGTCTTCCTCAACGGCAACGCCATCTCCGAACCGGGCACGCAGGGCGAGCGGATCGCCGACGACTCCTTCCTGCTGATGTTCAACGCCTCTTCGCGGGAGCTGGAGTTCGCGGTGCCGGACAGCCACGGCCGGTGCTGGCGGACGGTGGTGGACACCTCGGAGCCGGACGGGCTGCCGCCCCGGGAGGGGCCGGAGATCGTGGCGGGCGAGCGCGTCACCCTCGCGCCGCTGAGCCTGACGGTGCTGCGCCGCCCGGCGTGACCGCCGCCCCGCGCGGCGCCCTCCCCGTCCGCACGGTCCAGGAGAGCGCCGCGCAGGCCACGGCCGCCCCCACCGCCACGGCGAAGGCGGCGGGGGCGCCGTGCTGTTCGGCGAGCCGCCCGGAGAGCGCCAGGGCGAGGGCCTGGCCGCCGACGATCCCGCTGGTGAGGAAGGCCATGGACTCGGCGAGCCGGCCGGCCGGGACGGACCGCTCGGTCAGCGCGAAGACCGTGATGAGGTGCGGGGCGTAGGCGGCGCCGAGCACGGTCACCACCACGTACAGGCCGGTGAGGGAGTCGACCGCGAGCAGCGGCAGGGAGAGCAGGACGAGCCCGGCGGTCGCGGTCCGCCAGCGCAGGGTCAGCCCGATCCGGGCGGGCAGCGCGGCGAGCGACAGGCCGACGGCGGCGCTCATCACCCCCATCGCCGCGTAGACGAGCCCGGCCTGGGCGGGGGCGCCGAGACCGGCGGTGAGGGCGGTGATCCCGGCCTGGGAGGCGCCGAACATGGCGCCCTGGAGGACCATCGTCACCCGGAGGGCGTACGCGGAGCCGGGCAGCCGCGTCCGTTCGGCGGCGCCCGTGCGGGTGGCGGTGCCGTCCGGCGGCGTCGCGGCGGCGGAGGCGGTCGGGTGGAGGGCGAAGCCGGTGCCGCAGAGGGCGAGGAGCAGGGACGCGCCGAGCAGCGCGGCGCCGGGGTGGGCGAGGGCGGCGGCGAGGCCGACGAGCGCGGGGCCGAGGACGAAGGAGACCTCGTCGAGGGTGCCCTCGAAGGAGAGGACCGCGCCGACGGTCCGGTCGTCGGCGCCGGCCCGGCGGGTGAGCGCCACCGAGCGGGTCCGGGCGAGCGGCCCGATCTGCGGGACGGTCGCGCCGGCGAGCAGCGCCAGCGGCACGAGCAGCCCGGTGGGGGCGTCGGCGACGGCGGCGAGGACGAGGGCCGCGACCGCGACGGCGTTGGCGAGGGAGGCGGCGAGGACGGGACCGCGCTGGCCGCGCCGGTCCGCGAGCCGGCCGAGCAGCGGGCCCGCGACGGTCTGCCCGGCGGCCAGCGCGCCGCCCGCGAGCCCCGCCGTGGCGAGCGAGCCGCTGGTCTCCGCGACCAGCAGCACGCTGCCGAGCTGGCACATCGCGGTGGGCAGCCGGCCGAGGAAGGAGAGGACCGGGAGGGCGGGGCCGAGCAGGGAGAGGGTGTCGCGGTACATCCGGAGCATCGGCCGAAAGTAACCTGATACCCCCGAACGGGTGCATCGGGTGATGACACGGAAGCTTCCGTACGGGGTACGTACGTTCGCATGACGCCCAACCCGCCCGCCCACCCGCCGTCCGACCACCCGCCGTCCGACCGCGCGCCGTCCGACCACCGGCCGTCCCACCAGCGGCCGTCCGACCGCGCGCCGTCCGGTGCCGCCGCGTCCGGGCCGCCCGTCGTCCCCCGTGCCACCTACCGGCTCCAGCTCCAGCCCGCGTTCCCGTTCGCCGCCGCCGAGCGGGTGGTGCCGCACCTCGCCGGGCTCGGCGTCTCCCATCTGCACCTCTCCCCCGTCCTGGAGGCGGTGCCCGGCTCCGCCCACGGGTACGACGTCACCGACCACCGGGCGGTCCGGGCGGAGCTGGGCGGCGAGGCGGGGCTGCGGGCGCTCGCCGCGACCGCCCGCGCGCACGGCCTCGGCCTGGTCGTGGACCTGGTGCCCAACCACATGGCGGCCTCGCCGCGCCACAACCACGCGCTGCGGGAGGTGCTGCGGCACGGCCCGGACTCACCGTACGCCCGCTGGTTCGACGTCGACCGGTCCGCCGGGGACGGCAGGATCCTGCTGCCGGTGCTGCCCGCGCGGCTCCCGGAGGTGCGGGACCGGCTGCGGGTCGAGGACGGCGTGCTCCGCCTGGACGGGCAGGAGTTCCCGCTGCGGCCCGGCACCGAGGAACTGCCGCTCGACGAGCTCCTCGACCGCCAGCACTACCGGCTCGGCTGGTGGCGGCTGGCCCGCACCGAGCTGGACTACCGGCGCTTCTTCACCGTCTCGGACCTGATCGGGGTGCGGGTGGAGGACCCGGAGGTCTTCCGGGAGACCCACGCGACGGTCCTGCGGCTCGTCGCCGACGGGGTGATCGAGGGGCTGCGGATCGACCACCCGGACGGACTCGCCGACCCCCAGGGCTACTTGGAGCGCCTGTCGGCGGAGACCGGCGGGCGGTGCTGGATCGTCGTCGAGAAGATCCTCACCGGGGACGAGACCCTGCCGGCCGCCTGGCCGGTGGCCGGCACCACCGGCTACGACGCCCTGCGCCTGGTCGACGGCGTCCTCACCGACGCCGTGGGCGCGGAGGAACTCACGCGCGTGTACCGGGAGTTCACCGGGCGGGCCGGGGACCGGGGCGGGGAGTGGGAGGCGACCGCCCGGCGCGCCGCGTACGAGGTGGTGCGGCACGACCTGGCGGCCGAGACGAGCCGGCTGACCCGGGAGGCGGTACGGCTCTGCGCGGCCGGAACCGCGCACCGGGACCACGCGCCGTGGGCGCTGCGGACGGCGATCGAGGAACTCCTCGTCCGCGTGCCGGTCTACCGGCCCTACGGCACCGACGACGCCGGGCGCCTCCTCACCCCCGCGGTGGTCCGGGGCGCGCGGGCCGCCTTCGCCGTCCCCGAGGAGGCCGCCGCCGTGGACGCCGTACGGGAGCTGCTCCTCGGCACGGCCGGCGACTCCCCCGGACACGCCGGATTCCGGGCGCGGTTCGCGCAGACCTCCTCGGCGCTGCGGGCCAAGTCCACGGAGGACACCGCCTTCTACCGGTACGCCCCGCTGCTCTCGGCGAACGAGGTCGGCGGCGATCCGGGCCGGCCGGCCGTCGGCGTCGAGGAGTTCCACGCGGCCTGCGCCCGGCTCGCCCGCGACTGGCCGGCGACCGGCACGGTCCTCACCACCCATGACACCAAGCGCAGCGCGGACGTGCGGGCGGCGATCGCGGTCCTCGCCCAGTGCCCGGACGTGTGGGCGGGGCTGCTGGCCGAGGTCGCCGGGGTCCCGGTGCCGGATCCGCACCTGGCCTGGACGGCGTGGCAGACCGCGTTCGGCTTCGGCACGCCGGACCCGGAGCGGATCGGCCCGGCCGTCCTCAAGGCCGTACGGGAGGAGGGGCTGCGGACCTCGTGGACCGAGCAGGACCCCGCGTACGAGCGGGCGGTGGCCGAGTTCACGGCCGCGGGCCCCGGCCGGGTGCCGCTGCGGGCGGCGTCCGAGGCGGCGTTCGCCCTGGAGCCGCACATCCGGGCGCACGCGGACGGCGCGGCCCTGGTCCAGCTGACGATGCCGGGCGTGCCGGAGCTGTACCAGGCCACCGAGCGGGAGTACCGGGCGCTCGTCGACCCCGACAACCGCGCGCCGTACGAGCCGGGGCCCGACGACGGCCGGACGGCGCTGGTGCGGGCCGCGCTCGGGCTGCGCCGCGAGCGCCCGGCGGCCTTCGGCCCCGGCGGCGGCTACGCCCCGCTCGCCGCGGAGGGCCCGGCGGCCGCGCACTGTCTCGCCTTCGCCCGCGCGGGCCGGGTGGTGACCGCGGTGACCCGGCTGTCGCTGCGGCTCGCGGAGGCGGGCGGCTGGCGGGACACCGAGCTGGTGCTGCCGAAGGGCCGCTGGGCCGATGTCCTGGACGGCGTACGGGAGTTCACCGGCGGCCCGGAGAGCGAGCTCAAGCTGGCGGAGCTCTTCGCCGACCGCCCGGTCGCCCTCCTCGCGCGGATCACGGAGTGAGCGCCGACGCGAACGGCGGGACACGGGCGTCGTGTTGCCCGTGTCCCGCCGGTTCGCGCCCCGCGGCTGCCGTCAGATGCGGCTGGCGCGGGTGACCTCGCACTTGGTGTACTCGGAGCCGTCGCCGGTGCCCGGGTACGGGGTGGTCAGCTCGGCGCTCGCGGAGGAGCCGGCGGTGACCGCGATGCCGGTCTCGACGGCGGTGGCCGGGACGGCGCCGCTGCCGGTGAACTTCATGGTGACGCTGTAGTCGTAGTCGAGCGAACCGTCGTTCTTGACCGTGATCTTGGCGGTCAGCTTCTTCGTGGCGGCGTCGTAGGCGCACTTGTCGATGGTGACGTCGCGGGCCGCCTTGTCGGCGCCGCTGCCGCCGCCGGGCACCGAGACGCCGCCGGAGCTGCTGCCGCTGTCACTGTCGCTGCCGCTCCCACCCGAGCTGGAACCGGAGCTGGAGCTCGAACCGGAGCTGCTGTTGTCGCAGCCGCCGCCGTGGGAGCCGCGGGCACCGGTGAGGGCGAAGACGGCGATGCCGAAGACGGCGATCGCGCGGGCATGACGAAGCTTCACGTGTTTCATTCCCCGTTGGACGTGATTCATCAGAAGGGCTCGCTTGACGAGCGCACGTCACCCTAGCAGCGGGACGGGGGTCTCGTTTCAGCCGTTCGGCAGGACGACGAGACTGCGCGGGGCACGCGTGATCAGACCGGCCTGCACCGGGCGGAAGCCGTCCGCGAGGCGCAGCCGGGGCATCGCCTCGAAGAGCGCGCGCAGCCCGTACTCGGCCTCCAGACCGGCCAGGATCACCGCCGGGCAGAAGCCGGAGCCGTACGTGAGCTGGCCGGGGTCGTCGCGGAGCGGGTCGAAGCGGTCCGGGGCGCGGAACCGCTCCGGGTCCCGCCCGGCCGCGCCGACGAGCAGCGCCACGGACGAGCCGGCCGGCAGGATCCCGCCACTCACCGGGACGTCCTCGCGGGTGCGCCGCACGGCGATCTGCACCGGCGGGTCGCGGCGCAGCGACTCGGTCCACGCCCGGGCCACCAGGGCCGGCGGGGCGTCCCGCAGGGCGGCGGCCAGGTCGGGGTCGGTGAGGACGTTGCCGAGGAAGGAGGCCAGCGCCTTCTCCCGTACGGCGATCTGCCCGCCGCACTCGCCGGCGAGCGCGGTCGCGGCCCGGCCCCTGACCAGCCGCATCATGTCCCGGTACGGGACGCCGACGGCGGCGGCGACGGTCCCGGCGGGCAGCCAGTGGCAGAAGTCGGCGACCAGGTCGGCCCGGGGCCGGTCGGCGATCCGCCGGGCGAGCACGTACGCGGTGCGCTCCGCGACGGACCGCAGTTCCGCGAGGTCCACGTCGACGTGGGCGCGCGAGCAGGCCGGGTCGCCGGGCCGGTGCCCGTGGGTGAAGCGGGCGTCGGTGAGCGCGGTGGCGACGTCCGCGTACCGGCTCAGCACCCAGGCCCGCAGCAGCGGGTCGTAGGTGAGGGGGAACTCCTCCCGCAGCCGCCGGTACACGGGGTACGGATCGGTCGCCGCGCCGGGGTCCAGCGGGCTGGGCGCGACGGTCCGCCCGCCGGGCGGCACCGGTGCCCCGGCCGTCGGGTCGGCGACGCTCCGCACCCGGCCGGGCGCGGCGGCCCCGGCCCGTCCGTCGGGGGCCATGGCCGTCAGCCGCCGGAGCCCCACGACGCGGGGGGCGCGGGAGGGTTCGGGGGTCCGGTCGTCGCGCATCGTGCCCCCAGGGGTGGGTCGTTCGGCGGTGGGTCCCCCCAGCCCATCACCGGCGGGGGCGCGCCGCCCGTCGCATACCGCCGAACGGGTGATGCGGCACGGCCCTGACCAGGACCGGACCGGGATCTCGGCCGCCCGCGGCCGCCCGGCGGCCGGAAGGGCCACGACGGGTTCAGTCGACCGACAGCCGGAAGGTCATCTCGCCGAAGCCGACCACGTCCCCGGCCCGCACCACGACCGCGCCGACGACGCGGCGGCCGTTGACCGTCGTGCCGTTGGTGGAGCCCAGGTCGCGCAGGACCCAGAGGCCGGCCTGGAGGGAGAGTTCGGCGTGCAGCCGGGAGGCGGTCTCGTGGCTGAGCCGCAGGCCGTTCACCGGGTCCCGGCCGATGCGCAGCGGGTACGGCCCCGGCTGCGGAAGCAGCAGCTTCGGGAGCCGCTCGGAGTGCCAGGCCCGGCCGATGCGCGCGGTGAACGCCGACATCCGCTCGACCGCGCCGACCACCCGCCGGGTCCAGGTGCCCTCGCTGCGCAGGTCCGCGGTGAGCACGTCGAGTTCGTCGGGGCGGCGGGCCTGGAGCGCCCGCTCCATCCGGAAGAGGAAGGTGTCGTGCGAGAGCCGGCCCTGTGCGGCGCCCTCCCGGAGCAGGCCCAGCGCACGGTCCCGCTCGGCGTCGGTCAGCCGGGGGGAGTGCGCCGGGGGCTCGTACGGGGTCGGGGTCGTCACACGGTGATTGTCCGGGTGTCCGGGCCGGGCTGTCCAGAAGCCTCCGTACCAGGCACGTAACCGCTTCCGCGCGGAAAAGCCGAGGCCCTTCCTCAAGATCACTGTTACGGTCTGCGGGCTTCGACCACACGTATCCCTGGGGGAACCACCGTATGACCGACGACCTCGTCGTCCGCCCGCTCACCGGGCCGGAGGAGCTGGACCTCTTCCTCGGCCTCAGCTACACGCTCGACCACGAACTCGCCGACGACCTCGGCTCCGGCCGCCGCCGCCCCGACTGGATGTGGGTGGCCCTCCGCGACGGCCGCCTGCTGGGCCGGATCGCCTGGTGGACCAACAAGGACGGGGGCGAGCCGCTCGCCCTCGACTTCTTCGACCTCGCCCCCGAGCTCCCGGCCGGGGAGGCCGAGGAGGTGGGCCGGCGGCTCCTGGCCGCCGCGCTGCCCGCCGTCGTCCCCGCCGGCACCGTGCCGCCGGAGTTCAACCGCTACCTGCCGCCGGACTGGCGCGAGGTGCCGGAGACCCGCGACCGCGTCGAGCTGCTGCTCTCGCTGCTCGCGGAGACGGGCGCCCGGCCGCTGGTCGAGCGGCTGCGCCTGGAGTGGCTGCCGGGGACCCCGATAGCCGAGCCGACCGGCCGCCTGGTGTTCCGTCCGGTCCGCGACCGCGAGGACCTGCTCGCGCTGATGACGCCGGTGATGGCGGGCACGCTCGACGCGCACGGCCAGGCCGACCTGGCCGAGGGGCTGTCGCTGCGGGAGGCCGCCGAGCGCCACTACGACGAGGAGTTCCCGCACTACACCACGCCGCGCGCGTGGTGGCAGGTGGCCGAACTGCCCGGCACCGGCGAGCCGGTCGGCTTCGTCGTCCCCGCCCGCAACAACTACAACCCGATCATCGCGTACATCGGCGTGCTCCCCGCCCACCGCGGCAAGGGCTACATCGACGAGATCCTCGCCGAGGGCACCCGGATCCTCGCCGCGCAGGACGTGCCGCGCGTCCGGGCCGCGACCGACCTGGGGAACGTCCCGATGGCGGCGGCCTTCGCCCGCGCCGGGTACGTGAACTTCCAGCGCCAGGTCGACTACGTGTGGGACGCGCCGGGCGCGTCGCGGTCCTGACTGCCAGGATGGGACCGACGTAGCCGACCGCCGACCGTACCGACGTCTGCGAGGAGAACCACCGTGCTCTTCGAGGTGTGGGCGCCGCACGCCCGCGACCGGGTGATCCTGGAGCTGAACGGCACCGGGCACCCCCTGGAACGGGACGCCCTGCGGGACGGCTGGTGGACCGGCACCGTGCCCGCCTCGGACGGCGACCGGTACGGCTTCCGGCTCGACGACGGGCCCGTCCTGCCCGATCCGCGCGGCCGCAGGCTGCCGGACGGGCCGGACGGGCTCAGCGCCGTCGTCGACCACGCGGCCCACGCCTGGCGGCACGAGCCGCCCCGGCTGCGGCTGCGCGGCGCGGTCCTCTACGAGCTCCACGTCGGCACCTTCACCCCCGAGGGCACCCTCGACGCGGCGGCGGCCCGGCTCGGGGAGCTCGCCGGGCTCGGCGTCACCCATGTGGAGCTGATGCCGCTCTGCCCGTTCCCCGGGACGCACGGCTGGGGGTACGACGGCGTGGCGCCGTGGGCGGTCCACGAGCCGTACGGCGGCCCGGCGGCGCTGAAGCGCTTCACGGACACCGCGCACGGCCTCGGCATGGGCGTGGTCCTCGACGTGGTCCACAACCACCTGGGCCCCTCCGGCAACCGTCTCCCGCCCTTCGGGCCGTACTTCACCGACAGCCACCACACCCCGTGGGGCGCGGCGGTGAACCTGGACGCGGCCGGTTCGGACGAGGTGCGGGCGTACTTCCTGGGCAGCGCGCTCGCCTGGCTGCGGGACTACCGGATCGACGGGCTGCGGCTCGACGCGGTGCACGCGCTCGCCGACGACCGGGCCCTCACCTTCCTGGAGGAACTGTCGTCGGCGGTCGACGCGTTGGCGAAGGAGCAGGGCCGGCAGCACTTCCTGATCGCCGAGTCCGACCTGGCCGACCCGCGCACCACCACGCCGCGCACGCTCGGCGGACTCGGCCTGCACGCGCAGTGGAACGACGACTTCCACCACGCCCTGCACTGCGCGCTGACCGGCGAGTCCCAGGGCTACTACGCGGACTTCGCGCGCGCCCCGATGGCCGCGCTCGCCAAGACCCTGACCCGGGTCTTCTTCCACGACGGCACGTACTCGTCCTTCCGGGGCCGGCACCACGGGCGGCCGGTCGACCGGGAGCGCACCCCCGCCCACCGCTTCCTCGGCTACGCCCAGACCCACGACCAGATCGGCAACAGGGCGCTCGGGGACCGCCTTTCGGCCTCCCTCTCCCCCGGGCTGCTCGCCTGCGCGGCGACGCTCGTCCTCACCGGCCCCTCGGTGCCGATGCTCTTCATGGGCGAGGAGTGGGGCGCCCGCACGCCCTGGCAGTACTTCACCGACCACACCGACCCGGAGCTCGCGGAGGCCGTACGGCGGGGCAGGCGGCGGGAGTTCGCGGCGCACGGCTGGGACGAGGGCGAGGTGCCCGACCCGCAGGACCCGGCGACCCGGAACCGCTCGGTCCTGGACCGTACGGAGCGGGAGCGCGACCCGCACCGGCGGCTCCTCGCCTGGCACCGCGAGCTGATCGCCCTGCGCCGCACCCTGCCCGACCTCACCGACCCGGACCTGGGCGGGGTGAAGGTCGCCTTCGACGAGGAGGGCCGCTGGCTGGTCTTCCGGCGCGGTGACGTGCGGGTGGCGGTGAACCTGGGCAAGGAGCGGGCCGAGATCCCGCTGGGTTCCAACGGCCGCGACCGGGTCCTGGCGGCCTGGGAGCCGGTCGAGGCGCCCGCCAGGGACGGGCTGCTGCGCCTCGGCGGCGAGTCGGCGGTCGTCCTGACGGACGGCTGAACGCCCCCGGACACCCGGACGCCCGGGCGGGCACCGGGCCGGGCTCCCGGGGGCGCTGGGCCGCACGGGCCATGGGTGGACTCCAGTCGGGCGCACGGGCGGAGTGTTCCGGGCGAGCGGGGGCGGCGCGGGCGCCATAGTGCGCGCATGACACCCCCCACTCCCCCGCGCCGGCGGGCCCGCGTCCGGGCCCGCGCGGCGGCGCTGGGCGCCGCGCTGCTCGCGCTCGCCCTCCCGTCGGCCTCCGTCGCCGCCCCGGCACCCGCTCCCCGGCACGGCTCCGAGGCGTGCGCGCGCACGCCGGGGCCGCTCTCCGGGGACGCCCGGCGCGTCCTGGACGTCGCCCGGAAGGCCCGGAAGGACCTGCGGCTGAACGCGGTGCTGCTGCGCGTCACGGTGGACGGGCGGGAGGTCGTCACCGGCGCGCTCGGCGAGTCGATGACCGGCGTCCCGGCCGAGCCGGACATGCGCTTCCGGGCCGGCTCCGTGGCCTTCGCCCACATCGGGACGGCCCTGCTGCGGCTGGTCGAGCAGCGCCGCGTCGGGCTCGACGACACGGTGGAGCGCTGGCTGCCGGAGGTCCCGAGGGCCCGCGAGATCACCCTGCGGATGCTGGCGAACAACACCTCGGGCCTGCACGACTACGTCACCGACCCGGCGTTCGGCGCCGAGCTGTCCCCGCACCCCTTCAAGGCGTGGACCCCCGACGAGCTCCTCGCCTTCCCCTTCTCCCACGACTTCTGGTACGCCCCGGGCACCAACTGGAGCTACTCGCACGCCAACTACCTGCTGCTGATCCGGGCCATGGAGCGGATCACCGGCACCCGCATCGACCACCTGGTGCGGGAGCTGGTGACCGGCCCGCTGGGGCTCCACGCGACCCGGAACTCCTTCACGCCCGAGATCCCCGCCCCGGCGCTGCACGCCTTCACCTCCGACCGGGGCCTCTACGAGGAGTCCACCTTCTGGAACCCCTCCTGGACCACCGGCCCCGGCGCCGTCATCACCAGCACCGTCTGCGACATGGCCCGCTCGGCGCAGGGCATCGGCAGCGGCGAACTGATCAGCCCGCGCTCGTACCGGATCCTGCTGGATCCCGGGACGGTCGGGCTCGGCACGCCGACGAAGACCTGCCCCGCCACGATCTGCCTCAAGCAGACCCCGGAGCGCCACTTCGGGCTCGGGGTGATCGTCTCCGGCGGCTGGCTGCTCCAGAACCCGTCCTTCTCCGGCTACGCGGCGCTCCAGGCGTACCTGCCGTCGGAGCGGCTCTCGATCGCGGTCTCGGCGACGAAGACGGCGACGACCGCCTACGGGAACATGGCCCAGGTGGTCGCCGGCCGGATCGCGGCGGCGCTGGCCCCGGAGCACCCGCTGGTGCCCTGAGGCACACGGGCCCCGGTCGCCGCTACTCGACGATCGCCATCTCGTGCGGGGTGGCGTTGAAGCGGCGGCCGGTGCCCTCCTCGGTCATCGTCACGATGTCCTCGATGCGGACGCCGAAGCGGCCGGGGAGGTACACGCCCGGTTCGATGGAGAAGCACATGCCGGGGACGACCGGCCGCTGCTCGCCCTCGATCATGTAGGGCGGCTCGTGGGTGGTGACGCCGATGCCGTGGCCGGTGCGGTGGATGAAGTACTCGCCGTAGCCGGCGTCCGTGATGACCTTGCGGGCGGCGCGGTCGACGTCCTGGCAGGCGATGCCGTCCTTCACGGCCTCGAAGCCGGCCTGCTGGGCCTCGCGGACCAGGTCGTGGACCCGGCGCTCCTCGTCGGTGGGTTCGCCGACGTGCACGGTGCGGGTGGTGTCGGAGCCGTAGCCGTGCTTGAGCCCGCCGAAGTCGAGGACGACCATGTCGCCGCGTTCGATGACCCGCTCGCCGGCCTCGTGGTGCGGGTTGGCGCCGTTGGGTCCGGAGCCGACGACGGTGAAGTCGACCTGGGAGTGGCCGAAGTCCAGGAGCAGCCGGGCGAGGTCGGCGGCGACCTCGGTCTCGCGGCGGCCCGCGAACCGCACCTTGAGGATCTCCCCGTACGCCCGGTCGGCGGCGGCCCCGGCGGCCGCGATCCGGTCCAGCTCGTGGGCGTCCTTCACGGCCCGCAGCATCGGCAGGGCCTCGGTGAGGGAGACGTACGAGGTGCCGGGGAGGGCCTGCTGGAGGCCGAGGAGGTGCATGGCCCAGGCGTTGTCGCTGACGCCGAAGCGCCCGTCGACGTCGAGGAGCGGGGCGGTGACGGCGTACGGGTCCTTGCCGTCGGTCCAGTCGCGGAGGGTGAGCGCGGGCGCCCCGACGGACTTCTCCGCGTCGGGCGCCTCCAGGGTGGGGACGACGAGCACCGGGTCCTGGCCGGGGGCGATGACGAGGACGGTGAGCCGTTCGGTGATCGCGGTGGGCTGGTAGCCGGTGAGGTAGACGAGGTCGGGGCCGGGGGCGACGAGCACCCCGGCGAGCCCGGCGTCGGCGGCGGAGGCGGCCGCGCGGTCCATCCGGGCCCGGTAGTCGTCGGCGGTGAACGGCGTCGGGGCGTCACCGACTGCGTCGGCGGAGGGGTTCGTCGGCATGGGGGCTCCTTCGCGGCGGCGGCGCGGGTGCGGTCGGCGGGGACGGGCGGTCTGGGCCTGTCGGGCGGTCGGGGCCGGTAGGGCGGTCGGGGCGGGGCGAGGCCGGCCGGACGGCCGCGCGCCCGGCGGCGAGGCGTCCTCCAGCATCCTGCCCGCCCCCCACCGCCGCCGCGACCGGGCCGGGGCCCGTCAGCGCGGGCCGGGGCCCTGGGCGATGAGCCGTTCGAGGAGGTCCTGGAAGTCGTCGCCGACGACGATCCGCAGCTCGCCGTGCTCCTCGTCGTGCTCGCTGAGCTGGGTGAGCGTGCCGCCCCGCCACCAGAAGACGTACGGGCTGATGGCGCCCGGGGTGTCCTCGTACTCGGAGGCGGCGAAGGAGGCCATGGCGCCGAGCGCCGGGATGATCGAGGTGTCCCGGATGGGGTGGAAGGCGATCTGGTGGCGGAAGGGCACGGCGACCAGGGCGCCGTGCTCGCCGAGCGGCAGGCCGGTGACCCGCTGGGCGAGGGCGTCGAGGTCGAGGACGCGGCTCGCGGTGTAGAAGGAGTCGCCGACGACGACCTCGAAGGACATCCCGTCGGCGTCCCGGACGGTCTCGTGCTCCTCGACGGGCAGCCCGCGCAGGTTCTTCAGGGCGCGGGCGCGCAGCTGGGCCGGGTCGCCGAGCCGGTCGAGGGCCTCGTCGGTGAGCATCATGACGCTCTCCGGCAGGTCGAGCGCGAGGACCTCGTACAGGCCCGGGGCGAGGGTCCTGGCGTAGCCGAAGGCGCCGGGGTCGATGCCCTCGCCGTTGACGACCCGGGGGTAGAGCTGGGCGCGGATCTGCTCGGGCGGCAGCGTGTCGAGGGCCGAGGGGCCGTCGAGGGTCCGCACCACGAGGGTGACGTGCCGGCGGATCAGGTCGGGCCAGACGCGGGGCCCCCGGCGGTCGCGGTGGCAGACGGCGGCGAGGTTGCCGAGGCCGAAGCGGCGCTGCTTGTCGTCCTGGACGGAGGAGGCGTAGACCGTGACCTCCAGGCCGAGTTCGGCGAAGGCCTCGCGGACGGTGGCGCGGAAGAGCGCGGCCTCCCGCTGGGAGAAGTACGCGAACTCCGGGTCCCGGGGCGCGTCCTCGCCGTCCCGCTTCGGTTTCCTGCGCAGCCACCCCACGCCAGCCCGCCTTCCGTCGACGTCGCGTTCAGCGTAGCGAGTGCGGCGGGGCGGTCACCGGCCGCCCGCCGAACTCGCCGACCCGGAGCCGTCAGGAGCCGTCAGGAGCCGTAGGGGGCCTTGAGGAGGTCGCGGGCGTAGTGGGCGAGGGAGCGGTTGTAGCGGGGCAGCAGGGGCGCGAGGGCGCCGAGGGCCAGCGCGGCGGCCTCCCGGTCGCGGCCGGTGTCGGCGAGCGCGAGCGCGAGGAAGGCGTCGACGGCCGGGGCGAGGGCCAGCTCGTCGGCGTCGAGCCGCTCGGCGGGCAGGGCCCGCTCGTCGGTGAGCAGCTCGACGGCGCGGTCGGGCCGCCCGAGGTTGCGCAGGCTGCTGGCGAGCTGGATGACGGCCCGGCGGCGCCGCAGGCCGGTCAGCCCGAGTTCCAGGGCGCGCGTGTAGTGCCGGACGGCTTCGACGGGCTGCCCGGTGGAGTCGTGGGCGGCACCGGCCTCGAAGAGGGCGGCGGCGTCCTCGTCGCCCCGCTCGGCGGCGAGCGCGGCGATCCGCTCCCGGAACTCCTCGCCGCCGAGGTCGTCGATCCGCTCCCAGAGGGCGGCGACCCGCCCCTCCCAGCCGTTGTCGTCGTTCATGCGGCCACCCTACTCAGAGGCCCGGCCGGGGCCCGGTCTCCCGGGCCCGGACTCCCGGGCCGGACTCCCGGGCCGGACTCCCGGGCCGGTCTCCGGGGCTCAGTCGCCGCCGCCGCCACCGCCACCGCCGTCGCCGCCGCCACCGCCGCTGTCCCCGCCGCCGTCTCCCCCGCCGGAGTCTCCGGCGTCGCCGCCGTCGGAGCCCCAGCCGTCGCCGCCGCCGGGTTCGTTGTCGGCGCTGGAGGTGCCGAGGTTGCTGAACCAGGGGCGGAGCCAGTCGGCGTCCACGGCGGCGGGCTCGAACCCCTCCCGCATGCGCCACTGGGCGGGAAAGCGGGCGAGCCCGGTGGTGTCGCCGAGGCCGAAGGCGGTGGCGAAGGCGTGGGCCATGACCGCGTCCAGCGGGTCGGACGTCTCGTGGGCGACCGGCGCGAGGGGGAGCAGGAGCGGCTCGGGGCCGGTGGGCGTGCGGCGGCGCGGCGGGCGGGCGAGGAGGGCGACGCGGGTGCCGTCCCGGAGCAGCCAGGAGCTGGTGGGGCCGTACCGGCGCAGCTCCCAGAGCCGTCCGGTCCCCGGGGAGCCGCCGGTGAACTCGGCCTCCACCACGCTCTTGGACTTGCGCAGCTTCTTGTGGGTGAGGCGGAGCTCGGCCGTCGCCTCGCCGACGGTGAGGACGAGGCCGCGGGACGGGTGGGGCTCGGCCGGGTGGAAGCCGTACGGCGCCCGGATGCGGACGGCGGGGGCGTACGGGCCCCAGACGTCGACGCGGACGAGCCGCCGGTCGACGGCGACGGTGACGTCGCCGTGGGGTCCGGGCGCGGTGCGGCGGGCCATCCACAGCGGTACGCCCTCGGTCCGGGCCCGCCCGGCGAGCTCGGCGACCCGCTCGGGTCCGCCGCAGAGCCGGACCGCGAGCCGCCCCAGCTCGTGGGCGAAGGCGGCGGTGCGCCGCACCTTGAGCGGGGTGGTGGTGCCGGTGACGCGGACGACCGGGACGACGCCGGGACCGTCGTCGAGCCGGTCGAGCGAACGCTCGGACCCGCCGCCGCCGAGCCACTGCCCGCGCAGGTACGCCTCGGCCGTCGCGGCCAGGTTCAGCTCGCCGTGCGGGGTGAGGCGGCCGCCGCGCCGCAGCCCCTCCTCGGTCAGTTCGACCGTTCGGGCCAATGGGTTCCACGACTTCTCGCCGTAGAGGACTTCGCTCACATCTCCCCCTGCTGTGTTCTCCGGGGCCGTCACGGCCCCATGTTCACCACGCGGTCGGCGCGGTGGCGGTTGCGTGCGACCAGCCGGGCGTTGGCCTCGTCGGAGCGGTGCACCCAGGCCTCGGCCTCGGCGCGGGTGCGGCCGAAGGCGACGTGGCGGTCGACGAGCCGGGGCACGCGGACGGCGTCGGGCAGCTCGGCGTACCAGACCTCGTCGAGGAGCGGCCGGACCGCGGCCCATCCCCCGGCGTCGTGGAGGAGGTAGTTGCCCTCGGTGACGACGAGCGGGGTCCCGGGCGGTACCGGGACCGAGCCGGCGACCGGCTCCTCCAGGGCCCGGTCGAAGGCGGGCGCGTAGACGACGGTCCCGGGCTCGGGGGCGCGCAGCCGGGCGAGGAGGGCGGCGTACCCGGCGGCGTCGAAGGTGTCGGGCGCGCCCTTGCGGTCCGCCCACCCGAGCCGCGCCAGTTCGGCCCCGGCGAGGTGGAAGCCGTCCATGGGGACGAGGACGGCGAGCCCGTCGAGCCGCTCGACGAGCCGTCCGGCGAGCGTCGACTTCCCGGCCCCGGGCGGCCCGGCGACCCCCAGGACCCGCCGCCGCCCCCCGGCGGCGAGCTCCCGCGCCCGCCCGACCAGCTCCTCGAACTCCCGCACGTCCATGCGGCCGATTCTCCCAGCCCCCGGCCGTGCCCCCGGCCGTGCCCCGGACCCTCGGCCGGGACCCCCGGGGACCCTCGGGGTGTCCCTCCCCCGACCCTCGTACGGACCCTCCTCGGGTCGAGGGTCGGGGCGGCCGCGACGCGGGTCCGTGCGGGTGGGTTGCCGTGCTTTCCGCGTATTACGTTGGGGTAATGCCGTCCATCGCACTCGTCACCCTCGTCGTCCGTGACTACGACGAGGCCATCGCCTTCTACACCGACGCCCTCGGCTTCGAGCTGGTCGAGGACACCGACCGGGGCAACGGCACCCGCTGGGTCGTCGTCCGTCCGGCCGGCGCGGCCGGCGTCGGCGGGCTCGGCAACGCCGGGCTGCTCCTCGCCCGGGCCAAGAACGACGAAGAGGAGGCCTCCGTCGGCAACCAGACCGGCGGCCGGGTCGGCTTCTTCCTCCACACCGACGACTTCGCCCGCGACCACGAGCGGATGACGGCCGCCGGGGTGAAGTTCCTGGAGGAGCCCCGCCACGAGCCGTACGGCTCCGTCGCCGTCTTCGAGGACCTGTACGGCAACCGCTGGGACCTCCTCCAGCCCGCCGGCTAATTCGCTGTCGCCCGGGCCGCGCCGCTCCCTAGACTCGCGGCACGGCCCGCCGCCCGGTGCGCCGTGCCCGATCATGTCGACCGAGGGGAGCCGGCCGTGCGCAGTCACCCGTCGGCTGCCCGTGCCCGCCGCTTCGACGTGATCCTCGCCTCTTCCGCCTGCCGGTGACGGCTGCGCGCCCGTCACCGCAGACCCGTGCCCCACGGACCCGTACCCGTACGCCTCCGTAGGAGCGGTCATCGCGCTGTCCTGTGATCCCACAGCAGCGAAAGGCACGTCACCGTGCGCGTTTTCCCGAACCCCCGCGTCCGCAACCTCGGCATCCTCGCCCACGTCGACGCCGGCAAGACGACCGTCACCGAGCGGATCCTCTTCCTGACCGGCGCCGTCCACAAGCAGGGCGAGGTCCACGACGGCACCACCGTCACCGACTTCGACCCGCAGGAGCGGGAGCGCGGCATCACGATCTCCGCCGCCGCGGTCGGCTGTGACTGGGACGGCCACCGGCTCGCCCTCATCGACACGCCCGGCCACGTCGACTTCTCCGACGAGGTCGAGCGCGCGCTGCGCGTCCTCGACGGCGCCGTCGCCGTCTTCGACGCGGTCGCGGGCGTCGAGCCGCAGAGCGAGACGGTGTGGCGCCAGGCCGACCGGCACGGCGTGCCCCGGATCGCGTTCGTCAACAAGATGGACCGGGCGGGCGCCGACCTCGACGCGGCCGTCGCCTCGATCCGCTCCCGCCTCGGCGCCGTCGCGCTCCCCGTCCAGCTGCCCATCGGGCGGGAGGACGGCTTCCGCGGCGTCGTGGACCTCGTCCGGATGCGGGCGTACGTGTGGGACGGCGGCGGCGGTCGCGAGGAGACCCAGGTTCCGGCCCGGCTGAAGGACGAGGCGGTACGCCGCCGACGCGCCCTCGACGAGGCCGTGGCGGAGCTGCACCCCGAGGCCCTGGAGGAGTTCTGCGCGGACGAGTCCCTCTCCGACGGGACCCTCGAACGGGCGCTGCGGGCCCTCACGTTGGCCGGCACGGCCGTCGTCGTCCTGTGCGGCTCCGCGTACCGCGACCGGGGGGTCGAACCGCTCCTGGACGCGATCGTCGCCTACCTGCCCGCCCCCACCGACCGGCCCCCGGTCGGCGGCGGCGAGCGGGCGGCCGACCCGCACGCGCCGCTGGTCGCGCTCGCCTTCAAGGTGCACGCGGCCCCGACCGGCCGCATGACCTACGTCAGGGTCTACGCGGGCGTCCTCACGAAGGGAGCCACCGTGCTCGACACCGCCACCGGGCGCACGGAGCGGATCTCGCGCGTGCTGCGCGTGCAGGCCGACCGCACGGCCGAGGTCTCCCTCGCCGTCGCCGGTGACATCGTCGCCGTCGTCGGCCCGAAGACCGTCCGAGCGGGCGCCACCCTGTGCGTCCCGGACGCGCCGGTCGTCCTCGAACCGCCGGTACCGGCCGCCCCGGTGGTCTCCATGGCGGTGGAGGCCCGCCGGAGCACCGACACCGGCCGCCTGGCCGCCGGGCTCGCCCGGCTCGCCGAGGAGGACCCGTCGCTGGTGGTGCGGACCGACCCGGAGACGGGCCAGACCGTCCTGTCGGGCCTCGGCGAGCTGCACCTGGAGGTCGCGGTGGAGCGGCTGCGGCGCGACCGTGACCTGGAGGTCACGGTCGGCCGCCCGCAGGTCGCGTACCGCGAGACGGTGGTGAAGGGCGTCACCGGCCTGCTCCACCGGCACGTCAAACAGGACGGCGGCGCGGGCCAGTTCGCCCACGTCGTCATCGACGTCCGGCCGCTGGACGGAAGCGAGGGAGAGGAGGAGTTCGTGTTCGCGTCGACGGTGACGGGCGGGCGGGTCCCGCAGGAGTACGTCCGCGCGGTCGAGGCCGGCTGCCGTGACGCCCTCGCCGAGGGTCCCCTCGGCGGCCACCAGGTCACGGGCCTCCGCGTCACGCTCACCGACGGTGCCACGCACCCGAAGGACTCCTCCGAGCTCGCCTTCCGCACGGCGGGCCGGACGGCCCTGCGGGAGGCGCTGCGCGCGAGCGTGATGGCGCTCCTGGAGCCGGTGGCCGAAGTGACGGTCACCGTCCCCGCCGAGTCCGTCGGCGCGGTCCTCGGCGACCTCGCGGCCCGCCGGGGCCGGGTCACGGACTCGCAGGTCAGGGGCGGTACGTCGGTGGTGACGGCGACGGTCCCGCTGGCCGAGCTCTTCGGCTACGCGACCCGCCTGCGCGGCCGCACCCAGGGCCGGGGCACCTTCGCCACCCGCCCGGCGGGCTACGAGCCCGCCACCGCCTAGAGGTCCAGCTCGGCCCGTACCGTCTTCCCGACCGGTACGCGGTCGAGCACCTCCCACCGCGTCGCCAGCGCCCCGACGAGCAGCAGCCCACGGCCGCCCTCGTCCAGCGGCCCCGGCGACGCGGCGGGGTCGGGCCGCCGCTCGCCCCGGGCGTCGGTGACGTCGATCCGCAGATGCAGCCCGGGCGCGTACAGCAGCCCCAGCTCGCACTCGCGCCCGGGCACGCGGCCGTGCGTCACCGCGTTCGCGGCGAGCTCGGCGACGAGCAGCCCGGCCGTGTCGGACAGCTCGGAGTCGTACGCGACGCCCCACTGGTGCAGTTCGTGAAGGGCCAGCCTGCGGGCGAGACGCGCACCGCGCGGGGTCGAGCTGAAGCGCTGCGCGAACATACGTACGGTGACGGGTCGTTTGCGCGCCAGTGGGGTCGTCATGTGGCCAATTTCGCTTCGATCATGGCGAGTTACCAGCTACCCGACTCGTACGCTGCGCTTGTACGGGTCCACTCGCTGGACTGTACCGGTCACAGTCCGTGAACCTGGACGCGTACTACGCGAGCACACTGTGCGGGAGGTGGCGGGGTGGCGGACGACGTTCCCAAGGGAAGCGCACCGGAGACGTCAGAGAGTCTGAAGGCCTTCGGAGAAGTACTCAAGGCCTTCCGCAAACGGGCGGGCCTGACACAGGAACAGTTCGCGCCGAAGGTGGGGTACTCGGTCCCCATGGTCGCGTCGATCGAGCAGGGCCGGCGCGTGCCGTCCATGAAGTTCGTGGACAAGGCGGAGGAGGTGCTGGACGCGTTCGGGGTGCTCAGGGCGGCGGCGAAGCACCTGACCCGCAAGGCGGGGTTGGCGAAGTGGTTCGAGGAGTGGGCGGAGCTGGAGCCGCTCGCGGTGACGCTGTACACCTTCGAGACCCGAATGGTGCCGGGCCTGTTGCAGACACCCTCCTACGCCCGGACGCTCTTCGAGGAGCAGCTTCCGGCGATGAGCGACGACAAGATCGAGTCGAACCTGGTCACCCGCATGGAGCGGGCGCGCATCCTCACGGAACGGCCGGAGACGATCTACAGCTTCATCATCGAGGAGCACGCCCTGCGCCGCCAGGTGGCCGACGCGGACGTCATGCGCGAGCAAATGGATCGCATTCTCGACTTGGGCAAGCGCCGCAACATCGACATCCAGATCATGCCGCAGTCGCGTGGGTATCACGCGGGGATCGGCGGCCCCCTCTGCCTTCTGGAAACCGAGGAGAACACTTGGTACGCCTACTGTGAAGGCCAGGAGACCGGCCAGCTGTTCTCCGACTCCAAAGTGGTCAGCATCCTCCAGCAGCGGTATGCCAGGATGCGGGCACAGGCTCTGTCTGTCGAGGCATCCGTGGGCCTGTTGCGGGAGATCCGAGGAGCACTATGAGCACCACTCACCTGGCCTGGTTCAAGAGCAGCTACAGCAGCGGCAGCGGCGACAACTGCGTCGAGGTCGCCCTCTCCTGGCACAAGTCCAGCTACAGCAGTGGCGACGGCGACAACTGCGTCGAGGTAGCCACCTGCCCCTCCACCGTTCACGTCCGTGACTCCAAGGTCCCGGACGGGCCGCAGTTCGCGGTGGCGTCGGGTGCCTGGACGGCGTTCGTCGCGCAGCTCGGCTGACCGCCGCACCGCCCACGAGGCCCGGCGCCGACGCCCCCGGCGCCGGGCTTCGCCGTGTGCCAGGATGCATGGCATGACCAACGAACCCGCCTCCCCGTACCTCTCCGGCCTCTTCTCGCTCGCAGGCCGCACCGCGCTCGTGACCGGAGGGAGTTCCGGGATCGGGCGGGCGATCGCCGGGGCGCTGGCCCGGGCGGGGGCGAGCGTGGTGGTGCTGGCGCGCAAGGAGGCGGAGCTGGTCGCGACCGTCGAGGAGCTGACGGCCGACGGGTGCCGGGCGGCGTGGGTGAGCGCGGACCTGAGCACGCGGGAGGGGATCAGGGCGGGCGCCGACGCGGCGGCCGAGGTGTTCGGGGAGCCGGACATCCTGGTCAACTCCGCCGGGATCAACCTCCGTCCGCCCTTCGGGGAGCTGGGCGAGGAGGTGTGGGACACGACGATGACCGTGAACCTGGAGGCGCCGTTCCTCCTCGGGCAGCGGTTCGGGCCCGGGATGGCCGAGCGGGGCTACGGGCGGATCATCCACGTCACCTCGCAGCAGGCGCACCGGGCGTTCGTGCAGAGCGGGGCGTACGGGGTGTCCAAGGGCGCGCTGGAGTCGCTGGCCCGTTCGCAGGCCGAGGCCTGGTCGTCGTACGGGGTCACCGCCAACACCCTGGTGCCGGGCTTCGTGATGACGCCGCTCAACGCGCGTCTCTCCTCCGACCCGGAGAAGGTCGCGGCGCTGGCCGAGCGGACGATGGTGGGCCGCAACGGTCTCGCCGAGGACTTCGCGGGCGCGGCCGTCTTCCTGGCGAGCCCGGCGTCGGCGTACGTGACGGGCCACTCGCTCTTCGTGGACGGCGGGTTCTCCGTCCACTGAGGTCCGTCAGGCGGCGGGCCGGTACACGAAGCCGTTGAGGGGCGCGAGGACCTTCCAGCCGAGCGTCTCGTAGAGCGCCCGGCCCGGGACGGTCGCGCCGAGGACGCCCTCGGTGGCGCCGGCGGCGAGGGCCGCGTCGGTGAGGAGGCCCATCACGACCGTGCCGAGGCCACGGCGCTGGTGGGCCTGCTCGGTGACGATCTGGTCGTAGACGCAGGCGGTGCCGGTCAGGCCGGCGAGGCCGGACGCGGCGAGGTCCCCGTCGGCGGTCTCGACGCGTACGGAGACGACGCCGTCGGCGGTCTCGACGGCGGCCGTGTAGCCGTCCGGTGTGCGCGCGGGCGAGGGGCGCAGGTCGACGGCCATCAGGAAGCAGGGGTCGACGGGTTCCCAAGCCGGCGGGAACCAGGGCCGCATGGCGTCCAGGGGCAGGAACGCCTTGACGCACGTGGTGGGTTCGGCGATCGAGGCGACGAGGTCGCGGGCGGTGGCGGCGTCCGTGTCGAGCAGGACGTGGCGGACGGTCTGGGCCGGCTGCCCGACGTCGATCCGCAGTCCCCAGGGCACGTCCACCGGCCTGGGGAGCCTCCGGGCGACGGCCCAGCCCTCGACCCACTGCCGTCCCGTGCGCGTCATCCGGTCTCCCCCGCCCCGTCGTTCGTCACCGCACTGTACGGGAGGGCGGTGAAGCCCGCCCCGTGGGCGCCCGCTCCGGCCTACGCTGGCCGTGGTCACGACCGAGGCCGATACGAGGGGGTACGCGATGACGTACGAGACCGGCGCGATGGTGAGGCTGACCAGGGACGTCCAGGTCACCGGGGACGGGAGCGCGGGGCGGGGCAGTCTGTCCGGTCCGCTGTTCCTGGCCGAGGGGCTGGAGGGTCTGGTCACGCACGTGGCGAAGGAGAGCGGGGGCGGGGCTTCGGCCGCCGTCCAGGCGGCGCTCGCGGAGTTCGACCGGACCGTGCGGGGCAGCCAGTTCACGGGCTTCACGGGGCATCTGGTCGACGATCTCCGCGAGCGGATCGTCCGGCAGGGCGGCTCCGGCGCCGCCGGGGCGGGGGCCGGGGCCGGGGCGCGGGTCACGTACCGCGTCCGGTTCGTGAACGGCTTCGTCCTCGACGGGCTCGACGAGGAGTGCCTGACCCGCGCCTGAGTCGCCTCGGGCGCGGGTCCGGCCGGGTGTCAGCCCGGGTAGGCGATCGAGCCCAGCGGCGGGCAGGGCAGGAGGACGGCTCCGGCGCCCGGGCGTTCGACGAACGCCCGGGCCTCTGCCTCCCGCTGACGGCGGGTGTCCACCTCGTCCGCGTCCCAGGCGTCCCGCCGGGCGCGGTCGTAGTCCCAGGTGTCGTCGATGAGGCCGAGCGAGGTGTTCCCGGAGCTGCGCTGGAACTCGGCCTTCAGGGCGGCCTGTTGGAGCGCGGCCTGGGTGGAGAGGAAGTCGATGCGGGTGGTCCAGACGCCGGCGGTGTGCGGGACGCGCGTCGGCAGCGGCGCCCTCGGCAGCGGTGACACCCCGGTGTCGAGGCGGCCGACGTTGTCGACGGCCGCCGTCTGCGCCTCCCGCGCCATGATCCCCATCTCCTGGTGCAGCCACAGGAGTTCGTCGAGGTCGCCCTGGGTGATCCGCATCCGCTGGTACAGCGCGTGGAAGCGGGGGTCGCCGTGCAGCGGGCGCAGCGGGTCGGCGTGCAGCATCACGCAGTCGTTGAAGCCGGCCGTCACGGCGGCGTCGAGGTGCGACACCGTCTCGTCCGCCCGGCCCCGCGCGAGCGCCAGCATGGCGAGCGCCGCGTGCCCGGTGGCGGCGAGCCACGCGCCGTCCGGCCCGAGCGCCGCACTCCGCGCGACGACGTCGTGGAACCCGGCCGGGGCGCCCGCGGAGGGCCCCTCGGTGATCAACGCCACCAGCAGGTCGTGCGCGTGGGCGGCCAGCGAGTCGACGGTGTCGGCCATGGATCTCCTCGAACCTCGATGCGGAAGAACCTCTACGGCAGGACGGAACGGACGGGGCGGGCGGTTCCTTCCCGGCCCCCTCCCGGCTTCTTCCCGGTTCCCTCCTCAGGTGAAGTCGAGGCCGCCCGTGCGCTCGCGCTTCAGCTCGAAGAAGTGGGGGCTTCGGGCCAGGACGCGGACCGCGTCGAAGAGTTCGGCGGCCTCCTCGCCCCGGGGGATCGCGCTCAGGACCGGGCCGAAGAAGGGGACGCCGTCGAGGTGGAGGGTGGGGGTGCCGACGTAGGCGCCGGTGGCCGGGTCCGTACCGGCGTCGTGGCTGCGGCGGAGGGCCTCGTCGTACGCGTCGGAGCGCGCGGCCCCGGCCAGTTCGGCGGGGAGGCCGAGCATGGCGAGCGCCTCGGCGGTCACGCGGTCGAAGTCCTTGTCCCCGTCCTGGTGGATGCGGGTGCCGTACGCGGTGTACAGGTCGCGCAGGATCCCGTCGCCGCGCAGCCCGGCCGCGGCGGCCGCGACCCGGACCGGGCCGATGGAGCGGTCCACCAGGTCCCGGTACCAGTCGGGCAGTTCGTTTCCCTCGTTGTGGAGGTACAGGCTCATCACGTGGAAGCGGACGTCGAGGTCCCGGAGCCGCTCGACCTCCAGGATCCAGCGGGAGGTGATCCACGCGAAGGGGCAGGCGGGGTCGAACCAGAAGTCGACCCGGGTGCGGGTGTCCACAGGGGCGGGCGGAGAGGCGAGGGGGCGCTGTGCTGCGTCGAGGGTCATGGGGACAGCGTGACGGAGGAGCGGCCCGCCCGTGTGGGCCATTGCCGAAACGTTCCTCTGGGCCAATCTCCCGCCTCCGCCCCGCCCCCACCCCGCCTTCCGCACCCTCCGCAGCCGTCTCGGCACCGTGGGTGATCTGCGCAAAGGGCCTGCGCGCGGGCGTTTCTTCTGCTGAGATAAAGCCCCTGTGAACCGCACGAGCGCAAGGGACGGGGGATGCGACGGGGGTTCGGTGAACGGCTGGGCCTGCCCGGCGCCCTGGGTCCCTTACCCCTCGCACCGCTCGCACCCGAGTACGGGAAGCTGACGGAGGGGCAGCGGGCGGCGGGGTTACGGTACGCGGGAGAGGCTCTGACGGATCCTCAGGAGCGCGCCGACGGCAGTGCGTTCGTCTCCGTCCTGGACGGGGTCGCCCTGTGCACGCCCCGCCGGCGGCGGCTCGTCGACGAGGCCGCGCTGCTCGACCGCGCCGACGCGCGGCCCGCGCACGCGCCCGTGCTGCGACTGCTCGCCGCGATACGCCGGCAGGACCCGGCACTGCTCCGCCGCGTCCTCCTCTACCAGCTCCTCCCCCTCGCCCGGCAGGGCGCCGACGGCCTCGGACTCGACCCCGCCGAACTCGCCCTCCTCGCCAAGGCGTCCCGCACCCTGCCCGGCCTCGACGACCGGCAGCGGACCGCCGCCGAGGCCCTCGCCCCGCTCTGGTCGCGGCGGCGGCTGCGGGCCTGCGCCCACGCCGTCACCGCCCTCGGGCCCGACGTCCTGCGCGCCGACCCGTGGCTCGGCGCCCTCGACGCGCGGCTGCGGCGGCGCCTCGACCGCTGCGACCGGGACCTCGCCGCGGCCGGGTCCGCCGCCCCGGCCGACCCCTCCCGGGCCGAGGCCGGCTATCTGCGGGTCCTCGCCGTCGCCTCCGACGACGACGCGGCCGTGCGCGGCCTCATCCGGCTCGGAGCCGTACCCGCCTCCGCCGGCGCCCCGCTGACCACCCGGCCCGTCGAGGGCGGCCGGGTGGCGCTCGCCTGGCCGACCCGGCCCGGCGTCCGCTGGCGGGTGCTGCGCGACGCACCCGGCCTGGACCGCGCGACGCCCGTGCCCGGCACCGGCGGAACGGCCTCCACCGCCGTCGACGCCGACCCGCCGGTCGGACTCCGCGTGCGGTACGCCGCCTTCCCCGTGGAGGACGGCAGGCCGACCGGGGTCCCGCTCGTCTCGCACCCGCTGCTCGTGGCACCCGACGCCGAGGAGGCCGTCGTGGAGGACGGGCCCGCCCGGATCGCCGTCCGCTGGCGGCGCCCCCGCACCGCCACCGCCACCGTCCTCACCCTGACCGGGCCCGGCGCCCGCACTCTCCGGCACACCGCCGACCACGCCGAGGAACACGTCTTCACGGGTCTCGAACCAGGCGCCTACCAGGTGGTTCTGACGGCACGCCACCCGTCGCCGACCGAGGGGACGGTGGACGCCCCGGGGGTGCTGCGGACCGTCACCGTCCACCCCTGGCCCCGGCCGCTCACCGCGCTCGCCGCCGACGCCGGACCCGAGGAAGGCGTGCGGTTCACCGGGCAGGGCGCGGAGGGCGCCGAGGTGCGGCTCGTGGTCTGGCCCGGGGGGACCGCGCCCGCGCCCGGCACCGAACTCCGCGCCGACGCGCTGCCCGCCCCGCTGTCCTGGGCCCGCTACGGCGCGCCCGGCCACACCGTGCCGGACACCGCCTTCGCCGGACTCGTCAGCGCCGTCACCGTGCTCGGCGAGCGGGCGCTCGCCGGGCCCGGGGTGCGGCTCGACGTGCCGGGGCCGGTCGGCGCGCCCCGGGCCGCGCGGGAGCCCGGCGGGCAGGTGCGGCTCCTCTTCGACTGGCCGTCCGGGGCGGGCGCCGTGACCGCCGCCTGGCCCGGCGGCGACCTGCGGATCAGCCGCAGCGCCTACGTCCGCGAGGGGCTGCGGCTGCCCCTCGGGCCCGGGCCCTCCCGCGTCACGCTCCGGCCGCACGTGCCCGAGGACGGGGCCGGGACCGGGGGCGCCGTCGTCGGCGTGCGCCGCGCGCCCGTCGGCGTGGACGTGCCCGGGGAGGCCGTGGTGCGCTACCGGCTGCTGACCCGGCGGCGCGGCCTCGGACGGCGCGTGCCGTACGCCGTCGAGGTGAGCGCCGACGGGCACGACCCGGCCGTGCCGCTGCCCGAACTCGTCCTCGTCCACCAGGCCACGGTGCGGCCCCGGCACGCCGAGGACGGCACCGTCCTGCTCAGGATCGACGGCGCGGCGCTCGCCCGCGCCCCGCTCCAGACCCTCGGACTCCCGCCGGTCCCGGACCTGTCCCGCCCGCCGTACGCGCTCCGCGCGTTCCTGCTGGGCGACGGGGCCGGAGCCGTACGCCTCGAAGAACCCGCCCTCACGACCCTGGTGGTGCGCTGACATGACGACGGTGATCTGCCCCTACTGCTTTCACCGCACACAGGCCGCCCGGCTGCCCTACCGCTGCCTGATGGCGCGGACCGGGCTGCGCGGCGGCACGCCCTGCGACCCCGAACGGGACGACGTGTGGGCGGGCTTCACCGGCTCGACCCGCGCCCCCGCCGCGTACATGCGGGGACCGGTCTTCTCCCCGCCGCGCAGCCTCGGCGGGCTGCGCGGGCCCGGGCCGCGCGCCGAGTGCCCGCACTGCGGGGTGCCCACCCCGGTCCGGGTCTGCGCCAACTGCCACAGCGACCTGCCCAGCGACTACAGCGAACAGGACAGCCGGATCATCGCCCTGGTCGGCGCCAAGGCCTCCGGCAAGAGCACCTACGTGTCCGTGCTCGTCAACGAACTGCGGCACCGGGTCGGGCACGCGTACGGCGCGGCGCTCGCCGCCATGGGCGACGAGAGCCAGCGGCGCGACCGCGAGATGGCCGAGGACCTGTACGACCGGATGCGGCTCCCGGACGCCACCATCCCGTCCGCCGCCGGCTTCAACGACCCGCTGCTGTACCGGCTGAGCCTGCCCCGCAAGGGCTTCGGCCGCGACGGCAGCCGGCACACCGCGCTGGTCTTCTTCGACGCGGCAGGCGAGGACCTCAAGTCCGCCGAGGCGATGAACCTCTACACCCAGTACCTGAGCGCCGCCGACGGCATCGTGCTGCTCGTCGACCCGCTCCAGCTCGGCGCCGTCCGCGACACCGTCGGCGACCGCGGCGGGCCGGTGCCCGCCCGGGACACGCCCGCCCTCCAGATCGCCGCCGAACTCGCCACCCAGCTCCGCTCGCACGGGCGGGCCGGCTCCCGGGGCCGCGTCGACACCCCGCTCGCCGTCGCCGTCACCAAGACCGACACCGTGCGCGGCCTGCTCGACCCGCACTCCCCGCTGCTCGGCAACGCCCCGCACACCGGCGGCCGTTACGACCCCGCCGACCGGCTCGCCGTCCACGAGGAGACCCGCTCGCTCCTGGAGGGCTGGGGCTCCGGCTCGCTGTGGCGCCAGCTCGAACGCGACTTCTCCGACGTGTCGCTCTTCGGGATCTCCGCGCTCGGCGCGCCGCCACCCGACGACTCCCCCGCCGACGCGCCCGCCGCCGGCCCCCAGCCGGTACGGGTCGAGGACCCGCTCCTGTGGCTGCTCGCCCGCCGCGGCCTCGTGCCCGTCGCCAAACCGCCGCGCGAGAACGGCAAGGGGGTGCCGGTCGCATGAGCCTCCTCCAGATGCACTACACCTCGGCGCCCCCGGGACCCGACGGCTCCGGCTTCCGCTTCACCGCCGTCAGCCCCGGCGTACCGCACGCGGTGCTGCGCGAGGCCGAACAGCTCGTCGGCTACGAGCCGCCCCGGGACGCCCCGGCCCGGCCGACCGAGGACGAACTCGGCGCGTTCCCCGAGATGTTCGGCTTCACCCGGCTGTCCGACGGCAGCGGCCTGCTGAGCCGCACCGTCTACACCGGCGCCGACTACAGCGGCCGCTGGGGCAACTTCCACGCCCACGCCCTGCTCGTGCCCGCGGGCGAACCGCTCCCCGACGACCTGCCGCCCATCGCCATGTGGGGCGCCGCCGAGTGGACGGACCGCTCGCCCGAGGGCGGCGCGCCGCCTCCCCTGGAACGGCTCACCCCGGGGCTTCCGCACGGCCTCGGGACCACGCTCACCGCCTTCGCCGCCGACGCCGGACCCCGGCTCGCCGCCCTCCTCGCCGACCTGCGGCGCCTCGCCGAGGACCCGCAGGCCCCGCAGGTCGTCATCGCCGAGCAGGACACCCGGGACGTCGCCCACTGGCTGATCGTCGCCTGCGCTGCCCTCCCCCGGGACGTGGCCCGCGACCTCACCTTCACCACCTACACCCGGCGGCCCCAGCACGCCCGCCAGCAGGTCGTCGGGGTCCGCCCCGAGGACGCGCGGGCCGTCACCGGGCAGCCCCACCGGTACGCCGTCCACGACCGCTCCGACCCGCGCGCCGAACCGCCCGCCACCGACGACGTGTGGGCGCTGACCGCCGCCGCCGTCTGGGCCGCCGGGGCCAACGGCCTCTTCAAGTCGGCCCGCGACCTGCCGGACGCCGGGCCCTTCGCCGCCGGGCCGCTCGCCGCGCTCGCGCTCGCCGGAGGCGTCGCCGTCCCGGCCGGCGCGGTCGCCGAGGCCGCCCGGTGGGCCGCCGCCCACCCCCGCGCCCTGGACGAGACCGCCCTGGAGACCTTCCTGCGGGCCGTCTGCGAGGAGGGCCGGCCCGGCGCGCTCGCCCCCGACGCCCTCGCCGGGCTGCTCGCCGCCTTCCGCGACACCGTCCCGCTCGCCGTCACCGCCCCGGTCACCGCCCGGCTCGTCGCCGCCGCCGTCCACGACCGGGCCGCCACGCCCCCGCCGCTGCCGCCCGGCGCGCTCCCGGAGCCGTACCGCACCCGGCTCACCGGCGAACTCGGCGAACCCCTCCGTGCCGGGATCGCCACCCCCACCACCCCGCTGCGGCGGGTCAGCGGCCTCCTCGCCACCGCGCGGGCGCTCGGCGTCGAACACGAGGACCTGCTGCCGGGGCTCGCCGAACGGCTCGGCCGGCGGGTCCTCGACCGGGCCGGCGCCGGCCCCGACTCCGTACGGGACGTGCCGGACGTCCTGGCCGGGTCCGAATCGCTGCGCGTCCGCTTCCTCGACCTCCTGAACACCCGGGCCGCCGACGATCCGACGGCCGTGGCCCGCGCGCTGCGCGCCGTACCGCTCCCGCTCGACGGGCCCGGGGACGGGGCTCATCTGCGCCTGTGCGCGGCGGCGGTGGAGCCCAAGCCCAGCACGAAGAACCGGACCGTGGTCCTGCGCGAGCTCCTCCGGGCCGCCGGACTCGACGGCGCCCCGCCCCCGCCGATGGTGCTGCGGACCGCGCTGGCCCTCGTCTGGCCCGACCGCACCCAGACCGCCGCCGAGGCCACCGCCCTCCTCGACGACGGGGCCGCCCTCCACCAGGCCGCCGGCACCTGGAACGACCTGGTGGCCGCGGCCATCGAGGCGCCCGCGACCGACAACGGCGCCCCGCTGCTCGCCAAACGGCTCCTCGCCGAGGGCGTCGAGGCGCTCGGCCGGTCCGTCGTCGCCGACCTGAAGCTGCTCGCCCTCGTCCACGCCCTCCAGCACCCCGACGGCGACCCCAGCGTCCCCCACGGCGGCCTCGTCCACCGGGTCCTCGGCCTCTCCCACAACGCCCGGCCCGCCGTCCAGACGCGGGCCGCGCACGCCCTCGCGTTGCTGCTGCTCAGGCCCCAGCGGCCCGCCGAGGAACTGAAGGCCTTCGCCGAGAGCAACAACCCCACGCTCATCGACGCCTACGACAAGGCGGCCCGCTCCCCCGTCCTCACCGACTTCCTCGCCGCCCCGCACCGGCTCGCCGACTGCTACGTCGTCTGGAACTCCCACGCCCACGTCGGCCCGCTGTGGGAGCTGACCCGCACGGGCCTCCTCGAAGACGTGCTGCGGCCCGTCGTGCGCAGACTCCCCGACGACCAGATACGGGCGGCGGCCGAGCTCGTCGCCCGGCAGGCGCCCTCGCGGCGGGCCGCCTTCGAGGAGTGGTGCCGGCCGGCCGGCGGGATGAAGCAGCTCTTCCGCCGCCTCGGCGGACGGAAGAGCGACAAGGCCCAGGAGCCCCGCTGGGGCGACGTCCGGCCGCCGCGCGAAGGCGGGAGGTGACCACATGGACGGCGGACGACTGACCGAACTGGTCCTCACCCTGCTCGTCGTGCTCTGGGCCGTCACGGCCCTCCTGGTCTGCGTCGGCAACGCGTTCTGGAAACTGCTCGCCACCGCCACCAAGGCCGCCGTCGTCGAACTCGGCCCCTTCGACGCGGGCCGCTCCGACCAGCGGGTCATCCCCATCGACGCCGAACCCGCCCACCCCTCGTACTGGGCACGGCAGTCGTGGGTCGACACGTCGGGCGTCCTCGGCGCCGGACTGCGGGCGCCCTGGCGCCGGTGGCGGAACCACTGGATGGCGACCGTCGTCGCCCGCCTCCTCCAGCGCCGCCGCCCCTCCACCGGCGCGCGCGGCGGCAACCCGATCACCCGGCTGTGGCTGCTGCTCATGGCCCCCGGCACCGCGCTCGGCGCCACCCTCGCGGTCCTGCTCGTCGCCGTCCTGCACGGCGCCGCGCTGCTCCTCTTCGCCCTCCTCGTCACCGTCGTGTGGAGCGGCTGGCTGCTCGCCGTCGGCGTGCTGCGCGCGGCCGAACGGGCCTGGCTACTGGCCTTCCGGATCAGGACCGTGTGCCCGCACCCCGGCTGCCACCGGCCGGTGCCGCTGGCCGCCCACCGCTGCCCCCAGTGCACCAACGAGGTCCACCGGGAGCTGCGGCCCGGACGGTACGGCGTCTTCCGGCACACCTGCCGGTGCGGGGCCCGGCTCCCCTCCTCGCTCCTCACCGGCCGGGCGCGCGTCCCCGCCGACTGCCCCGCCTGCGACCGGCCGCTGCCGCCGTCGCTCGCCACCACCCGGGTGGTGCACGTCCCCCTCGTCGGCGCCTCCTCCTCCGGCAAGACCATGCTGATGGCCGCCGTCGTCGCCGGACTGCGCTCCTGGGCCGCGAGCGGGGCCCTCACCGTCGACTACGCCTCCGACGCCGACCGGCACGACGGCGCCCTCCTCGACCGGCGGCTGCGGGACGACGACTGGGCGCTGAAGACCCAGGGCGACCAGCGGGCCTGGATGATCCTCGTCGGCAAGGGCCGGCGGCGCCGGCTGCTCTATCTGTACGACCCGATGGGCGAGGCCCTCCAGGGCGCCGACCGGCTGCGCGAACAGCAGTACCTCGCCCACGCCGACGGAGTCCTCTTCGTCGTCGACGTCCTCGCCGACCGGGAGGTCCGGAAGAAGATCGCCGAGGCCGACGGCGGCACGGTCGCCGACGCCCGGCCCGCCGCCCAGGGACCCGTCGACACCTTCGACGGCCTCAGCGGCGAACTCACCGCGCTCGTCGGACGGAGAGGAAAGCTGCCCGTGGCCGTCGTCGTCACCAAACGGGACGTGCTCGACCGGATCGCCTCCCTGCCGCCCGCGGGCGCGCAGGTCGAGAGCTGGCTGACCCAGCTCGGCCTCGGCGGACTCGTCCGCAACTTCACCCACCAGTTCGCGACCGCCCGCTACTGGTCCGTCAGCGCCTTCACCGCCACCGGCACCGGCGCCCTCGACCCCGAGGGCCGCCGGGCCGCCGAACCCGTCCTGTGGCTGCTCGCCCGCTCCGGCCTCCGCGTCGACGCGCTGGTCGACGCCCGTCCCGGCGGAGCGGGGGTGCGCGGCCGATGACCGTCGTCACCCCGCGGGTCGCCCGCTCCCGGAAGGCCGTACGCGCCCTGCTGACGACGGCCACCGTCCTCGTCCTCACGGCGGCGGCCCTCGGCGCCGTCTACGGGGCGCCCGGGCTGCTCGACGCGATCCTCCGGCTCGCCGAGTCCGTCCCCGCCTGGTGGGAGGAGCTGACGGCCACGACCCCCTGAACCACTCCCGGACCGTCCCCGAACCACCCACTCCCCGACTCCCCGACTCCCTGACTCCCTGACTCCCTGACTCCCTGACTCCCTGACTCCTCTGGAGGAAATCGTGTCCGACCTCCCCGGCGGCGCCATGGCGAACCGCCCGGTGCACTTCATCTGGCTGCTCGACACCTCGTACTCGATGTCCGGCGAGAAGATCGGCCAGCTCAACTACGCGATCCGGGAGGCGATCCCGGAGATGCGCACGGTGGCCGACGACAACCCGGCCGCCCAGCTCCTGCTGCGCACCATCACCTTCTCCACCACCGCCCGCTGGCACCACAAGGACCCGGTGAAGGTGCACGACTTCACCTGGCAGGACGTGGCGCCCGACGGCACCACCAACCTCGGCGAGGCGCTGACCCTGGTCGCCGGGGAGCTGCGCACCCCTCCGATGCCGGAAAGGGCCCTCAAGCCGGTGATCGCGCTGGTCTCCGACGGGGCGCCGACCGACGACTGGCGGGCCGGGCTCCGCGCCATCGAGGCGACGCCGTGGGGCCGCAAGGCCGTCCGGGTGGCCATCGCGATCGGCACGGACGCCGACCGGGGCGTGCTCCAGGAGTTCCTGGCCAACCCGGAGCTGCGGCCGCTGGACGCCAACAGCCCCAAGCAGCTGGCCGCCGCGATCCGCTGGGCCTCGACGGCCGCCGTGAAGGCCGCCTCGCAGCCCGTCGCCGGGGGCAACGGCTCGGGCGACGGCCCGACCAAGCCGGCCGCGCCGTACGCGCCGCCGATGCTCGCCACCGACGACGACGACGTGTGGTGAGCGCCCTGCCGACCTGGGAAGTACTCGACACCAGTGTCATGGGGCTCGGGAAGAAGCTCAACCAGGACTGGGTCGAGACCAGCGGCACGGGAGCCGCGAACGACCCCGTGATCCTCGCCGTCGCCGACGGGCACGGCTCCGCCTCCTACCCGCGCAGCAACGTCGGGGCGCAGTTCGCCGCCGAGCTCTTCGCCGCGAGAGGGCGGGAGTTCGGCGCGCTCGTCCGCCCCGGCCGGCTGCCCTGGCTGCGCGACTACGCCCGCTACGAGCTGCCCGAGCAGCTGGTGCGGGACTGGCAGGCCAGGGTGTGGGCGCACTGGGCCCGCCAGCCCGGCCCCGAGGGCGCCGACGCGCCCCGCGAGGAGGTCCTGCGGATGTACGGCTCCACGCTCATCGGAGCCGTCCTCGCCCCCGGCCTCTTCGTCGCCTGGCAACTGGGCGACGGCGAACTGACCGTCGTGGACGCGGACGGGCGGGTCCGCCTCCCGCTCGCGCCCGAGCACGCCGAACTCGGCGACGAGACCGCCTCCCTCTGCCTCCGCAAGGCCTGGCACCTGGTCCGCGTCCACTGGGAACCCCTGCCCGAACCGGCCCGGGCCCCCCGGCTGATCACCCTCTCCACCGACGGCCTCTCCAAGAGCTTCGCCTCGGACGCCGGCTTCACCGAGTTCACGGCCGGCCTGTACGAACGGCTCGCCTCCCGGGGCCTCCCCGGCATCGAGCAGGACGTACCCCGCTGGCTGGAAGCGGCGTCCCGCCACTCCGGCGACGACACCACGCTGGCGCTGGCGCATCGGGCGGAGTCGGGGGGCGGGGAGCCCGGGGGCGGGGAGCCCGGGGGTGGGGAGCCCGGGGGTGGGAAGCCCGGGGGTGGGAAGCCCGAAGGCGGGGTGACGGGGGCCGACCCACGGGAGGCGTGGGCGCGGGCTCCGGAGCCGGCGCGGCCCTGGGGGCCCGGGAAGGACGTGGATCCAACATCCGATCTCTCGGATCCGCCCTCCGATACATCGGATCCAACATCCAAGCTCCCGGATCCACAATCCAACCTCTCGGATCCAGCATCCGATGCATCGGATCCAACCAGCGGCACGAGGAACGACGACGAGGAGACCGAACGACCATGAGCGGCATGCTCGACAACGGGGACACGCTGACGACCGGCACCGGGGAGACGCTCGTCGTCGACCGGCTGCTCGGCCAGGGCGGCCAGGGCGAGGTCTACCGGGTGACGCTTCCCGACGGCTCCGCCAAGGCGCTCAAGTGGTACTACCCCGAGAGCGCGACCCCGCAGCAGCGGCGGGTCGTCGAGGACCTGGTGGAACGGGACTTCGACGACGAGCGGTTCCTGTGGCCGACGGCGTTCGTCGACGCGGCACCGGACCGCTTCGGCTATCTGATGGACGTGCGCCCGGACCGCTTCCGGGGTCTGCCCGAGCTGTTCCGGCGGACGGTCACCACCAGCTTCCGGGAGCTGCTGACCGCCTGCCTGTACACGGTGGAGGCGTACCAGGCGCTGCACTCGCGTGGCATCGCCTACCGGGACATCTCCTGGGGCAACATCTTCTTCGACCCGGCCACCGGCGACGTGCTGGTCTGCGACAACGACAACGCGGTGGTGGAGGGCGACCAGAGCGGCATCTCCGGCACCATGGGCTTCATGGCCCCGGAGCTGGTGCGCGGCGACCCGGGGGCCATGCCCGGCACGCAGAGCGACCTGCACTCGCTGTCGGTGCTGCTCTTCATGTTCCTGGTGAACCACCACCCCTTCAAGGGGGCCAGGGAGCTGGCGATCCGCTGCCTGGACGAGCACGCGGAGCGCAGGCTGTACGGCAAGGACCCGCTGTTCGTCTTCGACCCGGACGACACCGACAACCGCCCGGACCCGGTGGAGCACACGACGGCGCGGGTGCTGTGGCCGCTGGTGCCGCCGTCGCTCCAGAAGCTGTTCACGCAGAACTTCACGGTGGGGCTGCGGGAGCCCTCGGCCCGGGTGCGCGAGTCCCAGTGGCGCGACGCCCTCCGGGCGGCCCGGGACGCGATCGTGGAGTGCCCCAACTGCGGCCGGCCGAACATGACCGAGCCGGGCTCGGCGGCGCCCGGGACCTGCTGGAAGGACGGCGCCCCGCTGGTGCTGCCGCCCCGGCTCGTGGTGACCACCCCGCCGCCCCGGTCGGAGCGGCACATCATGCTGGGGCGGGCGGCCCGGATCCACCGCCACCACCTGACGGCGGAGCCGACCCGGCACGACTACTCGGACGGCAGCCTCGTCGCCGAGCTGGTCGAGCACCCGCAGAAGCCGGGCCGGTACGGGCTCGCCAACCGCTCGGCGGAGGCGTGGACCGGCACCCGTTCGGACGGCACCAGCCAGCGGATCGTGCCGGGCCAGACGGTGCCGCTGCGCGCCGGTCTCGCCCTCGAACTCGCCGACGGCGCCCGGGCCGAGGTCCGCGCCCGCTGACCCGGGACGGCCGCCTCAGCCGCCGAAGAACGCCAGGATCCCCTGGAGCAGGGCCATGCCGCCGCTGCCGACCGTCACGTACGGCTCGACGGCGGCGAGCGCGGTGCGCACCCGGCCCTCGTCGGCGGGGCGGTTCTCCCGCTCCGCGGCGGCGAGTTCGTCCCGTACGGACTCCGCCGGGGCGACCGCCGTGGTGGCGGCGGGCTGCTCGCGCAGCAGGGTCACCAGCTGCTCGGCGAGGGCGCGGGCGGTGACCGGTTCGGCGGGCTGGTGGTAGTGGTTGTTGGTGACGGTGTTGTCGTTGCCGAAGGCGTTGCCGCTCACCGGGCCGTTGAAGTTGAAGGTGTTCACGGGGTCCCCTTTCCTTGTGCCCACTGGCCGCCGGGGCCGGGCTGTCCGCCGCCGGCCCCGGGCTGGCCGGGTGTGTTCTGGACGACGTTCTGGTGGCCGAAGGCGTTGCCCTGGACGATCCCGTTGAAGTTGTACGTCGGGTTCGAGTTGATGATCTGCTTCGTCGAGTCGAAGGACGCGCTGTCGATGTGATGGTCCTTCAGGAAGCGTTCGGTGGCGATGAGGATGCCGCCCTGGAGGCGCTGGAGGTAGTCCTGTGCGTCGGCGGAGTCGCTGAAGAGCATCTGCTCGGGGTCCGAGACGCGTTCGCGGACGCTGTCGGTGGCGCCGTGGTCGTGCAGGGTGTTGCGGCGGGTGATGTCGCGGCGGTCGCGCCGCAGGGCCCGCTCGCGGCCGCGGCGCAGGGAGGCGCGGCGGGCGGTGCGGGACCAGGAGCCGGTGAGGCAGCGCCACCAGATGGAGTTGGTGCCGCCGAAGAGCATCCGGAACCGGTCGAAGCCCTGGGTGGGGAGGGTGGTGACGGTGTAAAAGCGGGCGGCCGGCGGCGGGATCACGAAGATCATGAACTCCCAGGAGAGGCTGGGGGGATGGAGCCGCGCGCGCATGTGGACGGAGACGACGACCCGGCCGCCGTCGCTGATCCGCTCCAGGCTGAGGTAGGTGCGGGTGCCGGCGCCGGGCTTGATCAGGCCGGTGCGGACGAGGTCGGGGGAGATCTGGGGGCGGGGGCGGCCGACGCGCGAGTCGAGGAGTTCGCCGACGAGGTACGGGACGTGGTCGCCGGAGACGTACAGGCGGTTCCTGGCGCGCAGCCCCTCCAGGCCGGATATGGTCTCCATCTCGCGGGCGACGAAGGTGTGCAGGTCGACCGCGTCGAAGGGCCGGGCGGTGAGCTTCCGTCCGGGGTTGGCGGGGTCGTCGGCGGGCTGGGAGACGTCGATGGGGTGCCAGACGACGTCCTTCACCTTCTCGCCGTGGCCGACGAACGGGTCGTGGTGACCGGCGGAGGCGGTGTACGGCAGGACGTTGGCGCGGGCGAGGGCCCGCAGCCGGTCCTCGGCGTCGCTCTCGACGGCCGGGGCCTGCTCCTCCGGCCGGGTGTCCTCCTGGAAGACCCGCTGGGCCTCCCGCCAGGAGACGGCGAGGTCGTGGTGGGTGGCCCACCAGCCGCCGACGAGGGCGGCGAGCCCGGTCGCGGCGCCGGCCCCGCCGAGGAACGGGTCGACGGCGAGCCCGAGAGGGAGGAGCGCGATGCCCGCCCAGAGGAGGAGGAAGAGCAGCGACAGGGTCCGGTCCCTGGCCCGGACCCGTCGGGCGGCCACCCGGGCGTGCCGCGCGAGCGCCACCAGGTTGACCCCGAGCGGCAGCCCTATGGCGGTCAGCCGGTCGCCGGTGAGCTCGACGTCCATGTCGTGGGCGAAGGCGTCGTCGAGGTAGACGTGCGCGCAGAGCTTCCTCGTCACCGCGTCCTTGCGGTAGGTGGGAAGCGGAGCTAAGTTCCGGCCGGCCATGCGGTCCCCCTGAGTCCGTCACCGGACACCCTAGGGGGACCGCGGCGCCGTGTCAGTCCTCCGCCGGCTTCAGCCTCAGGGAGATCGAGTTGATGCAGTAGCGCTGGTCCGTGGGGGTCGGGTAGCCCTCGCCCTCGAAGACGTGGCCGAGGTGGGAGCCGCAGCGGGAGCAGCGGACCTCGGTGCGGATCATGCCGTGGGAGGTGTCCGCGATCAGCTCGACGGCCTCGCTGTCCTTCGGGTCGAAGAAGGACGGCCAGCCGCAGTGCGACTCGAACTTCTCGTTCGACGTGAAGAGCTCGGCCCCGCAGGCGCGACAGGAGTAGACGCCCTCGGTCTTGGTGTCCGTGTACTCACCGCGGAAGGCGGGCTCGGTGCCGGCCAGCCGGAGCACCTGGTACTCCGACGGGGTCAGCTGCGCCTGCCACTCCGCGTCCGACTTCTCGACCTCGTACGTCATCGTCCGTCCACTCCCTCAGTTCGCCAGGCGGGCCAGGATCGCCGGACCGAGGTCCGTGACGTCGCCCGCGCCCATGGTCAGAACGAAGTCGCCGGGCCGCGCCATTCCCGCGATCACCTCGGGGACGGCCGTCTTGTCGTGGACGGGGGTGACGTCGGCGCCGGCGGCGCGGGCCGCGTCGAGGATCAGCTCGCTGGTGACGCCGGGGATCGGGTCCTCGCGGGCCGGGTAGATGTCGAGGACGACGGAGCCGTCGGCGAGCGCCAGGGCGTCGCCCATCTCCTTGCCGAGCTCCTGGGTGCGGGAGAAGAGGTGCGGCTGGAAGACGACGAGCAGCCGGGAGTCGCCCGCGGCGCCGCGCATGGCCTCCAGGTCGGCGGTCATCTCGGTGGGGTGGTGCGCGTACGAGTCGATGACCTGGACGCCCGCGGCCTCGCCCTTGAGCTGGAGGCGGCGGCCGACGCCGGTGTAGGCGGTGAGCGCCTGGGCGAGGGCGGCCGGGTCGAGGCCCGCGCGGGCGCCGGCGGCGAGGGCCGCGGCGGCGTTGTGGGCGTAGTGGCGGCCGGGGACGGAGACGGTGAAGGTGTGCTCGGCGCCGTCGAGGGCGACGGTGACCTCGCTCGTCATCCCGTTCGGGACGATCTTGAGGATGCGGGCGTCGGAGCCCTCGCCCTCGCCGACGGTGACGATGCCGAGGTCCTCGCGGCCGGCGGCGGCGACCCGGGCGGCCAGCTCGCGGGCGCCGGAGTGCTCTCCGACGACGAGGGTGCCGCCGGGGCGGAGCTTGGCGGCGAACTTCTCGAAGGACTCGTAGATCTCGTCCATGGAGGCGTAGTTCGCGTGGTGGTCGAGCTCGACGTTGAGGACGATCGCGACCTGGGGGTCGTACTTCTGGAAGCTGCGGTCGCTCTCGTCGGCCTCGGCGACGAAGACCTCGCCGTCGCCGTGCCGGGCGTTGGTGCCGGGGCCCGCGAGGTCGCCGCCGATCGCGTACGAGGGGTCGACGCCGAGCTCGGTGAGGGCGACGGCCAGCATCGAGGTGGTGGTGGTCTTGCCGTGCGTGCCGGCGACGGCGATCGCGGTGAGGCCGTCCATGAGGGAGGCGAGCGCGTCGGAGCGGTGCACGACGGGGATGCCGAGCTCGGCGGCGCGGGCCAGCTCGGGGTTGTCGGCGCGGATGGCGCTGGAGACGACGACGGCGGAGGCGTCGTCGGCGAGGTGCTCGGCGGCGTGGCCGAGGTGGACGGTGACGCCGTGGGCGCGCAGCGCCTCGGCGGTCGGGGAGTCCTTGGCGTCGCTGCCCGCGACCTTGGCGCCGCGCTGGGCGAGGATCTTCGCGATGCCCGACATTCCGGCACCGCCGATGCCGATGAAGTGCGGCCGTTCCATGGCGGCAGGGATGGCGGGTGCCATGCGGTTCTCTCCCCGGGTGTGCGTGAGACGTTTCGGCTCCAGCCTAGTGGCTGTGGCCGGAGGGCCCGGGGACGCGGCGCGTCCCCGGGCCCTCCGCCCCGCCGTCACTCGCTGTGCGCGAAGAGCTTCAGGACGGGGACGCCCACCTTGTGCCGGGCGCGGGAGGCCCAGTCCCGGTGGAAGAACTCCTCCACGTAGTGGGGGGCGGTCAGGACGATGACCTCGTCCGCCCCGGCCTCCTCGACGACCGCCTTCATCTTGTTCAGTGGGTGGTCCTCGACCACCTGTCCGACCGCCTCGCAGCCCGCCTCTCTCAGGGCCCGGAGCGAGTGCTCCAGGGCCAGCTCGGCCGGTTCTCGGGCGGCTTTGCCCTCCGGTTCGTCCCCCTCCCGGGCCGCCTCCTTGAGTTCGCCCAGCGCGACGTCGTCGATGGCGCGCAGCAGTACGTCGGCCTGATCACCGCGCGGCTGCATCAGCACGATGAAGGACACGCCCTCGTCGCCGTGCAGGGTGGTGACGAATTCCACGTCCACGGACGTCAGGGGCTTCTCGATCATCAGAACGCTTGTGAACACCTCAGGAGCCCTTCTGCGGAAACCATCCTTCCCCGTGACCGCACGGGGACTGCGACTGTGATTGTGCCCAGCAGACGCTAAGCGGAACGGCAAATTCCGCCGATTGTCAGATCCGACGGTAGCGGCTGAAGAGGAAGCCGTCCTGCTCCAGCAGAGAAGCCAGCCCAAAGCGTGTCGGAAGCGCGATCGAAGGCCCGTGGGCGATCCGCTGGGCATCACCCGCTGTCATCGTGGGGGAGAGCGTCAGGCACAGCTCGTCGAGCACCTCCGCGGCGGTGAACTGGCCGAGCAGCCGGGGCCCGCCCTCGGTGAGCTGCCGGCGCAGCCCGCGCCCGGCGAGCAGGGCGACCGCGCGGGCCGGGTCGACGGCGGCCCCCTCACCGGCGAGGAGCACCTCGACCCCGGCCTCCCGCGCCGCGGCGAGCCGCTCGGCGGGCGCCCCGGCCCCGGTCAGGATCAGGGTCGGGACCAGCGGGGCCGCGAAAAGCGGAAGGCTGAGGTCCAGGTCGAGCGAGGCGGTGACGACGGCGATGACGGGGGCGGGGCCCTGGCCCGCGGCGGCCCGGCGCGCGGCGAAGGCCTCCCGGGCGCGGGCGGGGCGGTACCCCTCCTGGCGTACCGTTTCCGCACCCACGACGACCACGTCCGCGAGCCCGCGGAGGGTGCCGAAGATCCGCATGTCGGTGTCGGAGGAGAGCGGCTGCGAACGCCCCTCGTGCTGTCCGGCGCCGTCGAGCGAGGAGACCATGTTGGCCCGCAGCCAGGTCCCGGCCTCCGCCTCGACCTCGGCCGGATAGGCATAGGCGTCGGCCAGCTCGTCGAGGGACCACTCCCGGTCCACCGCGTTGACCTGGGGGTTCGGGGCTGTCGTGTCCGTCACAGGGAAGAGCTGTCGCATTCTCGCAGTCTGACACGGCCCTTACAGTGGAGAACTGTGTCGACCCGTGCCCTGAACGAAGCCGCCCCCGCAGCGGCGACCCCGCTCTCGCTCTGCTCCCGAGAGCCCCGCGTCCCCGCAGACCGGCTGGTCGCGGAGATGGTCCCGCCGCCGCGCTTCGACTCGGTGCGCTTCGACACCTACCTCCCGGACCCGAACCAGCCGAGCCAGTGCGAGGCCGTCAAGGTGCTCTCCGGCTTCGCCGAGGGCCTCGGCGGGGCGCACGCGACCGGCGCGGGCCGCCGGCGCTGGTTCGCCCGCAAGCCCGCCGCCCCGGCCGGCCCGCGCGGCGTCTACCTCGACGGCGGCTACGGCGTCGGCAAGACGCACCTGCTCGCCTCGCTCTGGCACGCCACCCCCGCCGAGCCCGCGCTGAAGGCCTTCGGCACCTTCGTGGAGCTGACGAACCTGGTCGGCGCGCTCGGCTTCCAGGAGACCGTGCGGACGCTGAGCGGGCACCGCCTCCTGTGCATCGACGAGTTCGAGCTGGACGACCCGGGCGACACCGTCCTCGTCTCCAGCCTGCTCGGCAAGCTGGTCGACGCGGGCGTGGCGCTCGCCGCCACCTCCAACACGCTCCCGGGCAAGCTCGGCGAGGGCCGCTTCGCCGCCGCCGACTTCCTCCGCGAGATCCAGGGCCTCTCCGCGCACTTCCGGCCGCTGCGGATCGACGGCGAGGACTACCGCCACCGGGGCCTGCCCGAGGCCCCCGCGCCCCACTCCGACCAGGTCGTCACGGAGACCGCGTACCGGACCCCGGGCGCCTCCCTCGACGACTTCCCGCACCTGCTCGAACACCTGGCCAGGGTTCACCCGAGCCGGTACGGCGCCCTCACCGACGACCTGACGGCGGTCTGCCTCACCGACGTCGGCCCGGTCCCCGACCAGTCGACCGCGCTGCGGCTCGTCGTCCTCGCCGACCGTCTCTACGACCGCGAGATACCGGTGCTCGCCTCCGGGCTCCCCTTCGACAAGCTGTTCAGTGACGAGATGCTGAACGGCGGCTACAGGAAGAAGTACTTCCGCGCCATCTCCCGGCTCACCGCACTGGCGCGGGACGCAAAGGGGCTCGTGGCGCAGTAGGTTGGGGGCCGTACCCGATCGGAAAGGCATCCACCATGGCCACCGTGCGTCACGCCCACACCATCTGGGAGGGCAACCTCCTCCAGGGCTCCGGCACCGTCACCTTCGACTCCTCCGGCATCGGTTCGCAGCCCGTCTCGTGGCCGTCCCGCGCCGAGCAGGCGAACGGCAAGACCAGCCCCGAGGAGCTCATCGCGGCCGCGCACTCCTCCTGCTTCTCGATGGCCCTCTCGCACGGCCTGGCCGGCGCGGGCAACCCGCCCACCCGTCTGGAGACCAAGGCGGACGTCACCTTCCAGCCGGGCGAGGGCATCACCGGCATCCACCTCACCGTGCGCGGCGAGGTCCCCGGTCTGGACGCCGAGGGCTTCCAGTCGGCCGCCGAGGACGCCAAGAAGAACTGCCCGGTCAGCCAGGCCCTCACCGGCACCACGATCACGCTGACGGCCGAGCTGGTCTGACCCTCCGTCACCCTGGGTGACAGGGTCGGTTTTACGCCATCCGAGGCGCCGTGGACCCGCGTCATGGCATCGCGCACACCGCTGCGTGGTACATGAAGCGGGTCCACACCTGTTCCGGCGGGAAGGTCCCCCTCATGGCAGTGACGCGACGTCAGATCCTGGCCGGCACCGGCGCCTCCGTCGCCGGGATCGCCTTCACCGGCGCTCTCGCCGACCTCTTCACCGGCACCCCCGCCGTCGCCGAACCGCGCGGCGGCTACGGCCCGCTCCTCCCCGACCCGGCCGGCCTGCTCGACCTCCCGGCCGGATTCTCCTACCGGGTCCTCTCCCGCGAGGGCGAACCGCTCCGCTCCGGCGAAGGGGCGGTTCCCGGCCGCTGCGACGGCATGAGCGCCTTCATGGGGCCGCGCGGCGGCGTCCGGCTCGTCCGCAACCACGAGAACCGCCCCGACGCCCGCCATCCCGTCCCGCTCGCCCCCGGCCTGGTCTACGACCGCGGCGGCAAGGGCGGCTGCACCGTCCTCGGCCTCGACGCCGACGGCACGGTCCGCTCCGAGCGCGTCGGCATCGCCGGCACCGCCGTCAACTGCGCGGGCGGCCCGACCCCCTGGGGCACCTGGCTGACCTGCGAGGAGACCGAGGACAAGGCCGGGACCAAGGGGTACGAGAAGGACCACGGCTTCGTCTTCGAGGTCGACCCGGCCGCGCCGTACCGCAGCGGCGCCGTCCCGCTCACCGCCCTCGGCCGCTTCGCCCACGAGGCCGTCGCCGTCGACCCGCACACCGGGATCGTCTACGAGACGGAGGACGCCTTCGAGCATCCCTTCGGCCTCTTCTACCGCTTCCTGCCCGAGCGCCCGCACGGCGGACCGGGCTCGCTGCGCGCGGGCGGCACCCTGGAGGCCCTGCGGGTGCCCGGCGTCCCCGACCTGTCGGTGGTGCGGGAGGCGGGGACGGTCTTCGAGGCCGTGGAATGGGTGCCGGTGCCGGACCCGCAGGCCACCTCGACGCCCATCCGCTTCCAGGACTTCGGGCGCGGCGGCATCACCCACGCGCAGAAGCTGGAGGGCTGCTACTGGGGCGGCCGCGCCGTCCACTTCGTCTCCTCCTTCGCCCGCGCCTCCGACGGCTCCGGCGCCACCCACTTCGGGCAGGTGTGGAAGTACGACCCGGCCGCCCGGCGCCTCACCCTCGCCGTGGTCTTCGGCCCCGACACCGACGCCCGGCTCCCCGGCGAGTCCCCCGACAACATCTGCCTGGCACCCGCCGGCGGCCTGATGGTCTGCGAGGACGGCGGCGGGGCGCAGCACGTCTACGGCGTGAACCGGCGGGGCGAGGTGTACGCGGTGGCGCGCAACCGGCAGGACGTGGGCGAGCCGGGCGCCCCCGAGTGGGGCGAGTTCGCCGGCGTCACCTTCTCCCCGGACCACTCGACGATGTACGTGAACTGCTACGACCCCGGCACCACCTTCGCCGTCACCGGCCCGTGGCGCTGACCCCGGGCACGGCGGGAAGGAAGGCACGCACGATGACGCAGGAGCACGACGTGACGCGGGACGGGACGGACGGCGACGGGGGCCGGGCCGCGCCCCTGAGCGCGGCGCTGCGGCTCCCGCCGGGCGAGCGCGTCGACCTCTCCGCGTACGACCCCCGGGCCACCCCCGGCGGCCCGGGCGGCGCGGACGGCCAGGGCGGCAAGACGGCCGGGCGCGCCGCCACCGCGCTCCTCGCGCCGCGGCTCGCCGCGCTCCAGGAGCGGCTGTACGCGGCGAGCACGGCGGGCGACCGCCGGCGGCTGCTGCTGGTCCTCCAGGGCATGGACACCAGCGGCAAGGGCGGCACGGTCAAGCACGTCATCCGCCCCTTCAACCCGTCCGGCTGCCGGATCCGGGCCTTCAAGGCGCCCACCGAGGAGGAGCGCGCCCACCCGTTCCTGTGGCGGGTCACCCGGGCGCTGCCGCTGCCCGGCGAGATCGGCATCTTCGACCGCTCGCACTACGAGGACGTGCTGATCGCCCGGGTCAGGGAGCTGGTCCCGCGCGCGGAGGTGGAGCGGCGCTACGAGGAGATCGACGGCTTCGAGCGGGCGCTCGCCGAGGACGGGGTGACGCTCGTGAAGGTCTTCCTGCACCTCTCGTACGAGGAGCAGCGCGAGCGGCTCCTGGAGCGCCTGGACAACCCGGAGAAGCACTGGAAGTTCGACCCGGCCGACATCGAGGACCGGACCCGCTGGCCCGCCTACCGGGAGGCGTACGAGCTGGCCCTGGAGCGCTGCTCGTCGCCGGAGACGCCCTGGTACGTGGTCCCCGCGGACCGGAAGTGGTACCGGAACTGGGCGGTGAGCACGCTGCTCCTGGAGCACCTGGAGGCGCTGGACCCGCGCTATCCGCCGGGCGGCTTCGACGTGGCGGAGTGCCGCAGGCGCCTGCTCGCGACCTGACGGGTGACGGGACGGCGCCCCTCCGGGGGTGTGACGGCAGGCCTCCGAGTTCGATCGGATAACTTCCGTTCGTGACCATTTCTGTACGTAAAGTGGCGGCGGTCGGTCTGCTGGGCGCCGTACTGACCGGCTGCGGCGGGGGCGCCGGAACCCCTGCGGCGGGACCGGCCGGACCGACGACCACGGCCTCCGCCCCGACGGCGAAGCCGACCGCCGCCCCGGGCGCGAAGCCCGCGCCCGCCGCGCGGCCCGCCGCGCCGCCCACCCTGGCGGCCGGCCCCCAGGGCCGTACCCCCGTGTACGAGCGGCGGACCGGCCGGAGCGCCGAGAAGGTCGTCGCGCTCACCTTCGACGCCGACATGACCGCCGACCAGGGCCCCCGCGCGGCGCGCGGCGAACGCTTCGACAACCCGGAGCTCATCGCCACGCTGCGCCGCCTGAAGGTGGACGCCACGATCTTCATGACGGGCCGCTGGGCGGAGGAGTACCCCGACCAGGCCCGCTCGATCGGCAACGACCCCCGCTTCGAGATCGCCAACCACTCCTACAGCCACTACGCCTTCGCCGAGCCCTGCTACGGCCTGCCGACGGTCGCCGCACCGGACATGGCGGCCGACGTGAAGCGCGCCTTCGACTCCTTCCGGGACGCCGGGGCCGTCCACGTCGTGCCGTACTTCCGCTTCCCCGGCGGCTGCTACGACGACACCGCGCTGCACGCCCTCGCCCCCGCCCGCGTCACCGCCGTGCAGTGGGACGTGGTCGGCGGCGACGCCTTCGCGAAGGACCCCGACGCGGTGGCCGAGCAGGTCCTCTCCGGCGTCCGCCCGGGCTCCGTGGTCGTCCTCCACTGCACCCGCAGCGCCGCCCCGGCGACCGAACGGGCCCTGCGCCGCGTCGTCCCCGAACTCCGGGCACGCGGCTACCGCTTCGTGAAGGTCTCGGAGCTGATGCGGGAAGGCTGACGGCCGACGGGGCGGGGCTCATTCGAGCAGCTCCGCGAGCCGGACGAGCTCGTCCCCGGCCTCCGCCCGCTCCTCACCGGAGAGCGGTACGGCTCCGGCCTCGGCGAGCGCCGCCGCCGCGGCCTCCTCGTCACCGAGCCGCCGGGCGACGTCCGCGCGCAGCACCAGGAGGCGCAGCAGTTGTACGGGGGTGGGCCGCTCGTCCTCCCGGCCGAGCGCCCGCTCGACGATCCGCGAGGCCCCCACGAGGTCCTCCTTGGAGTCGGCGAGGAGGGCGGCGTGGTGCAGGGCGCGGGCGAAGGTCCCCTCGGGGGCGGCGGCGTGGTGGAGGTCGCCGCCGATCCGCTGCCCGACGCGGACGCGGTTGCCGCCCGGGTCGGTGAGGAGGAACTGCCGCATCCCGTAGCCGGTGTCCCGGAGCGCCCCGAGGCGGGGCAGCCCCCGGGCCGGGATCCGCCCGTACGCCTCCTTCAGTCCGGCGCGGAAAGCGGCGTACAGGCCGTCGACGTCGTCGGTGACCACGTAGCAGGTGCTCATCGTGGTGGCGGGGTCGTGGTGCCGCACCCCGAAGAACTGGAGCTCCAGGGAGCCCCGGGCGACGGCGGCGTACGGGTTGGGGCTCTTCTGGACGAAGGTCACCTCGAATCCGAGGGCGGTGTAGAAGTCCAGGACGGGCTGGAGGGTCCGGCAGGGCAGGATCGGGATCGTTCGCTCGGCCATGCGCCCAGCCTACTACTCAAACTTGACTAGCAGGGGAGAAGCGTGCGGCCGATCGCCGGACGGACGGCACCTCAGCCGGAACAGGCGGTGCGCTGGGCCTCCTGCCATTCGCAGACCGGGCACAGGACGATCCCCTTGACCGACTCCGCGTACTCGGTCGGCTCCAGGCACAGCACGCAGCGCGCGTACGGCCCCTCGGCGGCCTTGGGCGGCCGGGGCGCGGGCTCGGGGGCGCAGTACGCGGCGGATTCCGTGGTCATGACACCGAGGCTACTCCCGTCGCGCACCGGCCCGGCGGGAAAGGGTCGCCGTCACCACGGCGAGGAGGACGGCGGCGGCGCAGGCGGCCCACGGCGGGCCTGCCGTCCCCTCGGCGGCGACCAGGGCGGTGACCGCGTGCTTCGCCGGCGAGCCGGTGGTCACCAGGGCCAGCAGCGAGCCGAGCAGCAGCCCCGCCACCGACCAGCCCGGCGCCCTCACGAACGGCCGGGAGGCGAGCGCGCCGACGGCCCCGCCGGTGAGCGCGCAGGCGGTGGTGGCCAGGAGGCCGGCGAGCAGGGCGGCCGGCCCGCCCGTCCCGGCGAGGTCGCCCGTGCCGGTCACCACGGCGACGGCGACCGCGCCCGCGAGGACGGGCCACCCGGCTCCGGTGAGCAGCGCGGCCAGGTGCGCGCGGGACCGCCCGCCGGCGGCGGCCGTCACCGCCCGCGCGGCGGCCGCCTCCTGCGTCAGGCAGATCCGCACCGACCAGGCGGCGACCGGCAGCAGCCCGGCCGCCGCGATGCCGAGCGAGCCGAGGACGGGATCCCCGGGCCGGACCCCGACCGCGACCAGCGCCGCGTACAGGAGCAGCGGGGCGAGCCACCGCTGGGAGCGCAGGAACAGGGCAGAGTGGTACCGCAGCAGCGCCGTCACGGGCGTTCCCCCTCCGCCCCGGCCCGTCCGGGCCCGACGCGGTGGACGTGCCAGGCGGCGGCGAGCAGGGCGCGCAGCAGGTCGTCGGAGTGCGACGCGGCGACCTGGAACACCACGGACCCGTCGGCCGCGCGCGCCGCCCGGGTGGCTCCGCCCGGGAGGAGCTCGGGCAGGGGCCGGGCGCCGGAGGCGACGACCCGGACGGGGGCGGGGCCGGGTGAGCGCGGGTCCGGGTGACTGCGGCCGGCCGCGACGGTCGGGGACGTGCCGGGTTCGCCTGCGGAGCGACCCGGGTCGTGGCGGACGTGGCCCTCCGCGACGGTCAGGGTCGTGGCGGGGGTGTCGGCGAGGCGGCGGGGGTCGTGGTCGACGAAGAGGGCGGTGGCGCCGGCCTCGACGCGCTCGCGGACCGCCGCGTCGAGTTCCGCGCGGGCCTCGGGGTCGAGGCCCGTCCACGCCTCGTCCAGGACGAGGAGCTCGGGCTCCGCGAGCAGTGCCTGGGCGACGGCCACCTTCTGCGCGGTGCCCTTGGAGAGGGCGGCCAGCGGGGTCCCGGCGTACCCGCCCGCGCCGAACCGCTCCAGCCACTCCCCCGCCCTGGCCCGGGCGGGACCGGTCCGCAGGCCCTGGAGGCGCCCCAGGTGCACCAGGTAGTCGAGGGCCGTGAACGGCAGGGCGGGCGGGAAGCGCTCGGGGACGTACGCCGTCCTGGCCGGACGGCCGGTGATCCGGCCCTCGGCGGGCGCGTCGACCCCGGCGACGAGCCGCAGCAGCGTCGACTTGCCGGTGCCGTTCGCTCCGGTGACCCGGACGAGCCGGCCGGCGGGCAGCTCCGCGTCGACGCCCCGCAGCACCCACGGGCCGCGCGGCCCGTACCGGCGCCCCACCCCCGCGAGCCGCACCGGCTCCCGCGCTCCGACGATCGTGCTCATGGGCGGGATCCTCGCCCGGCCACGGGCCGGGCCGCAAGATCCGGCTCCCGGAGGCCGGTGGCAGACTTGCCGGGTGAGCAGCAACGACACCGATCCCCGCGACGAGAAGCCGCAGTTCGTCCTGCCCCTGGTGGTACGGATCGAGCGCGACGCGCCCCCGGCCCGTACCGACGCCCTGGAGACGGCGGCCCGCGCCGTGCTCCGGCTCCTCACCGACGAGCGGTCGCTCGGCGACGGCGAGTGGGCCGCGGCCGTCGCCGACTGGGAGGACGCCCGCATCCGCAAGGTCGTGCGGCGGGCGCGCGGCGCGGAGTGGCGGCGCGCCGGGGCCCTGCCCGGCATCACCGTGACCGGCGAGACCGCGGAGGTACGCGTCTTCCCGCCGGTCCCCCTGGACGGCTGGCCCAAGGAGCTGGCCAAGCTCCAGGTCTCCGGCACCGACCTCGACGACCCGGATGCCGCGCCGGGACCCGTGCCGGAAGGGGCGGCCGTGCTGTGGATGAATCCGGGGCTCGACATGTCCGCCGGCAAGGCGATGGCCCAGGCCGGGCACGGCGCCCAGCTGCTGTGGTGGGCGCTGGACGACGCCGCCCGCGCGGCCTGGCGGGAGGCGGGCTTCCCGCTGGCCGTGCGCACGGCGCCGGAGGCCGAGTGGCCCGCGCTCGCCGCGAGCGGCCTGCCGGTGGTCAGGGACGCGGGCTTCACGGAGATCGCGCCGGGCAGCGCCACGGTCGTGTCGGCGTACCCCGGCGTCCTGGCCGTGGCGCCCGGGAACCTCAAATGAAGCTCTGAACCTCTTCCTCCTTGGGTTCGACCGGCTCCGCCGGGGTCATCACGTGGATGACTGAGGACCGAAGGAGGGGGACATGACGGAACTCGGCATCGGCATCGGCTGGCGTCCCGAGATCGCGGACGCGGTCGAGGGGCTGTCCGGGATCGACTGGGTGGAGGTCGTCGCGGAGAACGTGTGCGCCGGCCACCTGCCCGACTCGCTGGCCCGGCTGCGGGCCCGGGGCGTCACGGTCGTGCCGCACGGGGTGTCGCTGGGGCTCGGCGGGGCGGACCGGCCGGACCCGGAGCGGCTGGCCGCGCTCGCGGCGAAGGCGGAGGCGCTGGGGGCGCCGCTCGTCACCGAGCACATCGCGTTCGTCCGGGCCGGCGGGCCGCTGACCGCCACCCCGCGCCTGGAGGCCGGGCACCTGCTGCCCGTCCCCCGCACCCGCGACGCCCTGGGCGTGCTCTGCGAGAACGTGCGGATCGCGCAGGAGTCGCTGCCGGTGCCGCTGGCCCTGGAGAACATCGCCGCCCTGTTCTCCTGGCCGGACGAGGAGCTGACGGAGGGCCGGTTCCTGGCGGAACTGGTGGAGCGCACGGGGGTACGGCTCCTCATCGACGTCGCCAACCTCCACACCAACCACGTCAACCGCGGCGAGGACCCGGCGCGGGCGCTCTCGGAGCTTCCGGTCGAGGCCCTCGCGTACGTCCACGTGGCGGGCGGCCTCGAACGGGACGGCGTCTGGCACGACACCCACGCCCACCCGGTCCCGGAGCCGGTCCTGGACATCCTCGCCGACCTCGTCGGCCGGGTCGCCCCGCCGGGCGTCCTCCTGGAGCGCGACGACCACTTCCCGCCCGCGGCGGAACTCGCCGCGGAGCTCTCCACGATCCGCGCGACGCTGACGGCGGCGACCCGCCGGCGGCCGGCGCGCCCGGCACCCGCCGCCGGCCCGCTCGCCGCGCGCCACGGCGTCGGCGCCGCCGCGCTGCGCGCGGGCCGTGCCCTCGCGGGCCACGACCCGCTCCACATCGGCGCCGGCGCCCGCGTCTCGGGCGGCCCGATGCCGGCCACCCGGCCGAGCGCCCCGGCCCCGGAGCCGGAGCGGCCCGGCACGGCGGCCGGGCCCGCGACGGCGCGCCCCGACGGCGCGCTGGCCGTCCTCTCCCGTCCCACGGCCGAGGCCGTCACCGACACGGCACGGCAGCGCGTCGGAGTGGGACAGGCCGCCGTGCTGTCCGCGCTGGTCGCGGGGACTCCGGTGCCCGAGGGCTTCGACGTGCGGCGGATGCGGGTGCAGAGCCGGGCGCTCGCCGCCAAGCGGGCCTCCGTCGTGGCGCGGATCGCGCCCGAGCTGCCGGAGATCCTCGGCGACGGCTTCCGGCCCGCGTTCCTCGCGTACGCCAGGACCCGGCCCATGCCGGGCAGCTACCGGCGCGACGCGCTCGACTTCGTCGAGGCACTGCTCCTGGAGGACCGGCCCGAACGGCGGGAGCTGACCCGCTGGTGGCGGGAGCGGGCCGAGAGCCAGCCGGCCGGCGGGCTCCTGGGGCGGCTGGCGCGGCGCCTCCTCGGGGGGCGGTGACCGGTATGAACCCGCTCCTCCTCGTGCTCCACCTCGCCGCCGCCGCCGTGCTGGTCCGTCTCTTCGTGCTGGCCCGCCGCGTCCGGAGCGGCCCCGGCGGGCCGCTCCAGGACGTCTACGAGGCCGCGTTCCTCGGCGGCGGCCCCGGCAGGGTCGCCGACACGGCGCTCGCCGCCATGCACCTGGACGGCCGGATCGTCATCGGCGGCCCCGGGGTCGTCGCGGTCGTCCACCGGATCGCCCACGACCCGGTGGAGCGGGCGGTGCTGGACACCCACGCGACCGCCCCCAGCGGCTCCCTGCGCGCGCTGCGCCTGGGCGTGATGACGCACCCGGCGGTGCAGGAAATCGGCGACGCCCTCGCCGACCGGGGCCTGGTGACCCCGCCGGGCCCGCGCCGCACCCTGCGCCGGTGGTGCGTCGGGCTCGTCATCGGGTCCTTCCTGCTGTTCCCGCTGGGCATCCTGGTCACCGTCGCCGAGTTCGCCCTGGACGGGCCGGCCGTGCCGTTCTTCGTGAAGCTCCTGCCGCTCTTCCTCGTCTGCCTCGTCTCGGCGCTGGTCTGCGGGACCACCTCCACCCGTCAGGTGAGCCCGGCGGGGCTCACGGCGCTCACCGCCTACCGGCGCGCCTACGGCCACGGGGGCGTCAACACGGTGGCGCTCGGCGGGATCCGGGCGCTGTCCGACCGCGAGCTGTGGGAGCGGCTGCGGGACGCGGCCCGGCCCGACGGGCCGGTGCGCGGGGGCCGGAGCCGTGGCGCGTACCGGCACTCCTCCGACACGACCGCCGCCGCGGCCGTGGTGATGTGGTGCGCGGGGGCGGCGGCGGGCGGCGGCGACGGCTGGGGCTCGGACTCGGACTCCGGGTCGGGCGGCTCGTCCTGCGGTTCCTCGTCCTCGTCCTGTGGCTCCTCGTCGTCGTCCTGCGGCTCCTCGTCCTCCTCGTGCGGCTCCTCGTCGTCCTCCTCCTGCGGGTCGAGCGGCTGAGCCGTTCGGGTGGCGGGGCCGGAGGTCCTGACGTACAACTCGATCATGGTGTGGATCCCGCTGCTCCTCCTCGCCGGCGTCGTGACCGCCCTCGCCTGCGCCCGGCTCTGCCGGGCCTCGATCGCCGCCGGCGGGCCCCCCGCGGGGGCGGGCGGGGACGGCGAACTGACCCTGGGCGAGGCCGCGTTCCTCGCCGGGGGTCCCGGGCGGGTCGCCGAGCTGACGCTGGTGTCGATGCACCGGGCCCGGCGGCTGCTGCTCGCGCGCACCGGCTGGGCCACCGTCGTGGACGGCTCGGGCGGCGGGGACGAGCTGGAGCGGGCGGTGCTCGGCGCGATCGGCCCCGAGGGGCAGGCGCCGGTGCCGGGGCTGCGTCCGGCGGTCGCCGCCGCCGCGTGCGTACGCCGCATCGAGGCGGGTCTGGTGGAGCGGGGGCTCGCGGTGCCGGCGCCGGGGCGGCGGGAGGTCGCGGCCGGGCTGCGGGCGGTGCGGGGAGCGTTCCTGCTGGCGCTCGCGCTGGGGGCGGTGGCGGTGCCGCTGGTGCCGGAGGCGGACCGGACGCGGGTGATCGCCGGGTTCGTGCTGCCGCTGACGGTCTCGGGGCTCTGTCTGCTGATCGGGCGGGCGGAGTCGTATCCGCGCAGCCCGTGGGCCTCGCACGCCGGTCAGCGGCTGCTCGCGGGGCTTTCGGCGGAGGACCCGCTCACCGCGCTCGCCACCCGGGGGCCGGCGGTCCTGGAGCCGGAGCTGAGGGCCGCGCTGGGGACCCCGTAGGTCCCCGTAGGGCATCCCCGGGAAGGGACCCTCGGGGAAGGGATCCCGGGGCGGGAAGGGACGCCGGTGCGGCGCGCTCGCGCGCGCCGCACCCGGTGCCGGACCCGGTGTCGCTGGAGCGGCCGGCCATGGCGTGGCGGCCGTCTGATCTTCCGGGTCGAGGGACGGACGCCCCGGCTGGGAGCCGGGGCGCCGCCAGGTTCACGGGGCGGCCGTCAGGCCAGGCCCGCCACCAGGTCCGCGACGGTCTTGCGGCGGCCGGTGTAGAAGGGGACCTCCTCGCGGACGTGCATCCGGGCCTCGGAGGCGCGCAGGTGGCGCATGAGGTCGACGATGCGGTACAGCTCGTCGGCCTCGAAGGCGAGGATCCACTCGTAGTCGCCGAGCGAGAAGGAGGCGACCGTGTTGGCGCGGACGTCGGGGTAGCCGCGGGCCATCTTGCCGTGGTCGGCGAGCATCCGGCGACGGTCCTCGTCCGGCAGCAGGTACCAGTCGTAGGAACGGACGAAGGGGTAGACCGAGACGTAGTCGCGCGGGGTCTCGTCGGCCAGGAAGGCCGGGATGTGCGACTTGTTGAACTCGGCCGGGCGGTGCAGCGCCATGTTCGACCAGACCGGCTCCAGGGCGCGGCCCAGCTTCGTACGGCGGAAGAGGCTGTACGCCTCCTGGAGCTGGTCGCTCGTCTCGGCGTGCCACCAGATCATGACGTCGGCGTCGGCGCGCAGACCGGAGAGGTCGTACGTGCCCCGGATGGTGATGTCCTTCTCCGCGAGCCGGTCGAACAGCTCCTGGACCTCGTCGGCGTAGCCGGTCCGGTCGGCGGGCAGGACGTCGCGCAGCTTGAAGACAGACCACAGGGTGTAGCGGATGACCTCGTTGAGGTCCTTCGCCTTCTTACCGGCGTTCGGGATCTTTTCGGGCGCACTCATACGCCTATTCTCGCCCGTCACGAGGAGTGCCCCGCACCGGGGTGCCCCGTTTCCGACGTGGCGATGATCTCGTCGGCCAGGGCGTCCGCCGCGCGGTGGGCGGAGGCGACGCAGGCGGGGATGCCGACGCCGTCGTAGGCGGCGCCCGCGAGGCGCACTCCGGGCAGGTCCGCGAGGGCGGCGCGGGCCCGGGCGACCCGGTCCAGGTGGCCGACCGGGTACTGCGGCAGGCCGCCGGTCCAGCGGGTCACGGTGGTGGCGACGGGCCGGGCGGCGAGTCCGGTGGCGGCGCCGAGGTCCTTGAGGGAGGCGGCGACCAGGTCCTCGTCGTCGCGGAGGAGCTGGGCCTCCTCGCCGTACCGGCCGACGGAGGTGCGGAGCACGAAGAGCTCGGGGGCGGCCTCGCCGACCCAGCCCCACTTCCGGCTGGAGAAGGTGGAGGCCTTGATGGTGTGGCCGTCGACGGGCGGCACCAGGAAGCCGGAGCCGGGCAGCTCGGGCACGTCGGCGCGGCGGAAGGCGAGGGTGACCAGGGCCATGGAGGCGTACTCGATCGCGCCGAGGAGCGCGGAGGCCCCGGGGGCGTGGCCGCCGAGGAGTCCGGCGGCGACGGGCGCGGGGGCGGCGAGGACGACGGCGTCCGCGTCGAGGGTCCGCTCCGGGGTCTCCACCCGCCAGCCGGTGGCGCCGGCCCGGTGCAGGGCGGTCGCCGGGGTGCCGGTGAGGATCGTGCCGCCGGCCGCGCGGACGGCGTCGGCGACGGCCCCCGGGAGGGTGCCGATGCCGCCGGAGATGCCGGCGAAGACGGACCCGCCGAGGCCGGTGGCGGCGCCCGCGACGTCGGCGGGGACGGCTCCGCCCGCGGCCTGGACGGCGCGGACGGCGGCGGTGAGGCTCGGGTGGCGGCGGGCGGCCTCGAAGAGCGCGGGGACGGCGGCCTTCATCGAGATGCGGTAGGCGTCCCCGGCGTAGACGCCGCCGAGGAGGGGCTCGACGAGCCGGTCGACGACCTCGTGGCCCATGCGCTCGGCGACGTACGCGCCGATGGCGATGTCCTCGCCGATCTCGGTGGGGGGCAGCTCGGTGTCCCGGCCGATCCGTCGCAGGCCCTCCTCGGAGAGGAGCCCGGCGACGGCGACGGCGTCGCCGGGGACGCCCATGACGTGGCCCTTGGGCATGGGCACGAGCCGGCCCCGGGACCAGACGGAGGCGGTGGTGGTGGCCGGCGCCCGGAGCCGGTCGCCGAGGCCGACGGACTCGGCGAGGGCGATCGCCTCGGGGCGGCGGGCGAGCAGGGACTCGGCGCCGAGGTCCACGGGGGCGCCGGCGATCTCCCCGGCGAGCAGCTTGCCGCCGAGCCGGCCGCCGGCTTCCAGGAGGGTGACGCGCGCGCCGGCGGCGAGCAGCCGGTGGGCGGCGGCGAGGCCGGTGATGCCGCCGCCGACGACGACGGCGTGCGGTCCGGCGTGGGGTCCCGTGGTGTCCGCGTTCATGGGACCACTCTCTCAAATCGCCCGGGCCGCCCCGCCCCGAGGCGGGCCGTAGCGTGGGCGCATGAGCGAACGACTGGTGATCATCGGCGGGGACGCGGCGGGCATGTCCGCCGCCTCGCAGGCGCGCAGGCTCAAGGGGCCCGGGGAGCTGGAGATCACGGCCTTCGAACGGGGCCGCTTCTCCTCGTACTCGGCCTGCGGCATCCCGTACTGGGTCGGCGGCGACGTGGCGGGGCGCGAGGAGCTGATCGCCCGCTCCCCGGAGGAGCACCGGGCGCGCGGGATCGACCTGCGGACGCGGACCGAGGTGACGGAGATCGACCTGGCCGGGCAGCGCGTTCTGGCCAGGGACCTGGCGGTCGGCACGGAGGCGTGGACGGGCTTCGACAAGCTGGTGATCGCGACGGGGGCGCGCCCGGCCCGGCCGGCGGTGCCGGGGATCGACGCGGCGGGCGTGCACGGGGTGCAGACGCTGGAGGACGGGCAGGCGCTGCTCGACTCGCTGGCCGGGACGGCGGGGCGGCGGGCGGTGGTCGTCGGCGCCGGGTACATCGGCGTGGAGATGGCCGAGGCGCTGCTGAACCGGGGCTACGAGGTGACGGTCCTCAACCGGGGCGAGCAGCCGATGGCGACGCTCGATCCGGACATGGGGCGTCTGGTGCACGCGGCGATGGACGGGCTCGGGATCCGTACGGTCGGCGCGTCCCCGGTGACGGGGATCCTCACGGGTGACGACGGCGGGGTCCAGGCGGTGGTCACGGACAGGGACGAGTACCCGGCGGACGTGGTGGTCCTGGGGACGGGCGTGGTGCCGGAGACCTCGCTCGCGGAGGCGGCGGGGCTGCCGCTCGGCACGCACGGCGGGCTGCTGACGGACCTGTCGATGCGGGTGCGGGGGCAGGAGAACGTCTGGGCGGGCGGGGACTGCGTGGAGGTCCTGGACCTGGTGTCGGGCCGGGAGCGGCACGTGCCGCTGGGGACGCACGCCAACAAGCAGGGGCAGGTCATCGGCTCGAACGCGGGCGGTGACTACGCGACCTTCCCCGGGGTGGTGGGGACGGCGGTGTCGAAGGTCTGCGACCTGGAGATCGCCCGCACCGGGCTGCGGGAGAAGGACGCCCGCGAGGTCGGGCTGCGGTACGTGACGGTGACCGTGGAGTCGACGAGCCGGGCCGGGTACTACCCGGGGGCGGCGCCGATGACGGTGAAGATGCTGGCCGAGAAGCGGACCGGGCGGCTGCTCGGGGTGCAGATCGTGGGCCGGGAGGGCGCGGCGAAGCGGGTGGACGTCGCGGCGGTGGCGCTGACGGCCCGGATGACGGTGGAGCAGATGGCGGCGCTCGACCTGGGGTACGCGCCGCCGTTCTCCCCGGTGTGGGACCCGGTGCTGATCGCGGCCCGGAAGGCGGTGGCGGCGGTACGGGCGGCGGGCTGACCCCGCCGCCCGTACCGCGTGGGCCGCCGGGTCAGACGGCGGTGCGCTCGTGGACGTAGGCGACGAGGCGGGTGAGGGCGTCCGGGTCCATGGACGGCATGACGCCGTGGCCCAGGTTGAAGACGTGCCCCTCCAGGTCCTTCGCGGCGGCCAGGACCTCGTCGGCCTTGGCCTCGACGACGTCGGTGGAGGCGAAGAGGACGGCGGGGTCGAGGTTGCCCTGGAGGGCCTTGCCGGGGCCGACGCGGCGGGCGGCCTCGTCGAGCGGGACGCGCCAGTCGACGCCGACGACGTCCGCGCCGGCCTCGCCCATGAGGCCGAGGAGCTCGCCGGTGCCGACGCCGAAGTGGATGCGCGGGACGCCGTAGCCGGCGACCGCGTCGAAGACCTTGGCGGAGGCCGGGAGGATCGAGCGGCGGTAGTCGGCGGGGGCGAGGGCGCCGACCCAGGAGTCGAAGAGCTGGACCGCGGAGGCGCCGGCCTCGATCTGCACCTTCAGGAAGGCGGAGGTGATCTCGGCGAGGCGGTCGAGCAGGTCGGCCCAGAGCTGCGGGTCGCCGTACATGAGCGCCTTGGTGTGCTCGTGGTTGCGGGACGGGCCGCCCTCGACGAGGTAGCTCGCGAGGGTGAAGGGCGCGCCGGCGAAACCGATGAGCGGGGTGTCGCCGAGCTCCTCGGTGAGCATGCCGATGGCCTCGGTGACGTAGTGCACGTCGTCGGGGGTGAGGTCGCGCAGCCGGTCGAGGTCGGCGCGGGTGCGGATCGGGTCGGCGACGACGGGGCCGACGCCGGGCTTGATGTCGAGGTCGACGCCGATGGCCTTGAGCGGGACGACGATGTCGCTGAAGTAGATCGCGGCGTCGACCCGGTGGCGGCGGACGGGCTGGAGGGTGATCTCCTTGACCAGCTCGGGCCGCATGCAGGACTCCAGCATGGGGATGCCCTCGCGGACCTTCAGGTACTCGGGGAGGGAGCGCCCGGCCTGCCGCATGAACCAGACGGGGGTGTGCGGCACGGGCTCGCGCCGGCACGCCTTGAGGAACGCGGAGTCGTACGTCCGCGACTGCTGCTTCGTCTGCTGGCCCGTCGGGCTGTTCATGGCGCTCACGCCCAAATCTTCGCATGTGGCCGGAAGCCGCTCGTGCCGGGCGGGTGTCCCTCCCCGCATGGCGGCCCCGTTCCGCCTACTCTTCCCCGCATGGCTGCGGCTCAGGGACATTTTTCCGATCATTCCGACGGCATTCGAGGGACGGGCGACAAGGCGGAGAGTACGGCGGGGACCCCGGTGCCGACGGCGTTCCGGAGGGCGGTGGAGGCCCTGCGGGCGGCGCGGCTGCGGTCCGAGATGGAGGTCGAGCCGACCCGGCCGCCGCAGCGGCTCGCGCCGTACGCGTACGCGGTGGAGGCGGCGGTCGTCGACGGCGAGGAGGATCTCGCGGACGGGCGGCTCGTGCTGCTGCACGACCCGGCGGGCCACGAGGCCTGGAAGGGCACCTTCCGCCTGGTGACGCTGGTGCGGGCGGAGCTGGAGCCGGAGATGGCGGCGGACCCGCTGCTGCCGGAGGTGTGCTGGTCGTGGCTGACCGGGGCCCTGGAGGCGCGCGGGCTCGCGTACGGGGAGGCGAGCGGGACGGTCACGATGGCCGGCTCGCACTACTTCGGGGGGCTCGCGGAGCGGCGGCCGGCCACCCAGATCGAGATCCGGGCGTCCTGGACGCCCCGGGAGGGTCTCGCCGGGGTGCCGGACACGGCGGCGCACCTGGCGGCCTGGTCGGATCTCCTCTGCCAGATCGCGGGCCTCCCGCCGGCGCCGGCCGATCCGCCGTCCCCGCCGGGCCCCTCGGGGCCGACGGGCCCGGCGGGGACGGTGTCGGGGGCGGGGGTCGTCTCGCTGCCCCAGCGGCGGGGACCGCAGGGCGCCTGAGCGGTCCGGACAGGTGTGCGGCGGGACGGATGTCCAGGGGGCCCTTCGGGGCCCCCTCGGCGTTCGTACGGGGGGTCCCTCGTGGGGGTGAGGGAGCGGGGGCCGCTCGTAGGATGATCGATCGCGCGTCCGAATTGCCCTAATTGTTACTCACTAAATCGTGATCTTTCCCTAAAGGCGGGCGGCCCTGCTGCCGAAGGAGTCAATGACCCCTTCAGAGCACGGGTTCGCCCCCGGCTTCTTCCCCGAGCCGGCTCCGTCCCGCACCTTCCCCCAGGAGGCCGAGTGTCCGTTCTGCTCGAGCAGCCCGCTAGCCTGGTCGCCTACCGCCCGAACAAGCCGACGGCCATGGTCGTCGTGGCCGACCCGCGCGTCCGCTCCACCGTCACCCGCCACCTGTGGGCGCTCGGCGTACGGGACGTGATCGAGGCGTCGTCCATCGCGGAGGCCCGTCCCCGCGTCGGCAACCCGCGCGACATCTGCGTGGCCGACGTCCACCTTCCCGACGGCAGCGGCCTCACCCTGCTGTCCGAGACCCGCGCCGCCGGCTGGCCCAACGGCCTCGCCCTCTCGGCCGCCGACGACATCGGCGCGGTGCGCAACGCCCTCGCCGGCGGCGTGAAGGGCTACGTCGTCACCGGCACGAGGACCAATATCGGCCACCCGACGCGTCCCGGCGCCGCGCCCATCGGCGCCGCGGCCGCCCGGCTCGGCCACCGCCGCCCCCCGGGTGCCCCGAGCCACCCGGGCGGCTACCGCGAGCTCTCCGGCCGCGAGGTCGAGGTGCTCCGGCTCGTCGCGGAGGGCCAGTCCAACAAGGCCATCGGCGTCTCCATGGGGCTCTCGGCACTCACCGTGAAGAGCCACCTCGCCCGGATCGCCCGCAAGCTGGGCACCGGCGACCGGGCCGGCATGGTCGCCGTCGCGCTGCGGACCGGGATCATCCACTGACCCGGCCCTGACGGAAACGCTGCGCCTGCCGACGGAACGTTCCGTCGGCAGGCGCTTGCCGTCGGCGGATACCCTTGACAGGTGACCGACGCCCAAGAGACCGCGGCTGACACCGCACCGCGCACCACCGGGGGCGGCCCCCCGGACGAAAACGTCCCTGCGAATGGGCTTCCGATCCCGTTGCTGGAGCCCCGCGAGGGCATCCCGCCGGTCGTCGCGAGCGACGAGGCCCTCGCCCAGGTGATCGCCGCCTTCGCCGCCGGGCGCGGGCCGGTCGCCGTCGACGCCGAGCGGGCCTCCGGCTACCGCTACGGCCAGCGCGCCTACCTCGTGCAGCTCCGCCGCGAGGGCGCGGGCACGGCCCTGATCGACCCGGTCGGCTGCCCGGACCTCTCCGGGCTCGGCGAGGCCCTCGGCGGCACCGAGTGGATCCTGCACGCCGCCACCCAGGACCTCCCCTGCCTGCGCGACATAGGCATGCGCCCCTCCTCGCTCTTCGACACCGAGCTGGCCGGCCGGCTCGCGGGCTTCCCGCGCGTCGGACTCGGCGCCATGGTCGAGTCCGTCCTCGGCTACGCCCTGGAGAAGGGCCACTCGGCGGTCGACTGGTCCAACCGCCCGCTGCCCGAGCCCTGGCTGCGCTACGCGGCCCTGGACGTCGAGCTCCTCGTCGACCTGCGCGACGCGCTGGAGAAGGAGTTGGACCGGCAGGGGAAGCTGGAGTGGGCCCACGAGGAGTTCGAGGCCATCGCCACCGCCCCGCCGGCGCCGCCGCGCAAGGACCCCTGGCGCCGCACCTCCGGGATGCACAAGGTCCGCCGGCGCCGCCAGATGGCGGTCGTACGGGAGCTGTGGACGGCCCGCGACCGGGTGGCGCAGCGGCGCGACGTCTCCCCCGGCAAGGTGCTGAGCGACGCGGCGATCGTCGAGGCGGCGCTCGCCGTCCCGGTGAACGTGGCCGCGCTGACCGCCCTGCCCGGTTTCGGGCACCGCATGGGCCGGCGCCAGCTGGAGCAGTGGCAGGCGGCGATCGACCGGGCCCGGGCGCTCCCCGAGAGCGAGCTGCCGCAGCCCGGCCAGCAGCCGGCCGGCCCTCCCCCGCCGCGCGCCTGGGCGGACAAGGACCCGGCGGCCGCCGCCCGGCTCTCCGCCGCCCGCGCCGGGGTCACGGCCCTCGCCGAGGAACTGCACCTGCCGCAGGAGAACCTGATCACCCCGGACACCGTCCGCCGGGTCTGCTGGGAGCCCCCGGCCCACGGGGACCGGGACGCCGTCGCGGCCGCCCTCGCCGCCTACGGCGCCCGCCGCTGGCAGGTCGGCCTGGTGACCCCGCTCCTGGTGGAGGCCCTCTCCGCGAAGGCGTGACCCGTGTCCCGCCCCGCACGTCGAAGCCCCCGGCACCCGTCCCGGTGCCGGGGGCTTCCCCGTACGCCGGGGTGTGACCTTCGCCGCTTGGCCCCCAGGGGGTGGGCAGCTTGGTTACCCGCAAGTAGCATGGGGGGAAGCAAGCGCACGCTTAGTGGTGCGCCGCAGCAGTGCCGTCCCGCACCTGGAGGAGAGCCATCGTGCCTCGTACCGTCAGGGACGTCGTCTTCGTCGACGGCGTCCGCACCCCGTTCGGCAAGGCGGGCCCGAAGGGCATCTACCACGAGACCCGCGCCGACGACCTCGTCGTGAAGGCCATCCGGGAGCTGCTGCGCCGCAACCCGGCCCTCGACCCGGCGAAGATCGACGAGGTCGCGATCGCCGCGACGACCCAGATCGGCGACCAGGGCCTCACCCTCGGCCGTACCGCCGGCATCCTCGCGGGCCTCCCGCAGTCCGTGCCCGGCTACTCGATCGACCGCATGTGCGCCGGTGCGCTCACGGCCGTGACGAGCGTCGCCGGTTCCATCGCCTTCGGCGCCTACGACGCCGTCATCGCCGGCGGTGTCGAGCACATGGGCCGACACCCCATGGGCGAGGGCGTGGACCCGAACCCGCGCTTCGTCAGCGAGAAGCTGGTCGACGAGTCCGCCCTCTTCATGGGCATGACCGCCGAGAACCTGCACGACCGCTACCCGAGCATCACCAAGCAGCGCGCCGACGAGTACGCCGTGCGCTCGCAGGAGAAGGCCGCCAAGGCCTACGCGGACAACAAGATCCAGCCCGACCTGGTGCCGATCTCCGTCCGCCGCACCAACGCCGAGGCCGGCGAGACCGGCTGGGGCCTGGTCACCGCCGACGAGCCGATGCGCCCGGGCACCACCCTGGAGTCGCTGGCGGGCCTGAAGACGCCGTTCCGCGTCCACGGCAACGTCACCGCGGGCAACGCGGCCGGCCTGAACGACGGCGCCACCGCCTCGATCATCGCCTCCGAGGACTTCGCGCGGGAGAACGGCCTCCCCGTCAAGATGCGCCTCGTCTCGTACGCCTTCGCCGGCGTCGAGCCCGAGGTCATGGGCTACGGCCCGATCCCGGCGACCGAGAAGGCCCTGGCCCAGGCCGGCCTCTCGATCGACGACATCGGTCTCTTCGAGATCAACGAGGCCTTCGCCGTCCAGGTCCTCGCGTTCCTCGAGCACTACGGCATCGCCGACGACGACGCGCGCGTCAACCAGTACGGCGGCGCCATCGCCTACGGTCACCCGCTGGCCTCCTCCGGCGTCCGTCTGATGACGCAGCTGGCGCGCCAGTTCGAGGAGAACCCGCAGGTCCGTTACGGCCTCAACACCATGTGCGTCGGCTTCGGCATGGGCGCGACGGTCATCTGGGAAAACCCCCACTGGGAGGGCAAGTGAGCACCACCGCCGAGCTTCTGAAGGGCGCCGCCGAGCTCTTCCCGGACGAGGTCGTCACCTCGGCCCACGTGCGTCACTTCGAGCTGCCCTTCGGGGCCGGCCGTTTCGCGCTGATCACGCTGGACAACGGCTTCGACCACACCAAGCCGACCACCTTCGGCCCGCAGTCCCTCGCCAACCTGAACACGGCGATCGACCAGGTCGAGGCCGAGGCCGCGAACGGCGAGATCGTCGCCGCCGGCATCACCGGCAAGCCGTTCATCTTCGCCGTCGGCGCCGACCTCAAGGGCGTCGAGCTGCTGAAGAAGCACGACGAGGCGCTCGCCATCGGCAAGGGCGGCCACGACGTCTTCAAGCGGCTCTCCGCGCTCGCCGTGCCGACCTTCGCGTACTACAACGGCGCGGCCATGGGCGGCGGCGTCGAGGTCGGTCTGCACTGCACCTACCGCACCGTGTCGAAGGCCCTCCCGGCCTTCTCGCTCCCCGAGGTCTTCCTCGGCCTGGTGCCCGGCTGGGGCGGCTGCGCGATCCTCCCGAACCTGATCGGCGCCGAGAAGGCCGTCCAGGTCATCATCGAGAACTCGCTCAACCAGAACCGCCAGCTCAAGGGCAAGCAGGTCTTCGAGCTCGGCATCGCCGACGCGCTCTTCGAGGGCGCCGACTTCCTGGAGCAGTCGCTCATCTGGACCGCCGGCGTGCTGAACGGCTCCGTCGCCGTCGAGCGCCCGGAGATCGACCGGGGCGAGGGCTGGGACGCCGCCGTCGCCAAGGGCCGCGCCATCGCCGACTCCAAGGTGCACGGCGCCGCCCCGGCCGCCTACCGCGCCCTCGACATCATCGAGGCCGCCAAGGACGGCGACCTGCAGAAGGGCTTCGACGCCGAGGACCAGGCCCTCGCGGACCTGATCATGGGCGGCGAGCTCCGCTCCGGCATCTACGCCTTCAACCTGGTGCAGAAGCGCGGCAAGCGCCCCGCCGGCGCCCCGGACAAGTCGCTGGCCCGCCCGGTCACCAAGGTCGGCGTCGTCGGCGCCGGTCTGATGGCCTCGCAGCTCGCCCTGCTCTTCCTGCGCCGCCTGGAGGTGCCGGTCGTCCTGACCGACATCGACCAGGAGCGCGTCGACAAGGGCGTGGGCTACGTCCACGGCGAGATCGACAAGCTGCTCGGCAAGGGCCGCATCAACCAGGACAAGGCCAACCGTCTCAAGGGCCTGGTCTCCGGTGTCCTCGACAAGGCCGAGGGCTTCGCGGACGCGGACTTCATCATCGAGGCCGTGTTCGAGGAGATGTCCGTCAAGCAGAAGGTGTTCGCGGAGGTCGAGGCGGTCGCCCCGGCGCACGCGATCCTCGCCACCAACACCTCCTCGCTGTCGGTCTCCGAGATGGCGTCCAAGCTCCGGCACCCGGAGCGCGTGGTCGGCTTCCACTTCTTCAACCCGGTCGCCGTCCTGCCGCTCCTGGAGATCGTCAAGGGCGAGCAGACCGACGACGCCTCCCTCGCCACCGCCTTCGGCGTGGCGAAGAAGCTGAAGAAGACCGCGGTCCTGACGAAGGACGCCCCGGCGTTCGTCGTGAACCGCATCCTGACCCGCTTCATGGGCGAGATCCAGAACGTCATCGACGAGGGCACCTCGGTCGAGACGGCGGAGAAGGCGGTCGAGCCGCTCGGCCTGCCGATGTCCCCGCTGGTCCTCCTGGAGCTCGTGGGCCCGGCCATCGGCCTGCACGTCTCCGAGACCCTGAACCGCGCCTTCCCGGAGCGCTTCACCGTCTCCCCCAACCTGAAGGCGGTCGTCGAGGCCGGCAAGCGCGGCTTCTACGTCTACAAGCCGGAGAACGGCTTCAAGCCGGAGCTCGACCCCGAGGTCGCCGCGCTGCTCAAGCAGGGCGACACCGTCCTCACCGAGCAGCAGGTCCGCGACCGCGTCCTCGACGCGGTGGCGCAGGAGATCGGCCTCATGCTGGAGGAGGGTGTCGTCGCCGAGGCGCAGGACATCGACCTCTGCCTGATCACCGGTGCCGGCTGGCCCTTCCACCTGGGCGGCATCACGCCGTACCTGGACCGCGAGGGCGTCTCCGAGCGCGTCAACGGCAAGCGTTTCCTGGCCCAGGGCGTGGCGAGCGTCCCGGCGTAAGCGGTAGCGCGTACCGAGGTCCGGCATCCCTCCGCGGGGTGCCGGACCTCGGCGTTTCCGGGGGCCTTCGGGGTCAGCGCGGGCCGGTGCGCTCCAGCCGGGCCAGCAGCATGGCGTGGTCCGACTCCGGGAAGTCCCGGACGAGCGTGGTGCCGGAGCCGAAGTGTCGGCGGTCGGCGAAGACGTAGTCGATCTTCCGCCCGTCCGCGGTGGGCGCGTCCGTCCGGTCCGCCTCCAGGAAGCGGGTGCGGAGCCGGTCGACGGCGGGCGCGTCGGGCGGCAGGTTGAGGTCGCCGGCGACGATCAGCGGGGTTCCCGGGGGGAAGCGCGACTCGTCGGCGGTCCAGGCCCGGATCTCGTCGAGCTGCCCCGGGACCGCCGCGTAGGTGTGCGCGGTGCAGACCGTCAGGGGGCCGTCGCCGTGCCGGGTCCGCGCGCAGAGCAGGCCCCGGTGCACGGGCTCGGCGCGTCCCGCGTTGCGGTAGGTCTCCCCGCCGGTGTCGGTGAAGGCCCGGAACTCGGGGGCCCCGTCGCGTACCGGCTCACGGCTGAGGACGGCGGTGCCGAAGCGGCCCGAGGGGCCGCAGGCGGGCACGTTGGTGAGCCCGCCCTGGAAGGTGCCGTCCATGGGCGCCCCGGCGGCGGCGAGCCGCTCGCGCAGGGCGGTGTACTGGGTGGCGCAGACCTCGTTGAGGGTGATCACGTCCGGCCGGGAGCTCCGGGCCTCGGTGACGATCCGGGCCACGGAGGTGCCCCGGCCCGATCGTCCGGCGTTCCACGGGCAGCCGGTCGCCGCGCCGCACATGTTGTAGTGCAGGACGGAGACCTCCCGCGCGCCGTCCCGGTCCCGGCGGTCCTGGCCGGTGTCCCCGGCCGGGCCGGGACCGCCGACGAGCAGGGCCCCGACGAGCAGCGTCCCGAGGAACGCGAGGCGGGTGACGGGAGGCCGGAAGCGGCCGTGGCGGAACCGGGGCACGTCCTACCAGGCGCCGGTGAACGGCCGGTGCCCGCAGACCTCGCCGCAGTCGTGGACCCGGGAGGCGCCGGCGGAGCGGATAGGGCTGTCCTCCGGGATGCCGACGACCGTGAAGGTCCGCTCCGCGGGCGCGGACTCCTGCGCGCCGAACAGGGCGATGGCCTGGACCGTGTGCGTGCCCGCCCGCCAGGCGTGGCCGTGGGTGAAGCCCCACTTGCCGTCCTCGACCCCCGTGGCGCCGATGAGGACGCCGTCCTCCATCAGCACGATCTTGGTCGTGCCGGGCTGGGCGGTGCCCGTGAAACGGGGCCGCGGACTCGCGTACGCGCCCGCCTGCGGAGCGGTGATCACCGGCGGCTCGACCTCGGTGCGCACCGTGAACGAGCGCTCGGAGATGGGCGTACAGCCGTCGGCCCGCAGTCCGACGCAGCGGACGAGGTGGGGGCCCGCCTCCCAGTTGACGGCGCGGCGCCAGGTCCACTTTCCGTCGGCACCGGCCTTGGTGCCGCCGAGGTAGTGCCCGTACTCGAAGAAGAGGAGGTAGTCGGTGCCCTGGGAGGCGGTGCCGGAGAACTTCACCATCGGGCCCGTGGTGCCGTCCGGTTCGGGACGGGCAAGAACGGGGGCCTCGCCGGTCCGCTCGGGGTAGTCGAGCGCGGAACTCGGGGAGTTGACCGTGAACTCCTGGGAGACCTCGGGCATATCGGCCGGGGCCGAAAGGGCCGCGACGTCCGCGTCGCTCTGGGGGACCACGCCGTGCCGGCAGAGGCCGGCCACGACCATCCGGGCCACCTCGTAGGCGCCGGCGTCGTTGAAATGGGTGGAGTCGATCTTGCCCTCGGGGTGCAACGGGTGCTCGCCCGCGTCCACCCAGCAGAAGTACTGGCGCAGCCGGGTGGGGCCGATCTCCGCCCAGCGCTCCGTGGTCATCCGGTTCAGATCGATGAGCGGGAGACCCGCCTCGGCGGCGAACTCGCGGGTGGCCTGCGGATACGCGCCGAGGGTGTCCACGACTTCGCCCTGCGGCCCGAAGGAGTAGCCGGCCGCGGAGGTGACCACGACCGGCGTGCCGCCGGCGCCCTGGATGTAGGCGGCGAAGAGGCGGAGGAGTTCCTTGTACTCGGGGACGGGCACGAAGCGCGTGCCGTTGTGGATCATGTGGTCCACGCGGCCGAAGCCGAGCAGCACGATGTCGCCGGGCTTCATGCGGTTGAGGAGGCCGGGCAGCCGCTCGGTGAAGTACTTGCGCGTGGTCATCGCGCTGCGGGCGTAGTTGGCGACCTCGTAGGGGCCCACGAGGAGTTCCTCGATCTTCTGGCCCCAGCCCGCCATCGGGGCCTCCTCCTCCGTGCGGGGAGCGGCGACGGAGTCGCCGAGGACGAATATCGTGCGCTTCACTTCGTTCCAATCCATGGGATGCGCTCCGGTCCGGAGGGGCTAGCGGTCGACCACGTTGACGGCCATGGCTCCCGACACCGAGGTGTAGGGGCGGACGCGCACGGGGCGGGAGGGGTGGACGACGACGAAGGGCGAGACTTCGTCGGGTACCGGGACGACCGGGTGGGCATAGGAGCCCTTGACGTCCGGGAAGTCCTCGAAGAGGTGGCAGACGCGGAGCCGGCGGCGGTCCCGGGGGTCCGGCTGGAGCCACCAGTCCCAGTCCTCCCAGCGCTCCAGGCGTGCGTCGACGAGCTCGCGCAGCGGAATGTCGACGGTGAACTCGTGGGGGCCCAGCAGCCGCGCCGGCACCGCGATCTCGTCGCGGTGGTGGCCGCGGCGCACCATGAGGAACCGGGCGTCGGGGGCGAGCGGCCGCCCGGCGCAGAGGACGCCGCGGGCCGTGACCCGGTCGTCGGTGACGGTGAGCTCGGTGCACTCCACGTGCTCGTCGCGCAGGACGGTGCGCAGCATGAGCTTGCCGTTCGGCTGGGCGTACGGGAGGTTCCAGCGGACCGGACTGTGCTGGGGGTACGCGAGCAGGCGGGCGCGGGCGGTGATGAGGGCGCGGGTGTCCCGGATGCCCGCCTTCATGTGCACGGCCTCGCCCTTGGCGGAGACCATCTGGACCCGCCAGCGGCCGTCCCCGAGGTGGTCCAGGGCGGACGGGGGCAGGGTGGCGGTGTAGCGGGTGGCGCCGGTCGGGAGCGGGGCGCGGTCGGTGTCGAGCTCCAGGTCGGGCTGCCGGTCGGCGCCGGTGGCCGTGTGGCGCAGCCGGAAGCTCCAGCGCTGCCGGCCGTCCTCGGGGCCGTCGACGGTGAGCCGCAGCCGGCCCGTCTCGTCGGCGACCGTGTGCACCACGCTGGTCCGGACGGCGGCGGGCGGCGCGTCGCTGCCCGAGCCGCGGCGCAGCGGCTTCCGCTTCGGCGCGCGGTACTTGGCGTCCCTGGCCGCCCGGCGCTCGGCCGCGTCCTCGAAGAGGTCGGTGTACCGGTCGGCGATGACGGCGGGGTCGTACCGGGCGGAGTTGTGCAGGGCGGCCGCGCCCATGGCGGCGCGCAGGGCGTCGTCGGCCATGAGCCGGCGCAGTCCTCCGGCGATCGCGTCGACGTCGCCGTTGGGCACGAGGAGGCCGTCCTCGCCGTCCCGCAGGATCTCCCGGGGGCCGACGGGGCAGTCGGTGGAGACGACGGGGAGGCCGCAGCGCATGGCCTCGACCAGCGTCATGCCGAAGGACTCGGCGCTGGAGGTCACGGCCGCGATGGAGCCCTTGGCCCACTCCGACTCGATCGGGGAGAAGCCGCCCATGAGCAGGGCGCGGCCGGTGAGCCCCAGGTCGGTGACGAGGGCGCGGAGCTTGCCCGCGTCGGCGCCGTCGCCGTAGATGCGCAGCTGCCAGTCGGGGAACTCGTCGGCGATCTGGCCGAAGGCGCGGACCAGCAGGTCGTACCGCTTGACCGGGTGGATGCGGCCGGCGCTGACGACGATCTTGCGGGCCGCGTCGGAGGGGGCGACGACGGGCTGGGGCACGCTGTTGGGGATGCCGGTGACCGGCACGCCGTCGATCGGGGTGTTCTCCCGGAAGGACCGGGCGTCGGCGTCGGTCACCGTGGTGATCGCGTCGAGCCTCGGGTAGACCCGGGCCATCTCCTCGCGGACCGCCGGCGGGATCGCCAGGTGGGTCATGTGCTCCTGGGCGACCCGCAGCGCGGAGTCGCGGGTGAAGCGGGCGACGAAGAGGTTCAGGCTCGGCCGGGTCCCGATGACGACGTCGGCGTCGGTCTTCCGCAGGTAGTCGGTGATCCGCTCGTCGGAGAGCCGGCTGTACTGGGCGTAGAACTCCTCCTGGCGGGGGACGACCGACGTCGGCTCGGCGAGCCCGTCCGCGTCCCGGTCGGCGCCGGAGCCGGCCCGCAGGTCGACCAGGGCGCGCACGGTGACCTGCGGGGAGATCTCGAACTTGGTGGTGCCGGCCCGGCGGAAGACCGAGACGATCTCGACCTCGTGGCGGGCGGAGAGCGCCTCGGCGAGGTTGATCACGGTGCGGTTGGTGCCGCCGATGCCGTAGATGTTGTTGATCAGGAAGGAGACCTTCATCGTTCCTGAGGTTCCTTCCACTCGAAGGGGCTGGGTATCGGGTAGTAGGCGCGGAGGAACCGCGCCAGCTGGTCGAACTGCCGGGCCACGTCCTGGCCGTCGGAGAGGGTGTCGTTGATGCAGAACGCCTGCCGGTCCCGGCGGGCGAGCAGGATGCCGAAGCGCCGCTCGATCTCCGCGCGGGCAAGGTCCAGGTAGGCGAAGCGGATGTCCGAGGGGACGGCGCGCCCGGTGAAGTAGGCGTAGTAGTGGTACAGCGACGACGGGATCGAGATGTCGGTGGCGCTGCGGAACCGGCTGAAGGTGGTGGCCCGGTGCTGGTCGGCGAAGGCCTGCTCGATCTCCAGGAGCACGCTGCGGCGCAGCGGGTAGGGGGCGTGCCGCATCTTCTGCACGATCGAGGAGCCGAAGCAGGCCTCCAGGATGCGCCGGTTGTTCTTGCCCGCCGCGTCCACCGGGCGGTCGCCGAAGGAGCGTTCCCACTGCGGCACCTTCGACGGCGACAGGAAGATCCGGGTCATGCCGTTGGACAGGAAGAAGTCCTGGGGCGTGACGGGGCTGCCGAGGAACATGTCGTCGTTGAAGTACAGGAAGTGCTCGGAGAGGCCGTCGATGTGGTGCAGCCGGCTCTCGATGGCGTGCGAGTTGAAGGTGGGCAGCGCGGAGGGGTCGTCGAAGATCTCGGTGTGGTCGACGACGCGGATGCGGGGGTGGTGCGGGTCGAGCCACTGCGGCCGCTGGCGGTCGGTGACCAGGTAGATCCGGCGTATCCAGGGCGCGTGCTGGGCCAGCGACCGCAGGGAGTAGCGCAGTTCGTCGCGGCTGATGTAGCGGGCGGCGTTGGCGGACTCGGCGTGGTAGCCGGTGTCGCCGTACCGGGCCCGGCGCTCGCGCCAGGCCGGGTCGTCGCCGTCCACCCAGGTGTAGACGGCGTCCACGGGGAAGAGGACGTCCTCGGGCAGCGGGACGGCGCACGGCTCGATGGTGCGGACGGTACGGGTGCGGCGGCCGTGCAGGGCGGCGAAGCCGGTGAGCCGGCTGATGGGCACGTCGACGCGGGGCGCGCCGGCCGCGACGTCCTCGGTGACGCGGTTGGGCCGGGGCGCGACGAGACGGCCCTCCTCGGGCCGCCAGAACTCGACGTCGCAGCCGTACTCCAGGCCGAGCGGCAGGGTGCCGCCCGGGTCGCGCCAGACCATGCCGACCCGGAGCGCCGAGGCACCGGCGGTCGCCTTCCGGCCCCGGCGGTCGCCGACGAGGGCGGGCCGGCCGTGGGACTCGCCGCCGAGCCACCGGGTCACGTACACCGGGGTCTGCTCCCCGGCGCGGGCGAGTGCCTCGCGGACCCGCTCGCGGTCGGCGGCGGAGACGGCGACGCAGGCGCGGAACTCGGAGCCGCCGCGGACGGCGAAGTGGTCGACGCCGGCGGCGTCGAGCGCCGAGGCGACCAGTTCGAGATTGGCCTCGCGCAGCCCGAGCGGCGAGGCGGTGGGCCGGACGAGGGCGATGAGCGCGCCCTGGTCGACGAGGGTGGCGAGCCGCTCGCCGCCGGTGAAGAGATGGGGCCAGCGGCGCCGGGCGCTGCGGGCCCGCAGCGAGCGGAACAGGCCGAGGCCCTGCTGGATCCTGCGGAGCAGGCGCTTCACCAGCGTGCGCAGGCCCATCGGCACGCGGCGGGCGATGGCGCGGCGCAGCGAGGTGGGCAGCAGGGCGCGGTAGATCCCGACGGCGGCGGACGCCTCGGGGTTGAGCGTGGTCATGCGCCGGAGTCCCCCTCCGCGCCCGCGGGCTCCTCGAAGGGGCTCGCGACCGGGAAGTAGCGGCGGAGGAAGCGTACGGCGGTCGCCGTGCCGCCCTGGCCCCGCGCCTCGGCGGTGTCGAGGCCGAAGAGGTGGAACTGCTGGGCGTCCCGGCGGACCAGGAGCCGGTCGAGCCAGCGCCCGAGGCCGGGCATGGCGGCGTGCAGGGCGACGGTCGTCTCGCCGGAGGGGTCCGCGACGCCGGCGCAGCGGGCCGAGTGGTGGACCAGCCCGTCGAGCGGGTGGGTGCCGGGGAGCGCGGGGGTCCGCTGGGTGTCGAGGAGGCTGCCGTCCCGGTCGTAGCCCTGGTCGATCGCGGCGAGGACGTTGCGGGTGTACGGCTGCGGGCCGCTGCCGTAGCCGTGGGCGACGGCGCGGGTGGTGAAGGCGAAGGCGGTGCTGGTCCAGGGGGCCGCCGCCTCGGCGGCGGTCCACGGTCCGCGGCGCGGCCGGGTGCCGCCCAGCGGGGTGAAGAAGTCGAAGGAGCGGACCGGGCGGGCGAGGACCGCGCCGGGCCGGAAGAGCAGGAAGTGCTCGGCGAGGTCCGGCAGTTCGTGCAGCCGGGTCTCGGCGTCCGGGGCCGCGCCGTAGGGCGACAGCCGGTCGCCGGGGAGGACCCAGTCGGGCAGCGGGGCCGAGGCGACGACGTGGACGTGGCGGATCCAGGGGGCGTACTGGTGCAGCGAGCGCAGGGTGGCCCTCAGCAGCGCCTCCGCCCAGTCTCCGGTGTGCTGCAGCAGGACGACGGCGTCGACGGGGAAGGTGATCTCCTCGACCCGGACGATGTCGAAGGCCTCGGGGATCCGGGTCGGCTCGCCGGACGGGGCGAGGTCGCTGTAGCCGGTGAGCCGGTGGTGCTCCGCCTCCATGGTGGCGGCGCCGACGGGCACGACCCGCTGCACCCGGTTGGGGCGGGGGCCGACGAGCCGGGGCGTGGGCAGGTCGTTGTTGACGGACCAGAACTCGATCTCGACGCCCTGGTGTTCACCGACCGGCAGGGAGCCGGTGGGGTCGGTGCGCAGCCAGACGAGGCGGATGACCCTGGCCTTGGCGTACGACTTCCACGCCTTCAGGTGGCTGCCGGGCGTGTTCAGGCCCGAGGCGTCCGAGGGGGACACCGAGCAGACGTAGCCGGTCTGCTCCTCCAGGACGGCGCGCAGCACCCGGCGTACGGCGGGCTTGTGCTCCTTCGGGACGGCGAGGGCGGTGCGGCGGTCGTCCAGCGCGGGGACCGCGAACCAGGGGATGCCCGCCATGTCGAGGGCGGAGGTCACCAGGTCGTGGTCGATGCGGCGGGCGAGGTCCGCCGTCAGCCCGGCGTGGACGTGGACGACGCGCCCCTCCTCGTCCGTGACGCGGCTCTCGGGCCGGGCGGCGAGGCCGGCGTCCCGCAGCTGCCTGAGGCTGCGCCGGTGCAGCCGGGACTCGCGCTCGGCGAGGGTGCGGGCGAGCTGGGACTTCACCTTGCGGCGGACCCTCGGCGGCACGCTGGTGGCCGCGGCGGCGCGCAGCGGCTGCGGGACGTAGTTCTTGTAGATGCTCGCGGCCGAGCCCATGGACCCCGGTTCAGACATGACGACGGCTCCTGTTCACCGTTCGTAGGGGCTGGGGGTCGGGAAGTAGGCGTTGAGGAAGCCGTCGAGGAGTTCCTGCTGCGCCTCCAGGTCCTCCGGGGTGGAGAAGGCGTCGTTGAGGCAGAAGGAGTCCTGGTCGCGGCCGTCGAGCAGCCGCTGGAGCCGGTCGGCGAGGTCCGGGACGGCCAGCTGGAGGTAGGTGAAGGGCATCGAGCCCGGCTGTGCGCGGCCGGTGAGGGCCGCGTAGTACAGCGCGAAGGACGAGGTCGGCGAGAGGTCCGTCATCGCCCGGAAGCGGCTGGCGGAGGTGCGGGCCCAGGCCTCGGGGAACTCGGCCTCCGCCTCGTCCATGGCGCTGCGCCGCAGGGCGTACGGGATGTGCTCCATGGGCTGGGTGATGACCCGGCCGAAGCGGGCGCGCAGCAGCGCGCGGTTGTTCTTGCAGGCCGCGTCGACGGGGGAGTCGGTCTCGACGACCGGGCCCTGCGGGATGCGGTTCCTGGACGGGAAGTAGCGCGCGGTGCCGGTGGGGGTGAAGAAGGCGTGGGGCGCCACCGGCCGGCCGATGAACATGTCGTCGTTGAAGTAGAGGAAGTGCTCGGCGAGGCCGTCGATGTGGTGCAGCTGGCTCTCGATGGAGTGCGAGTTGAACGTCGGCAGGTCGGCCGGGTTCCGGAAGACCTCGCGGTGGCTGACGACGCGGATGCCGGGCAGGTCCTCGCGCAGCCACGGCGGGACCTGGTCGTCGGTGACGATGTAGACCGTGCGGATCCAGGGCGCGAAGAGGTGCAGCGACCTGACCGAGTAGCGGAGCTCGTCGCGGCTGATGAAGCGGGCGTCGCTGGCCGACTCGGCGTGGTAGGCCTCGCCCTTCGCGGCGGCCTTGCGGCGGGCCCAGGCGGGGTCCTGGCCGTCGACCCAGGTGTAGACGGCGTCGACGGGGAAGGAGATGTCCTCGGCGGAGGGCACGAGGAACTCCGGCCTGGTGAACAGGGGCGGGGCGTCCTCTTCCGGGGTGTGGTCGGAGACGAAGCGGCTGAACAGCCGGGCGGCGCCGCCGACCCTGACGCCGTCGGCGGCGACGGACCAGGTGGTGCGGTTGGGGCGGGGGGCGAGAAGGCGGTCGCCCTGGCGGCTCCAGAACTCGATCGTGGCGCCGTACTCGTGGCCGAGGACGAGGTGGCCGCCCGGGTCGGTCTGGAGCCAGCTGATCCGGATGGCGACGGCGGCGCGGACGTCCCGCCAGGCACGGGGGTCCTTGGCGGGCAGCGGGCCGGTGGGCCTGGCGGGCTCGGGGCGGTACACGGTGAGGTGGCCCGGGTACTCGCCCAGGTGCTGGAAGAGGCCGCCGAGCACCCGCTCGCGGTCCTCCTCGGCCACCGCGACGACGGTGCCGTGGTCGGAGGTGCCGCGGACCGCGAAGTAGTCGACCCCGAGGTGGTCCAGGAGCTCGGCGACGGCCACCCGGTTCATCTCGCGGGCGGCGAGCGGACGGGCCTGCTCGTGGACGTACGCCCACTCGCCCGCGTCGCCGACCGGCATCATGCGCGGTGGCTCCTGTGGTACGACGGCACGGTCCTCGCCCACGAGGCCGTCCACGGTCGGTGCCGTGTGCACGGGCGCGGTCATCCGCCCCTCCCCTCCCTGCTCCTGCTGAGCGGTCCGGCGCACCGGACCGTCCCGTGGCGCGCCACGGGAAGCACCTTCCTGATGAATCGACGTGATCAGGCCGATCGGGCTCCGTCGCACCGATCCGCGCCCAGCCGGCGGCGGCCCTCCCCTGCCGCGCCCGCTCGCTGCCCACCCCCCTTGTCCGACGAGGGCGGTGGAACCGCCCCCGAGAGACGTCCCCGAGTTCACAGACTTCTCACGCTACACATACTTTAAGGTCTGTTTCTGTTCGGGTGGGAACCAATCTTGAGTGATAAGCGTCCCGTCCCGTGATCGAAACATTTGTCTATAGTGCGGGGTCAGCCTGTTGATCCTGTGGACCGGCCTTCCCCCCACCCGAGTCCCCACGTCTGCCCGCACTGGGCCCACGAGCATTGGACTCGCGCACACATGACCGACACAGCCACGCGTTCCCGCAAGGCACCCCGCAAGCGCCGCAGGACAGGCCGCATCGTCCTGATCACCTTCCTGGTCCTGCTCCTCGCCGCGGGCGGCGGGCTGTACTGGATGTACAGCAGCATCGACGGCAACATCAAGGCCGTCGACATCGACAAGGCACTCGGCGACGACCGGCCGGAGAAGCTCCCCACCAGCGGGCAGAACCTGCTGGTCCTGGGCTCGGACTCGCGCGCCGGCGACAACGGGGACCTGGCCGGCGGCGCGGTCGGCGGCGGCCGCGCCGACACCACGCTCGTGGTGCACATACCCGAGGGCCGCACCGAGGCCGTCGCCGTCAGCATCCCCCGCGACACCCTGGTCACCCGGCCCGAGTGCGTCGGCCGCGACGGCGCCACCGCCCCCTCCAAGAAGCGCGTCATGTTCAACTCCGTGTACGCGCAGTACGGCCCCACCTGCGTCGCCAAGACCGTGGAGGCGATGTCCGGCGTCCGCCTCGACCACTTCATGGAGATCGACTTCGCCGGCTTCAAGGACCTCGTCGACACCATCGGCGGCGTCACCGTCGACGTGAAGCAGCCGATCGACGACACGCAGTCCGGCCTCCACCTCGAAGCCGGCCCGCAGAAGCTCGACGGCACCCAGTCCCTCGCCTTCGTCCGCACCCGCCACGGCGTCGGCGACGGCTCCGACCTGGGCCGCATCTCCCTCCAGCAGCAGTTCCTCACGGCGCTGCTCACCGAGGTGAAGAAGCAGGACCTGCTGAGCAGCCCCGCGAAGTCCTACAAGATCGCCGATTCGGCGACCAAGGCGCTCACGACCGACTCCGAGCTCGCCTCGCTCACGGCGCTCGGCGACTTCGGCCGCAGCCTCAACGGCGTCGACCCGCAGAACATGGAGACGATCATGCTGCCGGTCGCCTACGACAAGATCGACCCCAACCGTGTGGTCGCCTACGAGCCCAACGCCTCCCAGCTGTGGAAGGCGATCCGCGAGGACGCCGAGATCCCGGCCGCCGCGAAGAAGTCCCCCGCGACGGGCGGCTGACCCGCCCGGCCCTCCCCCGGACACACCGGTGCCCCGGTCCCCTCACGCGAGGGGGCCGGGGCACCGGTCCGTCTACAGGCGGGTCCAGGGCGCCAGGGCGAGACCCTGCTCGTCGGGCTTCTGCCGGGTGACGACCACGCCTCCGTCGGGCGTCAGGGCGGCGAGGGCCACCCCGCCGTCGAGGCCGGTCGTCAGGGCCGGCGGGGCCGTCAGCGGCGGGCCCGAGGGGCTCCAGTACAGGCCCATGTCCTCACGCTCCGCCATGAAGGCCCCGAGCGAGGTGACTCCCGACGGGTCGCACTGGGCGACGAGGGTGCACTCGTATCCGTCGATCAGGCAGGGGGTGGCGGTCAGCGGACCGGCGCCGACCGCCTGGGCGACGGGCGTCGGCGCCAGGCCCCGGCCCGGCGACCAGAGGCAGACCCGGCCATGGCCGTCCGCGTAGTAGACGGTCACGTGTCCGGACGGGCCCGTCACGGCCGCGAGCGTGCCCTGGACCGCCGCGGTCGCCACCGGGGTCTCGGCGACCGGCCTGGCCCCCGGCTCGTGCTGGACGTAGCGCAGCAGCCCGCGGTCGGTGACCGTGTACAGCTCCACCAGGCCGGCGCCGTTCACCGCCGCCACCGGGTTCCGGTCGGTGCGGCCGCCCTTCAGGTCCCACCAGGGGTGCCAGCCGCCGGCGTCCTTCTGGGCCCGGGCGCTGACGCCGCCGCCGCGGTTGCGCACGAAGACGTGGGCGCGGCCCTGGCCGTCCACGGCGAGGGCGGGGTTGCCGTACCACTCGGCCTTGCCGTTGGAGTGGCCGATGGACTTCCACTCCACGTTGGGGCGGCCGGTCTGGAACTGGACGCTGTGCACCAGCTCCACATGGCGCTCCCCCGCCTCCGCGCCGGTGTCGGTGGCCCGGAAGCCCACGAGGTGCACATAGCGGTCGCGGCCCTGCGCGGCCGCCAGGAACGGCAGCAGACCGGCGCCGCCCATCCCGGCCGGGCCGTCGAACCGGCCGTCGGGGCCCTCGGTCCAGCGGAGGACCTCGCCGTCCCGGGGGACGTACACGCTGAAGCGTCCCTCCGCGCCTCGGGCCAGCCAGCCCCCGTGCGTTCTCGGGACACGCGGGGAGACGAGGAAGGGGTCGGCGGGGGCCTGGGATGGGTTCACCATGGGAGGATCCAGCGCTCCGGGTCGAGTGGGGACGGTTCGCACCGACTGTATCCGCCCGGCCCGGGCGCTCTCCGCGCGCCCGGGGGTTCGGCCCCGGACCCGGGGCTCCGCTCAGGAGCGGACCCGCTCGCCCTCCCGCCCGAGCCGGCTGTGTCCGCGCCCGTAGGCGAAGTACACGACGATGCCCAGCGCCATCCAGACCGCGAAGCGGAACCAGGTCTCGCCCGGCAGGTTGAGCATCAGCCAGAGCGAGGCGGCGATGGAGATGATCGGGAGGACCGGCACCCACGGGGTGCGGAAGGCGCGGTGCAGGTCGGGTCGGGTGCGGCGGAGGATGATGACGCCGACGGCGACCATCACGAAGGCGAAGAGGGTGCCGATGTTCACCAGCGTCGCCAGCTCGTTGATGCTGGTGAAGCCCGCCACGATCGCGATGATCACGCCGAGCAGGACGGTCGGCCGGTACGGGGTCTTGAAGCGCGGGTGCGTGACCGAGAAGAAGCGGGGCAGCAGCCCGTCGCGGCTCATCGCGAAGAAGACGCGGGTCTGGCCGAGCAGCAGGATCAGACAGACCGTGGTGAGGCCGACGGCGGCGCCGAAGCTGATCACGCCCGCGTAGAAGGGATGTCCGGCGGCCTTGAACGCGTCGGCGAGCGGGGCGCTCACGGACAGCTCGGTGTAGTGCTGCATGCCGGTCACGACCAGGGCCACCGCCACGTACAGCACGGTGCAGATGAGCAGCGAGCCGAGGATGCCGCGCGGCATGTCGCGCTGGGGCAGCTTGGTCTCCTCGGCGGCGGTGGCGACCACGTCGAAGCCGATGAAGGCGAAGAAGACGATGGAGGCGGCCGTGAAGATGCCCATGACGCCGAAGTTGGTGGGCTCGTAGCCGAAGAGGAGCTGGACGAGCGGGGAGTCCCAGTTGGAGCCGCCGCCCTCCGGGGTCACGGCGGGCGGGATGAACGGCGAGTAGTTGTCGCCGACGATGAAGAAGAGGCCCGCGACGATCACGATCATGACGACCGTGACCTTGATCGCCACCACGACCGCGGTGATCCGGGCGGACAGCTTCATGCCGACGACCAGGATCGCGGTGAGGACCAGGACGAGCAGGAAGGCGAGGATGTCGAAGGTGCCGCCCGCCGCGTCCGGTCCTTCCAGTGAGGCCGGTAGGTGCCAGCCGATGTTGTCCATCAGCGAGCGGACGTAGCCGGACCAGCCGACCGCCACCACCGCCGTGCCGAGCGCGAACTCCAGGACCAGGTCCCAGCCGATGATCCAGGCCGGCAGCTCGCCGATGGAGGCGTACGCGAAGGTGTACGCCGATCCCGCCACGGGCACCGTGGACGCGAACTCGGCGTAGCAGAGGGCGGCCAGGGCGCAGACGATGCCGGCCGCGACGAAGGCGAGGGCGGTGGCCGGGCCGGCGTTCTCCTTGGCGACCTTGCCGGTCAGCACGAAGATGCCGGTGCCGATGATGACGCCGACGCCGAAGACCGTGAGGTCCCAGGCGGAGAGGGACTTCCGGAGTCCGTGCTCCGGCTCCTCGGTGTCCCTGATGGACTGTTCGACCGACTTCGTCCGGAAAATTCCGGAGTTGGCCCGTGGGGGGCGTTGGTCCGTGCTCACCGTCGTACCTCCGCGTCGTGGGTGACGTCGGGTCTCGTGGCCCCGCGGACGGGGGGTCGAGGGGACGCTGCCCGCGGTGAAGCCAGGATGCACGCGAAAGGGCCGGTCGGCACCCGGGAGGGTGAACCGACCGGCCCAATGGTGACGCGGAGTGACGAACTCCGGGGGGGAGGGGTCAGTCGCGGGCGGGCTCCACGGCCTGCCGCGGGGTCTCGGTGGGGGTGCCCCCTGCTCGAGCGGAGCCGAGAGCTCGGGGGAGTCCGTCCAGGCGCGAGACCAGACCGGTGACCTGGCGCGCGATGTCCGGCGCGGTCAGGCCGATCTCGGCCAGGACCTCGCCGCGGGAGGCGTGGTCGAGGAAGACCGGCGGGATGCCGAAGTCACGCAGCGGTACGTCGACGCCGGCGTCGCGCAGCGCCTGGGCGACGGCCGAGCCGACGCCGCCGACGCGGCTGTTGTCCTCGACGGTGACGACGACCCGGTGCTCGGCGGCGAGCGGCGCGAGGGCCTCGTCGACCGGCTTGACCCAGCGGGGGTCGACCACCGTGGTGGAGATGCCCTGCCGGTCCAGGAGGTCGGCGACCTCCAGGCACATGGGCGCCAGGGCGCCCACGGAGACCAGGAGGACGTCCGGCGTGTCGCTGCCGGGCTCGCGGAGCACGTCCATGCCGCCGACCCGCCGCAGGGCGGGGACGGCGGGGCCGACCGCGCCCTTGGAGAAGCGGACCACGGTGGGCGCGTCGGTGACCTCGACGGCCTCCCGGAGCTGCGCGCGGACCTGGTCGGCGTCGCGCGGGGCGGCGAGCCGCAGACCGGGCACGACCTGCAGGATCGACATGTCCCACATGCCGTTGTGGGAGGCGCCGTCGGTGCCGGTGACGCCGGCCCGGTCGAGGACGAAGGTGACGCCGCACCGGTGCAGGGCCACGTCCATCAGGACCTGGTCGAAGGCGCGGTTGAGGAAGGTCGCGTAGACGGCGAAGACCGGGTGGAGGCCGCCGGTGGCGAGGCCCGCCGCGGAGACCGCGCCGTGCTGCTCGGCGATGCCGACGTCGAAGACCCGCTCGGGGAAGGCCTTGGCGAACTTGTCGAGCCCGACGGGCTGGAGCATGGCCGCGGTGATCGCGACGATGTCCTCGCGCTCCTTGCCGAGCGCGACCATCTCCTCGCCGAAGACGCTGGTCCAGTCGGCGCCGGAGGAGGCGATGGGCAGACCGGTGTCCGGGTGGATCTTGCCGACGGCGTGGAAGCGGTCGGCCTCGTCCTGGAGGGCCGGCTGGTAGCCGCGGCCCTTCTCGGTGAGGCAGTGGACGATCACCGGGCCGCCGAAGCGCTTGGCGCGGGTGAGCGCGGACTCCAGGGCCTCGATGTCGTGGCCGTCGATGGGGCCGACGTACTTCAGGCCCAGGTCCTCGAACATGCCCTGGGGGGCGATGAAGTCCTTGAGGCCCTTCTTGGCGCCGTGCAGGGTCTCGTACAGCGGCTTCCCGACGACCGGGGTGCGCTCCAGGATGTCCTTGCCGCGGGCGAGGAAGCGCTCGTAGCCGTCGGTGGTGCGCAGGGTGGCCAGGTGGTTGGCGAGGCCGCCGATGGTGGGCGCGTAGGAGCGCTCGTTGTCGTTGACGACGATGACGAGCGGGCGGTCCTTGGCGGTGGCGATGTTGTTGAGCGCCTCCCAGGCCATGCCGCCGGTGAGGGCTCCGTCGCCGATGACGGCGACGACGTGGTCGTCCTTCTTCAGGATCTGGTTCGCCTTGGCGAGGCCGTCGGCCCAGCCGAGGACGGTCGAGGCGTGCGAGTTCTCGATGACGTCGTGGTCCGACTCGGCCTGCGAGGGGTAGCCGGAGAGGCCGCCCTTCATCTTCAGCTTCGAGAAGTCCTGGCGGCCGGTGAGCAGCTTGTGCACGTAGCTCTGGTGGCCGGTGTCCCAGAGGACCTTGTCCTTCGGGGAGTCGAAGACGCGGTGCAGGGCGATGGTCAGTTCGACCACGCCGAGGTTGGGGCCGAGGTGTCCACCGGTCTTGGAGACGGCGTCGACGAGGAAGGTCCGGACCTCCGCGGCCAGCTGGTCCAGCTGTTCCGGGGAGAGCCGGTCCAGGTCGCGCGGTGTCCTGATACGGGTCAGCAGGGCCACCCGTGCCTCCTTGCGTTCTGAGCTGGTCGAGCTTGCCGATTTTGCCGAGTCTAATGTTCCGTCTTGGATCGTGGGCATCGGGCCAGCCGGAGCGGCATCACCCTCATGGGGGATGTACTGCTCCGGACGCGACGGTGCCCGGCACCGGTTTCCCGGTGCCGGGCGGATGTGGCCCGTGCCTCAGGCGCGCCCTTCGGAGCGGCGCGCCGGGCGCGTCAGGCGCGTCCCGCGGACTTCTGGGTCTTGCGGGAGACGGAGTCGATGATCACCGCGATGAGGAGCACCGCTCCGGTGATCATGTACTGGATCGCGTTGGACTCCAGGTTGAGCTGGTTGAGGCCCTGGACGATCGACTGGAGCACCAGGATGCCCAGGAGCGCCGACCAGACCTTGCCGCGGCCGCCGAAGAGCGAGGTGCCGCCGATGACCGCCGCGGCGATGCACATCATGAGCTGGTTGCCGCCGCCGAGGGAGCGGTCGGCGCCGCCGGTGGCGGAGGCGAGGAAGAGGCCGCCGATGGCGCCGAGGGTGCCGGAGATCATGAACACGGAGATCCGGATCCAGGCGACGTTGATGCCGGCCCGGCGGGCCGCCTCGATGCCGCCGCCGACCGCGAAGACCTGCCGGCCGTAGGTGGTGCGGCGCAGCACGAAGTCGGTGACCAGCAGGATCACCAGGAAGATCACCAGGGAGAGCGGGAGGCCCTTCTCCTGGTTGAAGCCGTACGCGGCGACCAGGACGAGGACCGCGAGGACGCCGGTGCGCAGCAGGATCTCGCTGTGCGGGCGGTGCGGGAGCTCGGCGGCCTTGCGGCGGCCGGAGTCGCGCAGCTGGGCGAGGTAGAAGGCGGCGATCACCACGGCGGCGAGGCCGTAGGCGGCGGCGACGTCGGAGAAGTAGTACTTGGTGAGGTCGCCGACGAAGCTGCCGATGGGGGTCGGGATGGTGGACCGCTCGCCCATCACCCAGGTCTGGAGGCCGGCCCAGCCGAGGAAGCCGGCGAGGGTGACGACGAAGGCGGGGACGCCGATCTTGGCGAAGACCAGGCCGTGGAAGGCGCCGAGCAGGGTGCCGGAGAGGACGCCGAGGAGGATCGCGAGGGAGTCCGGCATGTCGGTGGCGAAGACGCCCCAGACGGAGCCCGCGAGGCCGGCGACGGAGCCGACGGCGAGGTCGATCTCGCCGAGCAGGAGCACGAAGACGATGCCGACGGCCATGATGCCGGGGCCGGCCGCGTACAGCGTGATCTGGTCGAGGTTGTACGAGGTGATGAAGTTGCCGGTCAGCGCCTGGAAGACGATGCCGATGACGATGAGGCCGACGACGACCGGGAGGGAGCCGATCTCGCCGGAGCGGATCTTGCGCTTGAACTCGTCGACGTAGCCCTTGAGGCCCTGCTCGCGGACGAGGAGGCGGGGGTCGACGGCGGGGATCGCGGCGGCCTCGGGGGTACGGGGCTCGGGGACCTCGGCCTTCTCGGTGGCCTGGGGGGTCGTGCTCACTGGGCTGCCTCCGCGGTGCGGGCCTGCCGGCGGGTCACGGCGTTGTCCGTGGCACCGGTGATCGCGGCGATGATCTCTTCGTGCGTGGTGGTGGCGACCGGGAAGGTGCCGTTGTTGCGGCCGAGGCGCAGCACGGCGACGGTGTCGGCGACGGCCTTCACGTCGGCCATGTTGTGGCTGATGAGGATGACGCCGAGGCCCTGCTCGCGCAGCCGCTCGACGAGGTCGAGGACCTGGGCGGTCTGCTCGACGCCGAGGGCGGCGGTGGGCTCGTCCAGGATCACGATCTTGGGGTCGCCGACCAGGGCGCGGGCGATGGCGACGACCTGCCGCTGACCGCCGGAGAGGGCGGCGACGGGGATGCGGACGCTGGGGATCCGGATGGACAGGGTGGACAGGAGGTCCTTGGCGCGCTTCTCCATGGCGACCTCGTCGAGGACGCCGCCCTTCTTCAGCTCGCGGCCGAGGAAGAGGTTGGCGACGACGTCGAGGTTGTCGCACAGGGCGAGGTCCTGGTAGACGGTGGCCACGCCGAGGGCCTGCGAGTCCTGCGGGCGGGAGATCCCGACCGGGCGGCCCTCCCACTCGATGACGCCCTCGTCGATGGGGTGGACGCCGGCGATCGTCTTGACCAGCGTGGACTTTCCGGCGCCGTTGTCGCCGACCAGGGCGACGACTTCGCCCGCGTGGACTTCGAGGTCGACACCGGAGAGGACCTGGACCGCTCCGAATCGCTTGAAGATCCCGCGCAACGCCAGGACAGGCGTCTGGGACACGTGAACCAACTCCTTCGCCGCCCGTGCGGAGGGCGGCGGCATGTCGCGCCGTACGGCGGCGCCGAGTTCGAGGGGGGCTGTGCTCGTCCGGCCCCGGACCGACAGCGGGGTCTGGGTCGGCCGGGGCCGGACGGGTCTGGGGGCGGCGGCGGCCGCGTCACGGGGACGGGCGCCTGCCGCGTCCTGCCGGGGCTGACGGTCCGGCAGGGAGGGTGCGGGGCCCGGGAGTCCGGGCCCCGGCGCCTGCCCTGGCGGGCAGGCCCTCAGGGGCTTACTTGATGCCCAGCTCGGCGCACTTGGCGGCGAGGTCCGCGGAGCAGATGTCGGCGGCGGCGTAGATGCCGTCCTTGATCACCGTGGACTGGATGTTGGTCTTGTCGACGACCACCGGGGCGAAGAGGGTGGACTTCACGCCGTCGGTCTCGCCCTGGGCGCCGAGGTCCTGGCCCTTGAGCAGGTTGACCGAGAACTTGGCGGCCTCGGGGGCCAGCTGCAGCGGGCTCTTGTAGATGGTGAAGGTCTGGGTGCCGGCGACGATGCGCTGGACGCCCGCGACCTCGGCGTCCTGGCCGCCGACCGGGATGCCCTTGATGCCGGCGTTCTCCAGGGAGGTGACGATGCCGCCCGCCATGCCGTCGTTGGCGGAGTAGACGGCGCCGATCTTGTCCTTGCCGAGGGAGGAGATGGCGGCGGCCATCTTCTCGCCCGCGACCTTCGGGTCCCACTCGCCGGAGGCCTCGTAGGCGATCTTGCCGACCTTGCCGTCGAGCGCGGTGTGGGCGCCCTTCTTGAAGAGACCGGCGTTCGGGTCCTTCTCGTCGCCGTTGATCATGACGATCTGGGCGGTGGCGGCCTTGTCGCCGAGGGCGGTGAGCAGGGCCTGGCCCTGGAGCTCGCCGACCTTGTTGTTGTCGTGGCTGACGTAGGCGTCGGCGCCCTCGATCGCGCGGTCGTACGCGACGACCTTGACGCCCTTGCCCTGCGCCTCCTTGACCCAGGCGGCGGCCTTGGCGGAGTCGACCGGGTCGAGCGCGATGACCTTCACGCCGTCGGCGATGAGCTGGTCGAACTGCTGCTTCTGCTTCACGACGTCGGAGACGGCGTTGTTGTAGACGACCTCGCAGTCGCCGCAGGCGGCCTTGACGGCCTTCTCGAACTGCGGCTTGTCCAGCGACTCGTACCGCGCGGTCTTGTTCTCCGGGAGGAGCAGACCGATCTTGGTCGAGCTGCCCTTCTCCTCGCTGTCACCACCGCCGGCCTGGCCACAGGCGGAGAGCGCGAGGGCCATCGAGACCGCGGCCGAGCCTATGACGACGCGACGAGTCATTGCGTTCATGTGGGGTTGCCTCCCTGACGAGGCCGCGACGGTGCGGCCGAGGTGTCACGAAGTCAACTCGGCCGCAACACCGTCGTCAAGAAGTGAAAACTTAACGAGATGACAACGGTGGTTACCGTTCTCTAAGTGAACGCGGGAACGGAGGCCGGAGCGGTGGCCTGAAATGCCCCTTCCGCCCCGTTGAGGAGCGTCGAGTCGCCCATCTCGCTCAGCACCAGGGCCAGCGCCCCCAGCACCTCGGCGCGGCCGCCCAGCGCCCCCTGGACCAGGGAGAGCCTGCGGGCGGCGCTGGGGATCGCGTACCGGCCCACCGAGTCCCGGATGGGGGCGAGCACCAGCTCGCCCGCCTCCGCGAGGTCGCCGCCGAGCACGACCCGGCTCGGGTTCAGGAGATTGCAGAGGTTGGCGACGCCGCTGCCGATGTGCCGGCCCACGTCCGCGATGACCCGACGGCAGCCCGGGTCGCCCTCGCGGGCCAGCTGCACCACCCGCTCCATGGTGAGGTCGGGTCCGTGGCTCGGCTGGAGCAGCGGCAGCACGTACCGGGCGGCGGTGAAGGTCTCCAGGCAGCCGCGGTTGCCGCAGCGGCAGACCGGGCCCGACTCGTCGAGGGTGATGTGGCCGATCTCGCCGGCCGTGCCGCCCGGACCCCGGTAGACCCGTCCGTCGATCACCAGGCCGGCGCCGACACCGCTCGCCACCTTGATGTACGCCAGGTCCTTCACGCCCCGGCCGCTCCCCCACACCAGCTCGCCGAGCGCGCCCAGGTTGGCGTCGTTGTCGACGTGGACGGGGACCCCGAGCCGGGCGGACAGCTCCTCGGCGGGGTTGATCCCGCTCCATCCCGGCAGGATCGAGGTCGAGCCGAGCGTCCCGGAGGCGACGTCGATGGGGCCGGGCACGCCGAGACCGACGCCGATCACCTTGTCCCGGCCGATGCCCGTGGCGTCGATCAGCCGGTTGACCAGCTGTTCCGCCCGGCCGAAGCCCTCCGCGGCGGAGGCGTCCACGTCGAGCGGCTCGGCCTCCTCGGCGAGCACCTGGTGGGCGAGGTTGCCCACCGCGACCCTGAGGTGGGTGTGGCCGAAGTCGACGCCGATGACGATGCCGGCGTCGCCGGAGAGCGAGACGCTGCGGGCCCGCCGGCCGCCCGCCGAGGTGGGCGTCACCTCGACCGTGCCGCCGTCCTTCAGCTCCCGGACGATGTTGGAGACCGTCGCTGCCGACAGCCCCGTCGCCCGGGCGATCTCCGCCTGGGTCAGCGAACCGGCCATCCGGACCGCCCGCACGACCCGCTCGAGATTGGCCCTGTGCAGAGACGTCTGCGACCCCGGAGTCTCCATCGACTCTTTCACTCCCACCGTTATCTCCAACATGTGAACTCTAAGGGGACGCTTTCGCCTTCGCTTCCGTCAAGACCTCGACGGAGAGCCTCCGAAGAGACACAGCGCGAAGGGGACGGCGCACGCCTACCGCAGGTAGCCAACGGCACGCCTTCTGCGTCTGCGACACCCCAACGGCTCGAACGAATCAAGGTCCTGGTGCGTATGCAGCCTGGTCGCGGCGGTGCGATAGGTCAGCCCATCACTTACGCAACGCACCTTCAGGTGATCGAAGGATCCTCCCTGGTCAGACACAGCCCATTGCGGACGGCGCTAGGAACTGTCGCTGGTGAAGCACAGCTGCCAGTAATGCTAGATCCCCGTCGGCGGCGAGTGGTTCGCCCCGATTCGCGGCCGGGTCCACTGGTCGCTGCCGCCACCATGATCATCGACAGACAGCCCTTGGGTAGCCGTTCGCCTGGCGGCCTCGGGGACGGGACAGCCGCCCCCCCATCGCCCGCGAAGGCTTCACAGCACACCCTCGCCCGCGCGCGGTACCTGGGCGCGATGGTCGCCAGCCGAACCATCACCCAGCTACAGGTTCACGACATATCACTGGAATCACCTGCTCCGCCACGCCGCCGAGGTTATCCATCCAGGCCGCACCACCCGTGGCATCACCCTCAGTCCGGCTGACCCCCGCTACGGAAACTCCACCCCAGCATCCCGGCCTGCTCCCTGCACTCGCCCACGGAGCAACGGCTTCCTCGCATCCATGACAGCCGATTCGGCGAGGACGTCATGGAGGCCCTCGCCCACCCTGACCTCAACGAAATACTGACCCACACCACCGTTGCCCTACCCGGCATCACCGTCACACGACGGTACGGCTCCTGCGACCCGTTCGCCTCCTCACCCAATTGCGCACTATTACCCCCTAAAACATGTTGACTTCCATATTGCGTCTCAGTCGCACACCCATGGCCTCGCACATAGATGCTCACGTCCTAAAAATGACGACCGCACGTCCCCAGAATCCTGTAGATTCCACTCGAGCACCATGGAATTCACCTCTCAGAGGAGTCCAATCATGGCAAAATTCAGACGGGCCGCAATTTTCTGCGCCACATCGACCCTGATCGCCGGAGCTCTGATAGGAGCCACAGCAAATCCGGCGTCAGCTCACGGCATGGGTGAGGCGTTTCACGAGGGTTGCGGCTGGACGGGCTCTTGGATGGAAATCGACAGCGAAAATATCTACAACCCGGCCGGGGCCTGGATGGGGACCGTTTTCCTCACCTGGAACAACACGACCAAGCAGAACTGCGTAGTGACTCAGCAGGTGGCGGGACACGGAATTCCCATGAAGCTTGTCGCGACGCTAGGCATACGGAGCAGCGGGAGTGGCGCAATCACCTACCGCACCGACTCCGGCCAGTACGGGCATTTTGCCGCAGTGAAGGAGTACACTTCCGGCCAATGCGTGAACTATCGCGGAGAGATCGCGGGTAGCGTGGCTGGCAGATCCGCTTGGGGAAACTGCGGATAACACCAAAGGGTGCCCTCGAAAACAAGTTCGAGGGCACCCTCTCTTAGTCAGTGGGTCACACCTGGATGCAACCTATTTCACGGCGCCCGCGGTGAGACCGGCCACCACCTGCCGCTGGAAGACGATGTACGCGGCGAGCACCGGCAGCATCGCCATCACCAGGCCGGCGAAGAGCCCGGACCAGTCGCCCTTGTAGCCCTGGCTGACCGCGAGCTGCACCAAGCCCTGCGAGAGGACCTTGTTCTCCGGGTTCGTGTTGAGCACTGTCGGCAGCAGGTACTGGTTCCACTGGCCGAGGAAGTTGAAGATGCCGACGCTGATCAGGCCCGGCTTGGCCATCGGCACCATCACCTGGAAGAAGGTGCGGGTGTGCGAGGCCCCGTCGATGAAGGCCGCCTCCGCCACCGAGGTCGGCAGCGTCCGGAAGAAGGCGGTCAGGAAGAAGACGGTGAAGGGCAGCGAGTACGCGATGTAGACCAGGATCAGGCCGTGCAGGGTGTTCAGCAGGGCCATGTTCTGCATCACGTAGAAGAGCGGCACCAGCGCCAGGATGATCGGGAAGCTCATCCCGCCGATGAACAGGAAGTAGAGGAAGCGGTTCCCGGGGAACTCGAAGCGGGCCAGCACGTACGCCGCCATCGAGCCGAAGAGCAGGGTACCGACGAGTGAGCCGCCGACCACCACGAGCGTGTTCAGGAAGTATTCGCTCATGTGCGCTTCGGACCAGGCGCGCGACCAACTGTCGAAATTGAGCGTGTCCGGCAGCGACCAGGGCGAGGTGAAGATCGCCCGGTCGGTCTTGAAGGAGGTCATGACCGCCCAGAGCAGCGGCATCACCACCATGATCGCCCATATGATCAGGACACCGTGCGAGAAGACGTTGAGGACGCCGCCCTCGCGCTTCTCCTTGCCGGGGGCCGCCGTCTTGCGGACGACCGGGACCTGGTCCGTACGGATCGCGGACATCTGTGCGTCCCCGGCGGGTGGGGTGTCGGTGGTCTTCATCAGAACTCCAGCCGCTCACGCCGGCCCAGCTTCATCACGACCGCGGCGAAGGCCAGCGTGACGAGCAGGAGGGCGACTCCGATGGTCGTGGCGTAGGCGGCCTGGCCGTCCCGGAACGCCTTCTGGTACACGTACAGCGGCAGGACGATGGTCGAGTAGTCGGGCCCGCCGCCGTTGGGCCCGACGGTCATGATCTGGACGACCGCGAAGGACTCCGCGCCGAGCGCGAGGATGCCCATGTAGATCCATCCCGACTGCACGGTGTCCCAGAGCAGCGGCAGAGTGATCTTGAAGAACGTGGTGAAGCGGCTGGCGCCGTCGAGCAGCGCGGCCTCGTAGAAATCGCGCGGAATGGACGCCATGCCCGCCGAGAAGAGCACCACGAAGAAGCCGACCGTCGACCAGACGAGGACGATCATCACGCAGATCAGGGCGAGGTTCGGATCACCGAGCCAGTCCGGTTGGACACTGCCCAGCCCGACCGCCTTGAGGAATGAATTGATGGCCCCGCTGTTCGGGTTGTACGCGAACTGGAAGAGCAGCGCCACGATCACGATCGACAGCACCTGCGGGAAGAAATAGACGATCTTGTAGAAGGACGAGCCGCGGACGCCCGTGACCGCCGCGCCCTTCCGCCGCCGGCCCCCGACATTCAGCATGAACGCCAGGAAGAGCGCGAATCCGACCGTCACCAGGGGAAGGACGACCGCGAAGGTCAGACTGTGCTGGAGCGATTTCCAGAAGATCTCGTCGTCGAGCAGTCTCGTGTAGTTGTCGAGACCGACGAACCCGAATTCGGGACTCAGACCGCTCCAGTCCGTGAGCGAGTAGTAGATGGACTGGATGAACGGCCAGATGACGAAGAGCGCGTAGAGCGCCAGGGGGACCACCAGGAACCCCACGATGAAACGGTACTTGCCGTGCTGCATTCCGAACCGACCCCGATCTCCGGCGAAGGACGCGCGCCCCGGCGCCGCGCGCCGAGGGGCCGGGGCCCGCTCCCGGTCGGCGGGAAGGGGCCCCGACACTGCTCACTGGTGCTTGTAGTGCTTGATGTTCGGGTCCTTGGCCGCCTCGTCGGCGAACTTCTGGATCTTCTTGATCGTCTCGGCCGGAGTGGCGCGGCCGGCCATCATCTCGCCGATGCCGGCGACGCCGATCTTCTCCTTCTGGAGCGCCACGTACCAGTCCTGGAGGCGGGGGTTGACCACGTTGGTGCCGGCCTTCTCCAGGGCCGCCACACCGGACTTGAGGCCCGGGGACAGCTCGATGCCGCTGGTGCCGCCGTTGAGCGCGCTGAGCGACTTCACGGACTGGGTGAAGTTCTTGGAGGAGGCCTCGCTGAGCATGATGCGCAGCTGCTCCATGGCTGCCTCGGGGTTCTTCGCCTTCGCCGGGACGATGAAGGGCTCACCGCCGGCCGCCCAGAGGGTGCCGAACGGCATCTTGTCCGAAGAGTCGAGGCCGGTCGGGGCGGACACTGCGAGGTCGAAGTCTGCCGGCATCGTCTTGGCCGCTTCGTTCTCGACCCAGGAACCGTTCGGAATGAAGAGCGCCTGCCCCTCGGTCCATGCCGTCTGCGACTGGTTGTGGTCAAGGCCGGGGGTGCCCTGGAGGATGTAGCCCTTCTTGAAGAGCTCGTAGTACGCCTCGAAGCAGGCCTTGACGGCCGGGTGCTCCCAGGCCTTCGGCTCCAGGTTGTCGATGGCGTCCAGGACCTCGCGGCCGCCGACCTTGCCGATCATCGGGTAGAGCGAGAAGGGGAGGTAGTACGGGTGCTTGCCCGCGTACGTCCAGGGCGCGATGCCCTTCTTCTTGGCCTTCTCGCAGACGGCCAGCATCTCGTCCCAGGTCTCGGGGTACTTCGCGTCGAGCGAGTCGAGCGCCTTCTGCGAGTACCACACGCCGTAGACGGTGTAGGCGTAGTTGAGCATCCAGCAGGGCTCGCCGTCGAACTGGCCCATCTCGATGATGCCGGGGCGCAGGGTGTCGCGGACCTTCTTGCTCGGGTCGTCGATCGACGGCGCGTCGAGGAGCGGGGTCAGGTCGGTCAGCTGCTTCTGGCCGACGAGGACGCCCATGTCCATCTGCTCGGCGCCCGAGTTGTCGATCAGGTCCGGCGGGGTGCCGCCGTTGAACCGCGGCTGGAGCTCGGTGGTGATCTTCTGCGTCGGGGTGAACTTGACCTTCGCCTTCGGGTAACTCGCCTCGAAGAGCTTGATCGCGTCCTTGGCGTACTGCTGGCCGAAACCGCCGTCGAAGAGGACGAAGTCGAGCTCGGCGGACTCGTTGACCCCGAGCGGGTTCTTCTCGGACTTGACGCCCTTCTCGACCTTGTCGTTGCTCTCGCCGCCACCGCTGGCGCACGCGGAGAGGAAGCCCATGGCCGGGACGGAGATCAGACCGACAGCGGCGGAACGCTTGATCAGATCGCGACGGCCGAGGCCGCCCTCGTTCGACTGGGCGGAGGTGGATCCCATGCTCAAGTCCTCGCCTTCATTCAGGACTCAGGCGGTGTACCGGTCGCCCGTACTTCGTCTCGCCCACGGGCGAAGGGCCCCGCCACCGCGGTCAATTGCAGCTGGGTCGTGCAGGCGTCGGGCCGTCGCCGGAGGATTCCGACGGGCTGGACGCCGACAGGTATAGTCCACTTCCCTCGGCGGGAGCAAGATCGAAAGCAGCATTCGTCAGGCATCTTTCCCGAGTTGAGACCTCGGGGATTTCGCCTTCACAAGATGAATGGTCCAATCGAAAAGCGGCGAAACGGACCGCCTCGGAAGAAAGTCAGGTCGGCCGGAACCGCACGGGCGCGGACGTCGTCTTCCTGTCATGTACGGAGCCACTGCCGGGCGGCGGAAACGGGGGAAAACCCGCCGAACCAGGCCGAGTTCGGCGGTGCTTCGTGCCCTTCTGTTCCCGAACCTGATCTGGAGATCACGTGGCCAAGACTTCTGGCCTGAACCGCACGGGCACGCTCGCCCGTGTCACCGTCGCCGCGGTGACCGCCGCCCTGGTGGGCACCACGACCGCCGCGGTGGCGGCGGAGCCGGCCCCGGCCTACAAGCCCGCGCCCACGCAGCAGTCGGACCGCGTCTCCGCGTACGCGGCGACCGCGTACACCGGTGCCCCGCTCAACAACCTGTACGGCGTGAACAGCGCCGGCACCGTCTGGGGCTACACCCCCGTCAGCGGCGGCGGCATCCAGCGGCTCGCCGACCCCTCGGGCACCAACTGGACCTCGTACAAGCACTTCAACCAGTCCGACGTGGACGCGCAGGTCGACCAGTACGGCTACAAGCACTCCGACGGCTGGTACGCCGTCCGCAGCGACGGCCGGCTGAACTACACCGACGGCGGTCCGCTCCGCGACCTCGGCGGCGGCTGGAACATCTACAACAAGGTCATCTCGGCCGGCAACACCGGCGGCGGCGCCTCCGAGGACATCCTGGCGCGCGACAGCGCGGGCGTCCTGTGGCACTACCTGGCCTACACCAACGCGGCGCTGACCCAGCGGGTCCGGGTCGGCGGCGGCTGGGACGCGTACACCCAGATCGCCGGCAAGGGCGACATCACCGGTGACGGCCGGGCCGACCTGGTCGCCCGCGACCGCGGCGGCGTCCTGTGGCTGTACAAGGGCACGGGCAGCCGTACGGCCCCCTTCACCGCCCGCACCCGGATCGGCAGCGGCTGGAACACCTACAACTCGATCGTCTCCTCCGGCGACCTGACCGGTGACGGGCGCGCGGACCTGGTGGCCCGCGACGGCAACGGCGCGCTGTGGCTGTACAAGGGCCGGGGCAGCTCCACCACCCCGTACACGAGCCGTGTGAAGATCGGCACCTCGGGCTGGAACGGCTTCCGCGCCATGTTCTGACCGACCCGGTGAACGCCGGAAGGGCCCCGCTCCTCGTGACGAGGAGCGGGGCCCTTCCCGTGGTCCGCCCGGCGGCGCCGCGCGTCAGGTGGTGCGGGGGCGGCTCACTCGATCAGCTCCGCCAGGTGGGCCGACAGTTCCGTGATCGTGGGGTGGTCGAAGCTGTAGGTCGGGGTGAGGCGGACGTCCAGGTCCTGACGGAGGCGGCTGCGCAGGCGCAGGCCGAGGAGGGAGTCCAGACCCAGCTCGATGAAGGGGGCTTCGGTGTCGAGGCCGCCGGGTTCCTCTCCCAGCAGGGTGGCGACGGCGCCGGCCACGTAATCGGTCATCCGCGCGGCACGCTGCCAGGGCCGGAGCGCGCGCAGCTCGGCGGCCACGGCGCCGGCGGCCGCCGGGACGGCGCCCTCGGCCGGCGGGGTGGCGAGCCGGCCGGCGAGGGCGACGGGACCGGCGTCGGCGTGCGGTACGCGCAGGTGGGCGGCGAGCGTGGTGCCGGGTGCGGTGGCGAGCACGTGGTCGAGCACGGACATGCCCTGCTCGGGGCTGAGCTCGCCCAGACCCCGGCCGGTGCTCCTGGTCCGTTCCCCGAGGGCGGTGTGCATGCCGCCCCCGGACCAGGGACCCCACTGGACCGAGGCCGCCCGCTGCCCGCGCGCCCGGCGGCCCGCCACGACGGCGTCCATCGCGGCGTTCGCGGCGGCGTAGGCGGCCTGGGCCGGGGCGCCCAGCGTCGCGGTGATGGACGAGAAGCAGACGAAGAAGTCGAGGTCGAGCCGCTCCGTGAGCCGGTCCAGGTGCCGGGCGCCGTCGAGCTTGGGGGCCAGCACCCGGGCCAGCGCCTCGGGTGTGAGGTTGGCCAGGGTCGCGTCGTCGAGCACTCCGGCCGCGTGCACGATGCCGCGTACGGGCGGATAGGCGCTCGCCAGATAGGCGAACAGGGAATCGAGTTGCGCGGGGTCGCCGACGTCCACCTGGGCCCTCAGCAGGTCGAGGCCGTCGGCACGCAGCTCCCCGAGGATCGTCTCGCCGACACCGGCGCCGCCCGCCGACCGGCCGAGCGCCACCAGGTGACGGGCGCCCCGTTCGTACAGCCGGCGCAGCGCCCGGGCACCGAGCGCGCCACCGCCGCCGGTGACCAGGTACGTCGCGTCGGGGTCCAGACGCGGCAGGGCGGACTGCCCGGTGACCGGACCGATCCGGGCGAGCAGCCGGACGCCGTCACGGTAGGCGACCTCCGGGTCGGCACCGGCGACCAGGTCGGCCACCAGACCCGCGTCGAACGGGCCGCCGTCCGTGTCCACGCAGTGGATCGCCATCTCGGTGAGTTCGGTGCGCGCGCTGCGGGCCAGGCCCCACAGCGCCGCGTGCGCGGGGTCGGGGGCGGTGTCGGGGGCGGTGTCGGTGGACTGGGCACGGGTGGTCAGCAGGACCAGGCGGCGCGGCGCGGCGGTGGTGCCGTCCGCGTAGCCGCGCAGCAGGGCGGCCACGGTGGCGACGCAGTCGGGCAGGCCGGCCGGTGCCGGATCCGCGGTCGGGTCGGGGACGCAGACGACCCCCGCGGCGAGGGTGCCGGGCGTCCCGCTCGGCGCGGCCTCGCCCGGTGCCCGCAGCTCGCAGGAGCCCGTGTGCGCGCGGATGGCTTCCGCGAGGCGCACGGCGACCGGATCGTCGGGTGAGCCCAGCACGGTCCAGGACAGGTCCGGGGTGGTCCCGGTGAGGGGTGCCGGTGCCGGCTCCCAGACCGTGCGGCCGTGGAAGAGCGTCCCGTCGGTGGCCGACGCGGCCTCGGGCGTCGCGGCCAGCGCGGCCTCGGGCGTCGCGGTCCGCGCGGCCGGGACCGGGTCGATCCAGTAGCGTTCGCGGATCCGGTGCGAGGTGGGGACGAGCACCCGCCGTCCGGAGCCGGGCGCACCGAACCGGGAGGTGTCGACCGGCGTGCCGAGGACGTGGAGCCGGGCGGCCGCCTGCGCGAGCGCCTCGGCCGTGTCCCTGCGGCGCTGCACGGAGGGGACGAAGGCGGCGTCGGCTCCGGAGCTCCGCCCGTGGCCGCTGAGCACGGCGGCGGGGCCGATCTCCAGGAACAGCCGGTGGCCGTCGAGCAGCGACGCCAGCGCGTCCCCGAACCGTACGGTCTCGCGCACCTGGCGCACCCAGTACGCCGGGTCGGCGACGGACAGCCCCGCGCCGCCGGCCATCGAGGAGACGAACGGCACCGTGGGCTCGCGGAACCGGACCCCGTCGGCGGCGCGCTCGAACTCCTCGCGCATCGGGTCGAGGGCGCTGGTGTGGAACGCGTGCGTGGTACCGACGGCGGTGGTGACGGTCTCGGTCCCGAGTTCGGCGGTGATCTTGGCGAGCGCGGCCGGGGACCCGCCGACCACGACCGCGCGCTCGCCGTTGACCACGGCGATCTCGGCGGGCACGGCGGTGCGGACGAGGACGTCGCGCACCCGCTCCTCGGTCTCCATCACGGCCAGCAGCGAGCCGGCCGGGCAGAGCTCGTCCATCAGCCGGCCGCGCGCGGTCACCAGGCGCAGTGCGTCCGGCAGGTCGAGGACCCCGGCCGCGCAGGCGGCCGCGTACTCGCCGAGGCTGTGGCCGAGCACGGCGGCGGGGCGGATCCCGGCCGAGGTCCACACTCCGGTGAGCGCGTACTGGAAGCAGAACAGCCCGAGCTGGGCCCAGCGCGCCTCGGTGTGCAGGGCCGGGGCGTCGGTGCGCAGCAGTTCCAGCAGTACGGGGCCCGCCTCGCCGAGTTCCCGCAGGCACTCGTCCAGTCCGGACCGGAAGGCCGGCACCCGCTCGTACAGGCTCCAGGCGGTCTCGGCGAGTGCGCCGCCCTGGCCGCTGAACAGGAAGACGGGCTGCTGCTCCCCCGCCGGCGCGGCCCGGTCCGGCGCCACGTCGTGGCGCGCCAGGGTGCGCAAGCGCTCCACCAGGGTGTCCGCGTCGGGCGCGGCCACGGCGGCACGGTGGGCGAACGCGGGACGGGCCGTCCGGGCGGTGACGCAGACGTCGGCCAGGTCCTGCTCGGTGGCGGCCACGTGGTCGGCGTAGGCCTCGGCCTGCTGACGCAGCCCTTCCGGGCTGCGGGCCGACAGGGTGAGCAGGTAGGGGCCGTCGTCCTTCCGCGCGGCGGGCCGCTCGGGCGCGGCGGCGAGCACCACGTGCGCGTTGGTGCCGCCACCGCCGAACGAGCTGATCCCGGCCAGGCGTTCGGCACGGTCCTGGATCCACGGGGTGTTCTCGGAGACCACGAAGAAGGGTGAACTGTCCAGCCGGAGCGCCGGGTTGGGGGTGGTGAAGTTCAGCGTGGCCGGGATCAGGCCGTGCTCCAGCGCCATGGCCGCCTTCATCAGCCCGGGCAGGCCGGCCGCGGTGTCCAGGTGGCCGATGTTGGACTTCACCGAGCCCAGGCCTATCTCCTGCCCGGATCCCGCGCCGAACACCTGGGTGAGCGCGCTGACTTCGATGGCGTCGCCGAGCGAGGTGCCGGTGCCGTGCGCCTCCAGGTATCCGATGTCGTCCGGGGTGATCCCGGCCATCCGCTGCGCCGTGCGGATCACGTCGGCCTGGCCCTCGGCGCTGGGGGCCAGGTAGCCGGCGCGGAGGGCGCCGTCGTTGTTGACCGCGCTGCCCTTGATGACCGCGCAGATCGGGTCGCCGTCGGCCAGCGCGTCCCGCAGGCGGCGCAGCAGCACGACGCCCGCGCCGCTGCCGCCCACAGTGCCACGTGCCGCGGCGTCGAACGGGCGGCACACTCCGTCCGGGGACAGGAAGCCGCCTTCCTCGTACACGTAGCCGCGGCGCAGCGGGAAGTGCACCCCGGCCGCACCGGCGAGCGCCATGTCGGTCTCTCCGGTGAGCAGCGACTGGCAGGCCAGGTGGAGCGCCACCAGGCCGGTGGAGCAGGCGGTCTGCACACCGACGCTCGGTCCGCGGAGGCCGAGGCGGTGCGAGACCCGGGTGCAGAGGTGGTCGCTCTGGGTGGCGATGAACGCCTGGAGCGGGGCGAGTTCGGTGAGCAGGCCGGAGCTGCGCGCGAGGTTCTCGCTGAAGTAGGAGCTGAGTCCGTTGCCCGCGTACAGGGCCATGCCCGCGCCGCCGAAGCAGCCGACCCTCGCGTCGCCGAGCCGCTGCGGGTCGTACCCGGCCCGTTCGAGGGCGTCCCAGACGCATTCGAGGAAGAGCCGGTGCTGGGGGTCGGTGATCCGCGCCTCGGCGGGCGGGATGCGGAACAGCCCGGGGTCGAAGTCCTCGGCGCCGTCCAGGTAGCCGGCGGACGGCACGTAGTCGGGGTGGCGCACCACCTCGGGGTCGACGCCGGCGGCGAGGAGTTCGTCGGGGGTGAAGGTGCGGATCGAGGAGACCCCGCCGGTGAGGTTGGCCCAGAACCGCTCGGGCGTGTTCGCGCCCGGGAACCGGCAGGCCATGCCGATGATCGCGACGTCGCGTCCGGATTCGGCGATGCTCATCGGACGGCCTCCGTTTCCGTTCGGCCGGTGCCCGGCCGGCCGAACCGGCCGGAGCGCGGCCGCGGCGCGGCCGGTTCGGGTTGTCCGGCCCCGTCTCCCCCACCGCCGGCGCCGCGCAGGCCTTCCAGGTGCGCGGCGAGGGCGGCCACGGTCGGATGGGCGAAGAAGTCGGAGATCTCCACCCGGGTGTCCAGCTTCTTCTCGATCAGGTGCTGCACCCGGGGCAGTTGCAGGGACCGCGCGCCCAGGTCGAAGAACCCCGCGTCGTAGGGGACTTCGGGAGCGGCGAGGACCTCCTGCCAGATGCCGGCGAGCGTGGCGAGGGTCTCCCGGTCGGCGCCCTCGCGCGATCCCGTGCCCGTCGGGTCGGCGACGGCCGCCACCTCGACCGGTGTGCCGAGCAGATCGTCGACGACGAGCTCGCCGGTGTCGGCGGGCAGCGGTACGCAGCGGACCTCCAGCCGGTCCAGCGGTGCGGTCGGCATGTCGACGCGGCCCAGGATGAACGGGTTGGCCGGTTCGAGTCCGATCACCGTGTGGCCGACGGGCAGCCGCACGGCGGTGTCGAAGGCGCGCAGCGCGGCCTCCACGGTGAGCACCCGGTAGCCGCGCGAGCGGACCAGTTCGTCGTCCTCGCTGCCCGCGCTCATGCCGGTCGACTGCCAGCGGGACCAGGACAGCAGGTGCACCGGCACACCCTGGGCGCCCAGTTGGGCGGCCCAGGCGTCGAGGAAGGCGTTGGCCGCGCCGTAGCCGGCCACCTGGGCGCCGCCGAAGATCGCGTTGACCGAGGAGAAGGCGACGACGGAGCCCTTGCGCTCGGCGATCAGCCGGCCCAGCAGCAGGGCGGGTTCGACCTTGGCGGCGAGCACCTCGCGCAGCCGCTCGGGCGTGAGCCCGGCGACCGGGACGCCGTCCATCAGCCCGGCCAGGTGCACGGCACCGGCGACCGGCAGGTTCCAGTCCGCCTCGACCTCCGCGAGCGCGGCGCGCAGCCCGTCCTCGTCGCCGGATTCGACGGCGAGGTAGCGGACCCGGCCGGCCCGTTCCAGCTCGCGCAGACGGCGCCGGCGGGCGTCGAGCGCGCCCCCGTCGCCCTGCGGGCCGCTCGGCTCCGGCAGCGGGGTGCGGCCGAGCAGGACGAGCGAGCAGCCGGTGGTGGCGAGCAGATGACGGCAGACCTCGAAGCCGACGCCGCCGAGGCCACCGGTGACCAGGTAGGCGGCGTCCCGCCGGAACAGTGCCGACGGCCCGTCCGGGACGGGCTCGGACGCGGACGCGGACGCGGACACGGGATCGGACACGGACACGGACGCGGGCTCGGGCTCGGGCTCGGGCTCGGGCTGGCCGGTGATCCACAGCTCGCGCCGCACCCCGCCCCGGTAGGAGACCGCCGCGCCCACCGCTTCGCCGAGCAGTTCGCCGTCCGCGGCCCGCTCGTCACCGGGTTCGGCGTCGATCAACCGCACCCGCAGCCAGGGCAGTTCGGCATCGAGGCTGGGGGCGAGGCCCGCGAGCGGGCTCAGCGCGAGGTCCGGGACGTCGTCGGCGGTGACGGCGCACAGGCCGGCGCCGACCAGGGTGAGCCGGATCGGCCCGCGCGGCCCCAGCCCGTCCAGTGCGCGGACTACCAGCAGGACCTGCTCGATCACGGCGGCCTGACGCTCGATCAAGGTGCGCGCGTCCTGCGGCCGTGGCTCTGCGGGGAAGGCGAGCACCACTTCGCCGGGCAGCCGGGTGCCGTCCGCGCCGTCGGTCAGGAACGCGCCGACCGCGTCGAGCGTGGGGGCGACGGTGACCAGTCGGGGGTCCATCTCCTGGTCGCCGTCCCAGACCCCGAAGGCGCAGCGGTGCCCGTGGGCGTTCAGCAGGGCGCGCAGTCGTCCGCCGGTCGCGGCGTCCGCGCCCAGCACCAAGGTCCGCCCGCTGTCGACGTCACGGACGCGGGGCGCGGTCGGACGGGCCGCCCGGACGCGCCACTGGGGGCGGGCCAGCCACACCCCGGCGGGTTCGGCCGCCGCGCCGCGCGCCAGCCGGTCGTCGAACTCCCCCGCGTGCAGCCGGGCGGCGAGCACCGCACGGCGGATCTTGCCGATGGAGGTCTTGGGGATCTCCTCGGGCCGCACCTGGATGACGTGCCGGGGCGGGAAGCCGTAGTGCTCCAGCACCCGGCGGCGCACGTCGGCGCGCACCGCCTCCGCCTGCCGGCCGGGCCGCGGGCTGTAGAAGACGGCGATCTCGTCGGTGGCGGCGTTGTCGGGGCGGTAGCAGACCGCGGCGGTGAAGCTCTCGAGCACCCGGTCGGAGCGCTCGACCACGGCCTCCACCTCGGTCGAGGGGATGCTGATGCCGTTGACGCGGATGACGTCCTTGGAGCGGCCGACGATGGTCAGCGACCCGGCGGCGATCACGGCGCGGTCGCCGGTGCGGAACCAGCCGTCGGGCGCGAAGGATTCGGCGTTGGCCTTGTCGTTGTTGTGGTAGCCGCGGGTGACCATGCTGCCGGTGACCTCCAGGTCGCCGGTCTCGCCCTCGACGGCGGTCGAGCCGTCGGGCCGGACGATGCGCACCGACAGGCCGGGGAACGGGCCGCCGACCGGCACGGGACCGAGCAGTGAGCCCGCCGTGCCGGTGAAGTCCTGGTCCGCGGTGACCACCGAGCAGGTCTCGGACATGCCCCAGGCGGGCTGCACGGTGTGGTCCCGCAGCCCGAACGGGGCGAGCACGGCGAGGAACTGGCGTACCTGCTCGGCGACGACCATCTCCCCCGCGTTGATGACGGAGCGCACCCGGGACAGGTCCCAGTCACGGTCGCCCAGGTCCCCGCCGCGGGCTCCGATCAGCGAGAAGGCGAAGTTCGGAGCCCAGGTCAGGGTGGCCCGGTACCGGGTGAGCAGGTCCAGCCATCGCAGCGGGTCGCCCAGCACGGCGTCGGTGGGGACGTGGACGTCCTCGCAGCACAGGTAGACGTCGCGGACGTGGCACATCAGCAGGCCGACCACGTGGTCGAGCGGGAACCAGTTGACGGAGACGTCGTCGGCGCCGAGGCCGAGCGTGGCGCGGGCGGCGGCGGTCATCGAGAGGATCGCCGCGTGGGTCTGGGTGACCAGCTTGGGCATGCCGGTGCTGCCGGAGGTCAGCAGCATCACCGCGGTGTCGTCCGGGCGGATGTCCGCCGGGGCGGCGGGCTCGGCCTCGGTCAGCGCGTCCAGGCCGTGCAACCGGGCGCGTTCGCGTACGGCCGGCGGCACACTCGTCGGGTCGGAGGTGACGATCACGGGTTCCCGGAGCAGTTCCCACACGTACTGGAGCCGCTCCGCCGCCGAGACGCCCGCCTCGGCGGTGACCGGGGCGCACGGGACGGCCACCGCGCCGCTCAACTGGCAGGCCCAGAAGGCGGTCAGGAACTCCTCGTTGTCGCCGGCGGGCAGCAGCACCGGATCGCCGGGACGCACCCCGGCCCCCCGCAGGCCCTTCGCCACCCGCGCGGCGCGCTCGCGCAGCTCGCCGTAGGCAAGCCGGGACGCCTCGCCCGTACCCGGGTCGAACACCACGCCCGCGCTGCCGGCCGCGGCCCGCTCCAGAGCCTGGACGAGGGTGAGCGGACCGTCCGGGTCGCTGATCCGCCGCCCGCCGTCGAGCAGCGCCGGGGACGCCTCGCCGTCCTGACGCCCGGTCACCGGGGCGGCGTCGTCCGGCCGGACCACCAGGCCGCCGGGCTGCGGCACCCGGGCCTCCACGATCGCCGCCCTGGCCTGGGTGGCGCCGGCTTCCCGTGCTGCCCGCTCGGCGGCGCGCAGCGTGTCCTCGCCGAGGGCCGGCAGCTCGGCCAGCCGGTCCTGGTCCACCCGACCCTCGGGGTCGCGGGGCAGCGCGGTCAGCCGGACCAGGTGCGGGCCCAGCTCCGGCGGCACGCCGACGCAGGCGCGCCGCAGGGTGCGCAGGAGGTCGGCGTGGCCGGTCGGCCGTCCCGGGACCACGTAGGCGATGATCCCGGTGCCGGCCGGACCGGCGGCCACCCACCAGTCGGTGATCCCCGGCAGCTCCCGGAGTGCCCCGCGGACCCGGTCCGCTGCCTGCTGGACGCCAGGGGACCCTGACTCCTGATTCATCGCTCTCCTACGTGCTGTTCGGCGGGACGTGCGGTGACGGCGGGCGGCCCGCCCGTGGTCAGTGGGGCCGCACCGAGCGGGCCAGGTCTCCGACGGTGGGCGCGTCGAAGAAGACGTCCACGGGGAGGTCGACCGCGAACCGGGTGCGGATCTTCGCCAGGATCTGGACCGCGGCGATGGAGTCGCCGCCCTCCTCGAAGAAGTCCGACGCGGCGGTGAATCCGGTACGGCCCAGGACCTGGGACCAGATCTCGATCAGCTCCGGGACGATGCCGGCGTCCCCCGTGGCGGGGGCGGCGGCCTGCTCCGGCGTGCCGGAGCGAGTCGACTCGCCGGCCGACGGAGCCGGCTCGTCGGTATGCGGAGCCGGCGACGGGTACGCGCGGGCGCTCTCCCGCTCCGGCGGAACGGGCTCGTCCCACCGCACGGCGCGGCCGCCGGCCGCCGCGGCGAGCAGGGTCGCCCAGTCCGACGCGTCCGCCATGTCACGCGGGAGCAGCTGCCCGTCCTCGGCATCGTCGCCGTGCGTGGCGACCGCCGCGGCGACCGCGCCCGCCAGCTGACGGTGCGTCACCGGGGCGTCGTGCCGCGGTCGCAGTGCCACGGCCTGGTCGTCGAGCACCGGCAGCTCGGGCACCGGCCCGGCGTCCCAGGCGTGGACCTCCACCAGGGTGACGCCGTCGAGACCCGGCACCCGGCCCCGGTCGGTGACGGCCACGCCCGGCCGGCCGGCCGTCGCGTCGCCGTCGGTGCCCAGCGGGACCCAGCAGCCGCCGGACCACAGGATGCCGAGCACTCCCACGAGCAGCGCGGACCCCGGTTCCACCGCGAGCCCGACCGGATCGCCGGCGCGGACCCCGGCCTCGACAAGGCGTGCCGCCAGCCGCCGGGCGCGCTCGGCCGCCATGGCGAGCGTCAGCGGAACCGTCTCGCCGTACACCGGCACGGCCTCCGGCCGCCGCTCGGCGTGCCGGGCCACCAGGTCCGTGGCGCGCTCGGCCTCGGCGGTGGGCGCGCCCACCGCGGCGCGCAGCAGCACGTCGAACCGTTCGTTCAGTGCCCGGACCTCGTCCTCACCGATCGCCTCGGTGTTGTAGTCCCAGGAGATGCGGTGGCCGGTGTCGAAGTGCGTGATGTTCAGCCCCAGGTCGAACCGGACCGCCGGGGCCCCGCTCTCCAGGTGCCGCACGGTGAGCCCGGGGAGCTCCGGCAGGTGCGGCTTGTCCCAGCTGAACACTGCCGAGAGCATCGCCGGCTGGCCCCAGGTCGCGGGCTTCGGCAGCTCGCGCATGATCTCGGCCAGCGTGCAGGCCTCGTGGTCGAAGGCGTCGAGCAGGACGCCGCGGATCCGGCGCAGATGGGCGGGGAACTCCTCCGCCGGGTCGCGGAGCGAACGCAGGGGCAGCACGTTGGCGCAGTAGGCGACCAGGTCCTTGCCCGGGCCCTCGGCGGGGCGGCGCGCGGTGGGCACGCCGACCACCACGTCGTCCTGGCCGGCGATCTCGTGCAGCAACGCCGTGTAGGCGGCCAGCACCACCATGAACGGGCTGGCGCCATGCCGGGAGCCGAACTTCTGCACCCGGCGCAGCAGGTCCTGGTCGAAGTCGACGTTCAGCCGGGCACCGGCGTGACCGGTCACCCGCTTGGCGGCGGTGCGGCCCCGGCCGGGCAGGGCGAGCGGCTCGGGCAGCGGGTCGAAGACACCCCGCCAGTACGCCAGGTCGGCCTCGGTGGCGGACCGGCCGTCGGGCCCGAGCAGGTAGTCGGCGAGACGGGGTGCCGGGGCGAGCGGCTCGCCGACGCCGGTCTCGTGGGCGTAGAGCCGGCCCAGTTCGTCCAGCAGCACGTTCTCCGCGCCGCCGTCGACGGCGACGTGGTGGGCGGTCAGGCAGAGCAGGTGCTCGCGCGGCCCCATGGTGAGGAGCGTGCCGCGCAGCAGCGGTCCGCGGGACAGGTCGAACGGGCGGGCGGCCTCCTCGTCCAGCAGCGCCGTGAGCTCCCGGTCGCGGGCGGCCTCGTCCAGACGGGACAGGTCGACCAGATCGAGCTCGGCGTCCACATCCGTGCGTACGGTCTGGGCGGCGCCGTCGTCGCTGAAGGCCACCCGCAGCGCCTCGTGCCGGTCCACCAGCGCCCGGAACGCGGCGCGCACCGCCCGGATGTCCAGCTCTCCGCTCAGGCTGAGCAGTCGGCGCAGGTTGTACGCGCTGTTGGTCTCGGGGCCGAACTGGGCGGCGGCCCAGACCAGGCGCTGGTTGGGGGTGCTGGGCAGCGCGACGGGCAGCGGCGGGACGCTCCGCGGCGCGGCGGCCGGGCGCTCGGGCCCGCTGAGGACGACCGCCGGGGCGGCGGCCACGGCGTCGCGGGCGGGGGCGTCGGCCACCGTCCGGCGCAGCCGGTCGAGCGCCTCGAATCCTTCGCGCGCCAGGTCCGGCCGCACGCCGAAGTCGACGAAGCAGGCGATCTCGTCCACCCCGGCGTCGGCGAGCTCGTCCACGGTCGCCCGGCAGCCGTCGATGCCGCCGATCAGCGAGCGGTGACGCAGGTACTTGTCCTGGGCCGAGCGGATCAGGAACTCGCGGTCGGACGGTGCCAGCCGATCCGGGTCGATCCGCCGCTCGGCGGGCGACATCCGGTTGGTCAGGTCGAGCGCCGCGGCCAGGTAGTGCGCCAGCGGGTCGGCGGCCTCGGCCCGCACCTTCTCCTCGTCGTCGCCGACCAGGGTGTGCACGAGGACCGTGATCCGGCCCTCGTCGTGGCCGGCCCGGGCCCGGGCCGCCCGGTAGGCGGCGATCTTGGTCTTGAGCTCGGCGATGTCCTGGGTGAGCAGGTTGGTCAGCACGCCCAGGCCCGCCTCACCGGCCGCGCCGAACGCCTCGGCACTGCCCAGCGTGGTGAGCCACATCGGGAGTTCGGGCTGCACGGGACGCGGGTACGTGAGGATCTTGTGGCTTCCCTCGCCCGCGGGGAACTCCAGCTCCTCGCCGCGCCACAGCCGGCGGACCTGGTCGATCCGCTTCATGGTGACGTCGCGGCGATCGGCGAAGGAGCCGGGGGCCAGGACGAAGTCGCGGTCGTTCCAGCCGGAGGCGACGGCGATGCCGACCCGCCCTCGGGAGAGCCGGTCCACGACGGCCCACTCCTCGGCGATCCTGGCCGGGTGGTGCAGGGGACCCACCACGCTGCCCGCGCGCAGCTTGACCCGGCTGGTGCGCTGGGCGAGCGTCGCGGCGAGCACGGCGGGGTTGGGCGACAGGCCGCCGAAGGCGTGGAAGTGCCGCTCGGGCAGCCAGATCGCGTCGAAGCCGTGCTGGTCGGCGAAGTCGGCGCCGTCCATCAGCAGCCGGTAGTGCGCGTCGATGTCGATCATGTCGCTGTCGCCGAAGTAGGACAGGCTCAGCTGCGGGACGCGACGCGCGGCCGGGACGGCCGGGGCCTGCGGGCGTACGGGTTCGCGCACCGTCAGTACCGGGGCGGCCGGCGTCGACGCCGGTACCGGGCGCCGGGGCGCGGTCTCGGGCTCACGGACCGCCGGCGCCGGACCGGACGACGCGTCGGCGCGCTGCCACAGGCCGGCCTCCTTCATCTCGGTGGCCGCGTCCAGGGCCGCGTGCACCACCTGGTCGACGTCGTCGTCGGTGTGCGCCGTGGACAGGAAGGAGGCTCCGGTCTCGGCGACGTACACGCCGCGCAGCGCCAGGTTGGCGCGGAACAGGTCCATCTCCACCGGCTGGTGGACGAAGCTGAAGTTGGCGTTCTGCGCGAACCGGAAGAAGGAGCCCGTATTGGCGGCGCCGAGCGGCACGCCCAGCTCGGCGAAGCCCGTGTTCAGCCGCTCGATCATCGCGTCGGAGCGCTCGTCGAGCTCCTTGTACAGCCCCGGTCCGTTCTCCCGCACGTGCCCGAGGACCGCGCGGGAGGCCGCCAGGGCGAGCGGGTGGTTGGCGTACGTGCCGGCGGTGAAGGTGAGCGGGGTCTCGCCCGGGATCCTCCACTCGCCCACCCAGGACCCGCCGTCGACCCGGTCGAGGAAGTCGCGGCGGCCCGCGACGGCAGCCATCGGCAGGCCGGCCGCGAGCGTCTTGCCGTAGGTCACCAGGTCCGCCTGGATGCCGAACAGCTCCTGGCAGCCGCCGGCGCCGACCCGGAAGCCGGTGAGGACCTCGTCGAAGACCAGCGCGATGCCCTCCTCGTGGGTGAGGGCGCGCAGTCGGCGCAGGAAGTCGACGGGGTGCAGGCCCGGGTTGCCGTTCTGCACCGGCTCGACCACGACGGCGGCGAGCTCCCCGGCCAGCTCGGCGATGGTGGTCAGCGAGCTCTCCCGGTCCAGCGGCAGCACGATGACGTCTTCCACCATCGCCCGCGGGATGCCGGTGACCATCGGGTCCGCGCCACGGGCCGGGTCGTCGAGGCGGGGCGAGACCAGGGTCCCGTCGGAGTGACCGTGGTAGGCCTTGGCGAACAGCACGACCTTGGACCGGCCGGTGGCGGCGCGGGCCAGGCGGATCGCGGTCATCACGGCCTCGGTGCCGGAGGCGCAGAACAGCATCCGCTCGGCGCCGGTCAACTCGCCGACCAGCTCGGCCACCTCGCCGGCCAGCCGGCTGGCGCTGCCCAGTTGCATGCCCTGGCGCATCTGCTCGGCCAGAGCCGTGACGACCGGCTCGGGGCTGTGACCGAGCAGGTGGGCGCCGAACCCCATGGAGAGGTCGATGTACGCGTGCCCGTCGGCGTCCCAGAAGCGGGAGCCGGCCGACCGGTCGCCGCACAGCGGGTAGCGGATCGCGCGTACCTCCGGGCGGGTGGCCGGGGCGAAACGCCGGTTGTTGGCCAGGCGGTCCTGGTTGCGCAGCGCGTACGCCCGGGAGGCGGCGGTGCGGGCCTCGTAGCGGGTGACGACGTCGGCGAGGTACGCCTCACGGCGGGCGGCGGGCGCGAGGGCGGGCGCCGCGGTCGCGGGCGCCGCGGCACGTGGTCCGGGAACGGGGTTCGTGGCCTCGGCGGTTCGGGCACGCAGCTCGGTGAGCTCGGCGGTCAGCGTGCGGACCCGCGCCTGCAGCGCCTCAAGGGCTTCGTCGACAGGACCGGGCGCCGCGGACGCGGCGACGGGCCCGGGGGCGGGGACCGGAGCCGGGGCGGGGGCGGGGACCGGAGCCGGGGCCGGGGCGGGGACCGGAGCCGGTGCCGGGGCGGGTGCCGGAACCGGTGCCGGGGCCGGGGCGGGGGTGGCGGCCGGGGACCGGACGGGAGCAGGAGCCGGGACGGCGGCCGGGGACGGCGCGGCTGTCGGCGCGGGCGCGCTCGCAGGCGCCGGCGCGCTCGTGGCCGCGGGCGCGCTCACCGCCGGCCCGCCGATCGCGCCCGCGACGTGACGGGAGATCTCTTCGATGGTCAGCAGTTCCTCGAAGAGCTCACGCACCGTCAGCGCGACGTCGAACCGGTCCGCGACCCGCTGGACGATCCGTGCGAAGACCAGTGAGTCCGCGCCGAGCTCCAGCAGCGGCGCCCGCTCGGACACCTCCGCCTCGGCCATGCCCAGCATGTGCGCGAGTTCACTGCGCAGGAACGCTCCAACATCGGCCATGCCGCCATCCCCTTCTTCGTCAGGTTGATCGTCCGCGTGTGCTGTGCCGGGTACGAGCTGCGGGTCCGGGACGCCGGACAGCCACAGCCGGTTGCGCCGGAACGGGTGTCCGGGGAGCCTGGCCGAGCGCGCCCCGGGCAGCACCTGCCGCCACTCGACGGCCCACCCGTGTACGAACAGTTCGGCGAGCCCGGCCAGCACACCGGCCCGCGAGCTGTCCTCGACGCCGGTCAGTGCCGTCACCACCGCCGTTCCCGCGGCGGCCGACGCGAGCACGCGCCCGGCCGGTCCGGCTTCGCCGCCGGCCTGCAGCAGGACGCAGGGGGTCCGTGCCGCGAGTGCCGCGGCCTCGCTCAGGACCGGGTGCGGGCCGTCGCCGCCCCGGGCGATCACGATGTCGGCCGACGCGCGGGCCGGCTGCCCCACCGGACCGCCCGCGCCCGCGTCTCCCGTGACCGCCGACACGGCTTCGGCCAGCGAGAGTTCGCCTGCCAGACAGCGCGCGACGGTCGCGGTGCCGGGCTCGGCGATCAGCACGTCGGGCGTCAGGCCCCAGGCCCGCCACATCCGGCCGGCCGCGTACCGGCTCGCGAAGGCCGCCAAGTCGCCCGCCACGCCGTCGAGGACGGCCCCGGGTTCCACGCCCGCCGCCTCGGCCACCGCGTCGACGGCCTGCCGGAACACCTCGACCTCGCGGTAGGTCCGCGTCGGCACGCCCGTCGGGCCGCCGTCGGGCAGGAGCAGCACCACCGGACCCTGGGGCGGGCGCGTGCCCAGCTCGCCGACGCGCACGCCGGGGGCCGCGCCGGCGCTCCCGTACTCCAGCAACAGCTCGCGGGCGGCGGCGGCGTCGGGTGCGACGAACGCGAGCCGGGTGCGAAAGGCCGACCGGCCCACGGCCAGGGCGGCGCTGACCTCGTCGAGCGGCGCATCCGTCTCCTGCCACGCCCGCGCGCACTCCAGCGCCGTCGTGCGCAGCGTCTCCTCGTCCTTCGCCGAGAGCAGCACCAGGCCGGGTCCCCGCGGCACCGGTGTGGACGCGGGTCGGACCGGGGGCTCGGTGACCACCACGTGGCAGTTGGTGCCGCTCAGGCCGAAGGCGCTCACGCCGGCGGCGCGCGGGCCGGATCCGGCCGCCCAGCGGCCGTGCCTCGTCTGCACCCGCAGGCTGCTCCGCTCCCAGTCGATGTGCGGGTTGGGCGTGCGGTGGTGCAGCGTCGCGGGGATCTCCCCGCGCTCCACCACCAGCAGGGCCTTGAGCAGCGAGAGGATGCCGGCGGCGGCCTCCAGGTGGCCGAAGTTGGTCTTCACCGAGCCGATCACCAGCGGCCGGTCGGCCGGTCGGCCCTCGCCGTAGGCCGCCGTGAGGGCCTCGGCCTCGATCGGGTCTCCCAGCGAGGTCCCGGTGCCGTGCGCCTCCACGTAGCCGACGTCGGCCGGGGCGAGCCCTCCCATCCGCAGGGCGCTGCGGATGACCGCCTGCTGGGCCCGGCCGTTGGGGGCGGTGAGTCCGCTGCTCGGCCCGTCGTGGTTGACCGCCGAGCCACGCAGCACGCCGAGGATCGGGTCGCCGTCGCGCTGCGCGTCGTCGAGGCGCTTGAGCACGACCGCGCCGGCGCCCTCGCCGAGCACGAATCCGTCGGCCTCGGCGTCGAAGGCGCGGCACACGCCGGTGGGTGACAGTGCGTTGGTCAGGCCGCGGGTGACGACGTTCCACGGCGTACGGACCAGGTGGCTGCCGGCCGCGAGTGCCACGTCGCTCTCGCCCGTACGCAACGACTGCGCGGCCATGTGGACGGCGACCAGCGAGGAGGAGCAGGTGGTGTCCAGCGTGAGGGCGGGACCGTGAGACCGCAGCAGGTAGGCGATCCGGCCGGCCGCCATGGCGCGGTTGACGCCGAGCAGGGAATAGGCGTCGAGCCGGTCGAACCGCCCGGGTGCGGTGGCGAGCTGGGCGTAGTCGTCGCCGCCGATGCCGATGAAGACGCCGGTCGCGCTGCGGGCGAGCGCGTCGGCCGCGAGGTTGGCGTGCTCCAGGGCCCGCCAGCAGATCTCCAGCAGGATGCGCTGCTGCGGATCCATGCTCGCCGCTTCCTTGGGGGATATCCCGAAGAAGCCGGCGTCGAACCCGTAGACGTCGCCGAGGAAGGCCCCGCGCACCGGCCGGGACGGCTGAGCGTGATCGACTCCGAGCAGGGCCTCGGTCTCCCGCCGCCAGGGGGCGTCCGGCAGGTCGGTCACGGCGTCCACACCCTCGCGCAGGGCGCGCCAGAGGGCGTCGAGGCTCTCGATGCCGCCGGGCAGCCGGCAGGAGGCGCCGATCACGGCAATCGGTACCGCCGGACCATCGGGTTTCATCGCGCTCACAGAATTCCAATGAGAAGCAGGGCATTCTTGGACAAGGAATGGTGTGGCATGGCCGGAAATCACTGGGGCCGCTTTTGTATTTGCAATACGACGGCTCGCCGAATGTGACATAAAAGGCCCTCGCGGCCCCCCGGCGCTCCACCTATATCACCCGGGGAAGGTGCCGGACCAGGAGCAACCTGAGGCTAAGTCAACTTCGTTTCAGTGGTCAAGATCTCCCCTGTCCCCCACCATCCCCCTCTCCGGCCGGGACCACTCGGAGCCGCCTGACAATCGTTGACCGCTTCCCGCCCGCGCTGATAGAACTCGTGACCGACGAGAAATTCGACTCAGCCGTTGCCGTTTCCCCGAGGACCGGTGGCGACCACCCCGCTACTGCTGAAGGCAGGTAATGCGAAGCACTGAGCGAGGCGCCCGGACCTCGCCCGTCCTGGCCCTGCTGCGGGCCGCGATCGGTACCGACGCCCGACGCACCGTCACCCTCGCCGCGGCCGTCGCCACGAGCGGGGCCCTGCCGATCCTGATCGCGATCGCCAACGGCCACCTGGTCGGGTTGATCCGGCGGGGAGACCAGGGCGTCGGGATCGGCCAGGCCGTCGCCGTCACGGCGGTCGCGCTGGCCGCCATGTTCTTCTGCCTGCAGCTCACCGCCCTGGTGATCAACATCATGGCCGAGGACCTGGGCCGGCGGATCGGCGACTCACTGCGCCAGAGGATGATGGCGGCGATGCTGCGGCCGGCCACCGTCGCACCGCTGGAGGACCGGGAGCTGCTGGACCGGATCGCGGTGGCCCGCGGCATCGGCACCAACCAGGTCGAGGTGCACGTCGCCGTCACCGCCCTGGCGAATCTCTCGGTGACGCGGCTTCAGGCCCTGGCCTGCGGCCTCGTCCTGCTCTGGTTCGACCCGCTGCTCGGGGCACTGGTCACCCTCGCGTACTTCGCCCTCACCCTGGCCCTGGCCGCCGAGTACCGCGACCAACAGGCCGCCGTCTACACCGAGTCGGAGCGGCTGCGCCGGTCCGGCTACATCCGCGACCTCGCGCTGACGGGTGAGGCGGCCAAGGAGATCCGCGTCTTCGGCCTCGCCGGCTGGCTGGAGCGGCAGTTCGCCTCCGCCTGGCGGCCCGGAGTCGCCGGAGCCCGGCTCAGCCCGGCCGTCCTGCGGATCCTCGCCGCCTGCGCCGCCGTGGTCGCCGCGCACACCGTGATCTTCTACCGGCTCACCACGGCCGCCGCCGACGGATCCCTCGGGTTCGGCGGGTTCATCGTCTTCACCACCGCCGCGGCCGGCCTGGTCTCGGTGATCGCGCTCACCATGGACCTGGTCTATCTCCGTGAGGGCGCGCTCGCCATCCCGGCCGCCCTGTCGGTGATCGCCGAACTGGACGGGCACGCCCCTGACGCCGGCGGCGAGCGCGTGGACGCTCCGCTGCCGCCGATCGTCTTCGAGAACGTCGGCTTCCGCTATCCCGGCAGTTCCCGTTGGGCGCTGCGCGGGCTCGACCTGGAGATCCACCCGGGTGAGACGCTCGCGGTGGTCGGGTTCAACGGCGCCGGCAAGACCACACTGGTCAAGCTGCTGTGCGGCCTGCAGCGCCCGACCGAGGGCCGGATCACGGTCGGCGGGCGCGACCTCGCCACCCTCGAACCCGCGGCCTGGCAGCGGCACTTCGCCGTGGTGTTCCAGCACTTCAACCGCTATCCGGTCTCCTTCGCGGAGAACATCGCCTTCGGCGCCCCGCAGCAGCCGGCCGACCGCGAGCGGATCGAGGAGTCGGCCCGCGCGGCCGGCGCCGAGACGCTGGCGCAACGGCTGCCGCACGGCTTCGACACCGTGCTCTCCCGCCGCTACCCGGACGGGGACGACCTGTCCGGCGGCCAGTGGCAGCGGGTAGCGGTCGCCCGCGCGCTGCACGCGGTGCGCGCCGGTGCGCCCTGTCTGGTGCTCGACGAACCCACGTCGGCCCTGGACGCCCGTGCCGAGGCCCGGTTCTACGACGAGGTGATGGAGCGCAGCGGCGCCTCCATGACCCTGCTGATCTCACACCGCTTCGCGACCGTGCGGCACGCGGACCGGATCATCACCCTGGACGGCGGCCGGATCACCGAGGACGGCAGTCACGACGAACTCATGCGTCAGGAAGGGGTCTACGCCCAGATGTTCACCCTTCAGGCCAAGCGGTTCCATGACTGAGCCGCGGCCGGGCACCGCCGGGACCCGGGACGAACTGTCCGACATGCGCGGCCTGCGCACCGTGCTGCGGCTCTCCTTCGTCGCCGACCGCCGCCGCTCCGTCGCCACCCTGCTGATGTTCGGCCTGCGCCCGCTCGGCCAGGTCCTGGCCGTGGTCTGGCTGGGCCTGCTGGTGGACGCCGCGGGCCGCGGCGACACCTCCTCCGCCTGGGGGTACGCCCTCGCCAGCGCCCTGACCATGGGGCTGACGGTGCTGGTCATGCGGCTGTCGCTCAACGTCAGCGCGCTGATGATCGAGAACACCGCGCACCACGCGGACCTGGGCATGCAGTCACTGGCGAACCGGATCCCGGGGCTGGGCCACTACGAGAACCCCGCCTATCTGGACCGCCTGGAGCACCTGCGGCAGGAACGCCAGCACCTGGCCGAAGGCGCGGACGTGGTCGGCCTGGAGATCGGGGTCCTGGTCCGTACCCTCGCCACCGTGGTGCTGCTGGCCCTGATCAGCCCGTGGCTGCTGCTCCTGCCGCTGGCGACGCTGCTCTCGCTCGCCGCCGGACGGCACGCCGAACGGCTGCGCCAGACCGCGCTGACCGAGGCGGCGGCCGACCTGCGCCGCACCCGCGACCTGTTCCAGCTGGCCGGCTCCCCCGACGCCGCGATGGAGCTGCGGGTCTTCGGTCTCGCCTCGACCATCGAGGCACGGCACGCCGACAGCACCGAGCGGGCCCGGGCCACGCTCGCCGCGGCGAACTGGCGGGGACTGTGGCTGACGTCGCTCGGCTGGGCGGTGTTCAGCGCGGGATACCTGACCGCGCTGCTGCTCGTGGTGGGCGCGTACCGGAACGGCACGGCGAGCGTCGGACAGGTGGTGCTGGCCCTGCTGCTGATCACCGGGATGAACCTGCAGATCGACCTGCTGGTGCGGTTCACCAAGGCGCTGCTGCGGATGGCCCGGGCGGGCGCGCTGTACGACTGGCTGGAGCGCTTCAGCGCGGCCGAGCGGGTCGCCGACACCGGGGTGCGGCCGCCGGAGCGGCTCACCGACGGCATCGCGCTGCGCGGCGTCACCTTCCGCTATCCGGGCACGTCCGGCACTCCCGTCCTCGACGCGGTGGACCTGCGGTTGCCCGCCGGCAGCGTGGTCGCGCTCGTCGGCGAGAACGGCGCGGGCAAGTCGACGCTGGTCAAGCTGCTCGCCGGGTTCTACCGGCCGACCTCCGGCGAGCTCCTGGCCGATGACGTCGATCTGACGGCCGTGGCTCCGGAGGCCTGGCGGGAGCGCGTCACCGCCGCCTTCCAGGACTTCGCCCGCCTGGAGTTCACCCTGCGCGACGTGGTCGGCGTCGGCGACCTGTCCCGTGCGGAGGATCCCGACGCGCTGATCGGGGCGCTGGACAAGGCCGCCGCCGGTGACCTGGCGGAGCGTCTGCCGCTGGGCCTGGACACTCCGCTGGGGTCCTCCTTCCCGGACGGCGCCAAGCTCTCCGGCGGCCAGTGGCAGAAGACCGCGCTGGCCCGCTCGGCGATGCGGGAGACCCCCCTGCTGCTGCTCTTCGACGAGCCCACCTCGGCGATCGACGCCGCCGCCGAGCAGGAGCTGCTCGACCGCTACCTGCTGGCGGCGCGCACGCTCACCCGATCCACCGGCGCCGTCGCGGTGATCGTGACACACCGGCTGTCCACGTTGAACCACGCCGATCTCGTCGTCTTCCTCAAGCACGGCAAGGTGCACGAGTTCGGCCCCCACCAGGAGCTGCTCGCCCATGGCGACGACTACGCCCGCCTCTTCGAACTACAGCGCCGTGCTTACCGGTGACGCGGTCGCTCCCGCTTCCGTCGGGAGCCGTTCGGCGAGTACCGGCGCCCTGGTCCTCGCCGGTCTGGACGCCGCCCCGCAGGACGTCGCCGTCATCGACGGCCGACGGCTGCTGACGGCGGGCCGGCTGAAGCGGGACGCCGAGCGGTGGGCGGCGCTGCTGACCGCACAGGGGGTCGGTGCCGGCCACCGGGTGGCCGTGCTCATGGAGCGTTCGGCCGCCCACATCGCCGCGGCCCTCGGCATCATCAGCGTCGGCGCCGCCTACCAGCCCAGCGACCCGCGGCTGCCCGGGGCACGGATCGGAGAGCTGCTGACGCAGAGCCGGCCGGCCCTGCTGATCACCGACTCCGACTCCGCCTCCGCCGGGCTCGGACCGGCCGGGCTGCCCGTCCTCACGCCCGCCGACGCGGACCGCTGGACCGGGCCCGCCCCGGCCCTACGGCCCGGCCCCGGCGGCGGCGACGCCGTCTACGTGATGCACACCTCGGGGACCACCGGGAGGCCCAAGGGCGTGGTCGTACCGCATCGCGCGCTGGTCACCCGGTTCCGCTGGGGTCAGGGCGTGTACCCGCTCGGCCGCGGCGACCGGGTGCTCTGGCACGCCAACGTGGGCTTCGACTTCTCCGTCTGGGAGATGCTCGCGCCGCTCGCCTTCGGCGCGACCGTCGTCGTCGGCGACCCCAAGGAGGCGGGCGACCCGGACGCGCTGGCCGCCTGCCTGGCACGCGACGCCATCACCGCGGTGCACTTCGTGCCGCGGATGCTCGGCCTCGTCACCGGGCGCCTGTCCGCCGCCCGGGCCGCCCAGCTGCGGTACGTGTTCTGTGGCGGCGCCGCGATGAGCGCCGCCGTCCGCGACGCGTGGCTGACCGCGTACCCGTGGACCCGGCTCTACAACCAGTACGGGCCGACCGAGACCTGCATCGACTCGACCACCTTCCTGTGCAACGGCTCCGAGCACACCGGCGAGGTGCCGATCGGCACACCGGTCGACGGCACGCACGTCAGGGTGGCGGACCGCTCGCTGCTGCCCGTCGCTCCGGGCGAGACGGGCGAGCTGCTGATCGGCGGGCTCGGCCTGGCCGACGGCTACCTCCACCAGCCGGAGCGTACGGCGGAACGGTTCGTCACCGACCCGTACGGCGAGCGCCTCTACCGCACCGGCGACCTGGCCCGGCTCGCCCCCGACGGACGGCTGTTCCACCTGGGCCGACTCGACCGGCAGATCCAGATCAACGGCGTGCGCGCCGAACTGGGCGAGATCGAGCACGAGTTGCTCCGGCACCCGGACATCCGCGAGGCGCACGTGACGGCGCTGACGCGCGGCCCGGACACCGTCGGCACACTCGCGTACGTGGTCGCGGACGCCGAGCTCACGGCCGCCGCGATCCGCCGCCACGCGGCCGGCCTGCTGCCCCGCACCCTCGTCCCCACCCGGATCGTCCGGCTGGACTCCCCGCTCCCCCGCACCCACAAGGGCGAGGTGGACGTCCAGGCTCTGCGCGCGGCCCACGCCCTCGGCCACTGAACCACCGGACCTGGAAAGGCAACTCCCGTGACCGAGCAGCAGCCCCCCGCCCCCACCACCGCGCGGGTCTTCGCCGCCAACGCCTCTCAGCAGCGCCTCGTGATCCACCCGCGCCGGGCGGCCGCCGACGGCATGTTCAACGTGCTGACCCGGCTGCGGCTCACCGGCCCGCTGGACACCGGCCGGCTGGAGCGCGCGCTGCGCCGGCTCGCCGTCCGTCACGCGGTGCTGCGCAGCACCTTCGCGCTCCACGGCGACCGGGCCGTACAGATCGTGCACGCCGAACCCCACCCCGACCTCTTCCGGACGGTCGACGGGGACGGCCTCCCGGCGGGCACGGCCGCCGAGAGCCCGGTCGACGCCCTGGCCGTACGGCTCCAGGGCACCTCTCTCTCCCTGGACCACGGCCCGGTCTTCCAGTGCACCCTGGTCCGCGTGGCCGAGGACGAGCACGAGCTCTTCCTGGTGATGGACCACATCGTGGTCGACGAGCGGTCCAAGGGGATCCTCATCAAGGACCTGCGGGCGTACTACGCCGACCCCGACGCGGAGCCGTCCCCGGCGCCCCAGCTCCACGAGGTCCCCCCACGCGACGAGGTGTCGGCGGAGGACCTCGACTACTGGACCCGGCGCCTCACTCCGCTCTCCCCGCGCCCCCTGCCGGACGTCTCCCTCCGGCGGGACCCCGACGCCTTCACCGCCGGCGTGGTGCACTTCGCCCTGCCCGCCGACACCACGGCCGCGCTCGACCGCACCGCCGCCGCGCACCGGGCCACCCCGTTCGCGGTGATGCTCGCGGTCTACTACGCCGTGCTGTGGGACTGGACGGGCACCGCCGACACCACCATGTTCGTGCCCACCGACACCCGCAGCGAGGAGGAGCACTTCGACGCCGTGGGCTTCTTCCAGACCGCCACCTTCATGCGCTACGAGGTGCGCCCCGAGGAGTCGTTCGCCACCCTGCTGGACGGCGTCAAGCGCATGGCCGCCGCCGCCCACGCCCGCCGTCACGTCCCGATGCTGCAGATCCTGGACGCCCTGGGCCTCGACTACGGCGACCTGCGCCACCCGGTCTACCAGACAGGGTTCACCTACGCGTCCCAGGACGTCGACAACGGCTGGCAGCTGGACGGCGTCCGGGTCGAGAACGTGCTGAGCTACCCGTCGGTGGCCCAGATCGAGCTGCTGTTCGAGGTCATGCGCTCCCCCGGCGTGTACCGCTGCGAGGTCGTCCACGCCCTCGGCGCCGTCGACCGCGAGGCCGCCGAGGACTTCGCCCGCCGCTACCGGTCCGTCCTCGCCGCCGCCACCGAGGACCCGACCCGGACCGTATCCGCGCTGACGGGCCGCGCCCTCACCCGCTGAGCGCGATCGGCACGGCCGGAGCCGAGGGCGCGCTGCCGGTCACCCGACGCCCCCGGCCCGCCCGGTGTCTCAGGGCGTCAGCGGGGTGATGTCCGCGATGACCTTCTCCTCGGCGAGATCGAGGATGTGCGTGGTCGCGGCCTCGTCGGCGGCGACCGCCACCAGGGCCGCGAGCCGCGGAATGGGGTTCTTCGGCGGCAGGAGCAGCCGCGTTCCCGGCCCGGCGAGCGCGGTCGTGTACGCGACGCCGGGCAGGCCCTCGACATTGCTGAGGTCGACCTCGCGGACCGTGCAGTCGTGCGGCGGATAGACGAAGCGGATCTCCGCCGTGCCGCCCGGCTCCCGGCCTTCCGTACCCAGCTCGGGAGAGCGGCCGAGGGCGATCTCGGCGGCGGCCTTCACCAGGTCGATCCCGGTGGCCATGCGGCTGATCAGAGGGATCAGGTCACCGCCGAGCCGGGCGTTCAACTCGATCAGCCGGGGGCCGTCGGCCGTCAGCCTGACCTCGGCGTGCGTGACGCCGAAGTCCACCTCCAGGGTGCGGTGCGCGCTTTCGATCAGCTCGGCGACCTCCGGGGGCAGCGCCCCCGTGACGTCCGCCGTGACCAGGTGCCCCACCTCTTCGAAGTACGGAGGGAACCCCACGCGCTTCCGGGCGACGTGGACGCACCGTACGTTCCCCTCAAAGACCACGCTGTCCACGCTGATCTCGGGACCGTCGAGGAACTCCTCCACCAGGATGCCCTCACCGGCCGGCAGCGTCGCGTACGCGGCCCCCGCGGCCAGGTCGAACGCCGCGCGCACGGCGCTCTCGTCCTCGGCCTTCACGACACCGATGCTGCCGGCCAGGGAGCGCGGCTTCACCACCACCGGATAGCCGAACTCCGCCGCGGCGGCGGCCGCTTCGTCGGCCGAGGACGTCAGCCGGTACCTCGGCGACGGCAGCCCGGCCTCCCGCATGAGCGACCTGGTCGCGTACTTGTCGCGGCAGCGCGTCACCGCGGCGACCGAGGTGTGCGGCAGCCCCAGCGCCTCGGCGGCCCGGGCGGTCGCCTCCAGCACCAGCTCGTCCCAGGTGAAGACGCCCGTACCGCCGCCGGCCGGGGTCAGTTCGGTCACCGCGGCGGCTATCGCCAGGGGATCGGTGCAGTCGACGACCCGGTAGTCCGTCAGGTACGGGGCCTGCCAGGTGGGCTCCGCCGGGAGAACCGCCGTCAGCTCGTAGTCCGCGACGAGGGATCGGAAGGAGTACTCCCGGTAGGGCTGTCCCCCGCTTCCGACGATGGTCAGACGCGGCTTCTCTCGCTGTGCCATGGCGTGTGCTCCTCTGTCGCTCTGTTCATGCCACGATCCACCAAGATCGTTGCGGAAGCCATAGCTTCCCGCGGGGAACGGGGAACGCCCCGCCGGGCCGAAGCCTGACGGGGCGTTCGCGCGAGCGTGTCCGAGGCTCAGCCGCGGATCAGGTTGCGCAGCACGTACTGCATGATGCCGCCGTTGCGGTAGTAGTCCGCCTCGCCGGGGGTGTCGATGCGGACGACCGCGTCGAACTCGACACCGGTGTCGGTGGTGACCTTCACCGTGCTGGGGGTGGTGCCCTCGTTCAGCTCGGTGATGCCGGCGATGGAGAAGGTCTCCTCGCCGGTCAGGCCCAGCGAGTCGGCCGACTGGCCGGCCGGGAACTGGAGCGGGAGGACGCCCATGCCGATGAGGTTCGAGCGGTGGATGCGCTCGTACGACTCGGTGATGACGGCCTTGACGCCGAGGAGCGCGGTGCCCTTGGCGGCCCAGTCGCGGGACGAGCCGGAGCCGTACTCCTTGCCGCCCAGGATGACCAGCGGGGTGCCGGCGGCCTGGTAGTTCTGCGAGGCGTCGTAGATGAACGACACCGGGCCGTCCGCCTGGGTGAAGTCGCGGGTGAAGCCGCCCTCGGTGCCCGGCGCGATCTGGTTGCGCAGGCGGATGTTGGCGAAGGTGCCGCGGATCATGACCTCGTGGTTGCCACGGCGCGAGCCGTAGGAGTTGAAGTCACGACGCTCCACACCGTGCTCGGTGAGGTACTTGCCGGCCGGGGTGTCGGCCTTGATGGCACCGGCCGGGGAGATGTGGTCGGTGGTGACCGAGTCGCCGAGCTTCGCGAGCACGCGGGCGCCCGTGATGTCGGTGACCGGGGTGGTCTCCATCGTCATGCCCTCGAAGTACGGGGGCTTGCGGACGTAGGTCGACTCGGCGTCCCACTCGAAGGTGTTGCCGGTCGGGATCGACAGCGCCTGCCACTGGGCGTCGCCGGCGAAGACGTCCTGGTAGGACTTGGCGAACATGTCCTCGCCGATCGCGTTGGCGACGACGTCGTTGACCTCGGACTCCGACGGCCAGATGTCCTTGAGGAAGACCGGGTTGCCCTCGGTGTCGACACCGAGCGCGTCCTTGGTGATGTCCACCTTCATGGAACCCGCGAGGGCGTACGCGACGACCAGCGGCGGGGAGGCCAGGTAGTTCATCTTGACGTCGGGGTTGATGCGGCCCTCGAAGTTGCGGTTGCCCGAGAGGACCGAGGTCACGGCCAGGTCGTGCTCGTTGACGGCCTTGGAGACCTCCTCCGGCAGCGGGCCGGAGTTGCCGATGCAGGTGGTGCAGCCGTAGCCGACGAGGTTGAAGCCGACCTTGTCGAGGTACGGGGTGAGACCGGCCTTGTCGAAGTAGTCGGTGACGACCTTCGAGCCCGGGGCGAGGGTGGTCTTGACCCACGGCTTGCGGGTCAGGCCCTTCTCCACGGCCTTCTTCGCGACGAGCGCGGCGGCGACCATGACGTACGGGTTCGACGTGTTGGTGCAGGAGGTGATGGCCGCGACCGTCACCGCACCGTGGTCGAGGGTGTAGGTGGTGCCGTCGGGGGCGGTCACCTCGACCGGGTTCGACGGGACGCTGCCCGAGACGGCCGGGGCGTCGGAGGCCGGGAAGGACTCCTCGCCGGCCTCGTCGGCGGTGGAGACGTAGTTGCGCACGTCCTGGGCGAACTGCTCGGCGGCGTTCGCGAGGACGATGCGGTCCTGCGGGCGCTTCGGGCCGGCGATCGACGGGACGACCGTGGAGAGGTCGAGCTCCAGCTTCTCGGAGAAGTCGGGCTCGGCGGCCGGGTCGAGCCAGAGGCCCTGCTCCTTGGCGTACGCCTCGACGAGCGCGACCTGCTGCTCGGAGCGGCCGGTGAGCTTGAGGTAGTTCAGGGTCTCGTCGTCGATCGGGAAGACCGCGGCGGTGGAGCCGAACTCGGGCGACATGTTGCCGATGGTGGCGCGGTTCGCGAGCGAGGTGGCGGCGACGCCCTCACCGTAGAACTCGACGAACTTGCCGACGACGCCGTGCTTGCGCAGCATCTCGGTGATCGTGAGCACCAGGTCGGTGGCGGTGGTGCCGGTGGGCAGCTCGCCGGTCAGCTTGAAGCCGACGACGCGCGGGATGAGCATGGAGACCGGCTGGCCGAGCATGGCGGCCTCGGCCTCGATGCCGCCGACGCCCCAGCCGAGCACACCGAGGCCGTTGACCATGGTGGTGTGGGAGTCGGTGCCGACGAGGGTGTCGGGGTAGGCCTGGCCGTTGCGGACCATGACGGTGCGGGCCAGGTGCTCGATGTTCACCTGGTGGACGATGCCGGTGCCCGGGGGGACGACCTTGAAGTCGTCGAAGGCGGTCTGGCCCCAGCGCAGGAACTGGTAGCGCTCCTTGTTGCGGCCGTACTCCAGCTCGACGTTCTGCGCGAAGGCGTCGTTGGTGCCGAACTTGTCGGCGATGACGGAGTGGTCGATGACCATCTCGGCCGGGGAGAGCGGGTTGATCTTCGCCGGGTCGCCGCCGAGCGCGGCGACGGCCTCGCGCATGGTGGCGAGGTCGACGACACAGGGGACACCGGTGAAGTCCTGCATGATCACGCGCGCCGGCGTGAACTGGATCTCCTGGCTCGGCTGGGCCTGCGAGTCCCAGTTGCCGAGGGCCCGGATGTGGTCGGCGGTGATGTTCGCGCCGTCCTCGGTGCGGAGCAGGTTCTCCAGGAGGACCTTCAGGCTGTAAGGGAGGCGCGCGGAGCCCTCGACCTTGTCCAGCTTGAAGATCTCGTACGACTCGTCGCCCACGCGCAGCGTGCTGCGGGCGTCGAAGCTGTTCGCCGACACGACAGTCTCCTTCATCAATGTGCGCGTACTACCGTCATGCTGCCGCCACGGCATCTCGCCGATCCGCTAAGGTAAGGCTAAGTTAGGTAACCCTTACCGGGGAGGCGGCCGCAGTGCGCCGTCAGCAGTTATCTCGATGTCGAGATAACTCTAGTGCATCCCCGGCCGTCGGTCATGCCCGGACCGCCCCCGATCTCGCGTGGCGCCCGACGGCGGGACGAGGCCGTCCCACCCGTCCGGGCGCGCCCGCGTTGCCGGACCACCCGGCCGCGCCGACGATCGGCACATGTTCAGCGGCGCGCACATCACCCTCTACAGCCGGGACGCGGAGGCCGACCGGGCCTTCCTGAGGGACGTCCTCGGCTTCCCGCACGTCGACGCGGGGCGGGGGTGGCTGATCTTCCGGCTGCCGCCCGCCGAGATCGCGGTCCACCCCGCCGAGGAGGGCGGGGGCAGACCCGAGGTCTATCTGATGTGCGAGGACCTCACCCGCACCCTCGCCGACCTGGACGACAAGGGCGTGGAGATCTCACGGGCCGTCACCGACGAGCAGTGGGGACGGCTCGCGGCGGTACGGCTCCCCAGCGGCACCGAGCTGCCGCTCTACGAGCCGCGACACCCCACGGCCCTCGGACATCCCGACTGACCCAAACCGGTCATATAACCTCATACGTAACGACACGTCACTCGGATGCCTCACCCCAATGATCGCCACATCTCATATCTGAGATAACGTGACGGCATGGCAGACGACTACCTCGTACGCATCGGCAAGCTCATCCGTGACGCCCGGCAGCACCGCGGCTGGACCCAGACGCAGCTCGCCGAAGCCCTGGCCACCAGTCAGAGCGCCGTCAACCGGATCGAACGCGGCAACCAGAACATCAGCCTTGAGATGATCGCCCGCATCGGCGAGGCGCTCGACAGCGAGATCGTGTCCCTCGGCTACGCCGGCCCCATGCACCTCCGCGTCGTCGGCCGCCGCCGGCTCTCCGGCTCCATCGACGTCAAGACCAGCAAGAACGCCTGCGTCGCGCTGCTCTGCGCCACGCTCCTCAACAAGGGCCGCACGGTGCTGCGCCGGGTGGCGCGGATCGAGGAGGTCTTCCGCCTCCTCGAAGTCCTCAACTCCATCGGCGTCCGCACCCGCTGGATCAACGACGGCGTGGACCTGGAGATCGTGCCCCCGGCCGAGCTGGACATGGAGTCCATCGACGCCGAGGCCGCCATCCGCACCCGCTCCATCATCATGTTCCTCGGCCCGCTGCTGCACCGCCTGGACCGCTTCAAGCTGCCGTACGCCGGCGGCTGCGACCTCGGTACGCGCACGATCGAGCCGCACATGATCGCGCTGCGCCGCTTCGGCCTGGACATCACCGCCACCGAGGGCCTCTACCACGCGCAGGTCGAGCGGGCCGTCTCCCCCGACCGCCCGATCGTCCTGACCGAGCGCGGCGACACCGTCACCGAGAACGCGCTCCTGGCCGCCGCCCGCCACGACGGCGTCACCGTCATCCGCAACGCCTCCTCCAACTACATGGTCCAGGACCTCTGCTTCTTCCTGGAGGCGCTGGGCGTCCGCGTCGACGGCGTCGGCACCACCACCCTCACCGTGCACGGCGTCCCGGAGATCGACGTCGACGTCGACTACTCCCCCTCCGAGGACCCGGTCGAGGCGATGAGCCTCCTCGCCGCGGCCGTCGTCACCGAGTCCGAGCTGACGATCCGCCGGGTCCCGATCGAGTTCCTGGAGATCGAGCTCGCCGTCCTGGAGGAGATGGGCCTCGACCACGACCGCTCCGCCGAGTACCCCGCCGACAACGGCCGCACCCGCCTGGTCGACCTGACGGTCCGCCCCTCCAAGCTGGAGGCGCCGATCGACAAGATCCACCCGATGCCCTTCCCGGGCCTCAACATCGACAACGTCCCCTTCTTCGCGGCCATCGCGGCCACGGCCCAGGGCCAGACCCTCATCCACGACTGGGTCTACGACAACCGCGCCATCTACCTCACCGACCTCAACCGCCTCGGCGGCCGCCTCCAGCTCCTCGACCCCCACCGCGTCCTGGTCGAGGGCCCCACCCGCTGGCGCGCCGCCGAGATGATGTGCCCGCCCGCCCTCCGCCCCGCCGTCGTCGTCCTCCTCGCGATGATGGCCGCCGAAGGCACCTCGGTCCTGCGCAACGTGTACGTCATCAACCGCGGCTACGAGGACCTGGCGGAGCGGCTGAACTCGATCGGGGCGCAGATCGAGATCTTCAGGGACATCTGACGCGCGCACCCGGTTGGCAGGATCGTGCACGGCGTCGAGGCAGGAGCGTGCCAACCGGGGGTCTGTGGGGGGCGGGGGAACGCTGGGATGCTTCCGAAGTGGTCGGGGATCCCGTCCCGGCACTTCCGAGGAGTCGGCGCCCGCGCGCCGAGGAGGGAAGAACCATGATGCGTACCGTCATCGGCAGGGCCGCCCTGGGGATCGCGGCGGCGGTGCTGACCGTGTCCGCGACGGCGGGTTCGGTCGGCGCAGTCGCGGGGCACGGGACGGGGGCCGGCGGTGGTGTCGTCCTGGCGGACGACCGCTGTCTCGGCGCCCCGGACGTGTGCGGGCCGGTCAACGGCTGGCAGGAGACGCCGGACGACTGATCCCGGGCCGCGCGCCCGGGGCGGGCCCGGTGGTCCGGGGGGCGAGCGCCGTGCCCGGACCACCGCCTCTCCATACTCGTCACCGACCGACTGTGGAGCGCCACCGATGCACCCCATGCAATTCCTGGGAGTCACCCAGGCCGAGGAGGAGACGTACCGCCACCTGTTGAGGAATCCCGGCAGCGGCGTCGAGGACGTCGTCGCGGCGCCCTGGCATCCGCCCGGGACCGGCGCGGCCGTCGTCCGCCGGCTCAAGGACCTCGGGGCCGTCGTCGAGGACGACGGCGTGCTGTGGCCGGAGAAGCCGGAGCTGGTCGTGGGCCGGCTGGCGGAGCGGCTGCTGACCGAGCTGCACACCATCACCCGCGGGCTCGCCCAGGTCTACCCGATGGTGCGCTCCCTCCAGGACGAGGCCGCCGGAGGGCCGGCCGAGGAGGCCGACGCGCCGGCGGCGGACGGGACGGCGGTGGAGCGGATCACCGATCCCGCCCTGGTGCGCGCCCGGGTGGAGGAGCTCGCCCTGGGCGCCCGCTCCGAGGTCCTCGCGGGCGGGCTCTGCGAGGAGACCGAGCTGGGGACCCCGTGGGTGACGGTGCCGCTGTGCCTGGGGATGCTGGAGCGCGGGGTCGGCGTGCGGCTCCTGGTGTGGCGGTCCGCGCTCGCCGTCCCGGCGGTCGTCGCGCAGCTGCGCCGGCTGGCCGGCGCGGGCGCGCGGGTGCGGGTGCTGCCCTCCTCCGAGGGCCCGATGGTGGTGTACGACGGCCGGACCGTGCTGGTCCCGGTGGTGCCCTCGGACATCGGCAAGGGCGCGTTCGTGACGGGGGAACCCGGCATGGTGGGCATGGTCGTCAACCACTTCGAGCGGCTGTGGGCGGACGCCCGGGAGTTCGGGGACGGCTGACCGCCGGGCCGGCGGACCGCGGTCAGACCCAGCCCCGTTCGCGGGCCAGCAGCGCGGCGTGGGCGCGGTTCTCCGCGCCCAGGATCCGCATCAGCTCCGATATGTGGCGGCGGTAGGTGCGCAGCGCGGCGCCCACCTGGCGGGCGCCGGTCTCGTCCTTGGCGACCGTGCACATCGCCCGGAGCACCTGTACCTGAAGCTCGCTCAGCCGGGGTTCGTCCGAGGAGCCGTCCCCCTGCCCGACGGCGCCGGCGAACTCCGTGGCGCCCGCCCACAGCCGCTCGAAGTTGTTGACGACGGCGGTGACGATCCCCTCCTCGCTGGAACAGAGGGCCCCGCGGGAGGTGACCTTCGGGTCGACCGGGACCAGCGCGGTGTGGCGGTCGTAGACGATCATCAGCTCGCTCAGGTCGTCGAGGACCCGGATCCGGGCCCCGGCGGCGGTCAGCTCCTGGAGGTAGGCCCGCGTGGTGTCGTCCGCCACGGCGGAGGCGCGGACCAGGCTGCGCAGGACGACGCCGCGGCGCAGGCAGCGCAGGTCCAGCTCGCGGGAGCGCTCGATGTTCTCCGGGGTGAGCGCGTCGTACGGCTCGGAGGACATGACTTCCGTACGGGCGAAGAACGCCAGTTCGTCCAGGCGTTCGCGGATGGCCGGCAGCCCCATCAGCCGTTCCACCGGGGCCTGTTCGGCGTGCGTACCGCGGTCGTGCGCCTCGCGTCTCAGCGCGTCCACGAGCGGGTTCAGGTCGGAGAGCGTGCGGATGGTGCTGTAGAACTCGTCCAGGCGCTGCTGGGCCAGCCTGTTGACCACCAGCTCCGGTTTGTGCGGCCAGGCCCTGCCGCCGTCCTCGCGGATGACCTGCAGGTCCCGCAGGCGGCGCACGGCCGCCGCGGAGACGAGCGGGTCCTGGCGTAACAGGACGTGGACGTCGTCGAGTTCGACCCCGGGATTGCGCAACAGGTGCCGGTAGATCTCCTCTTCCGCCGTGCTCAGGCCAAGGACCGCCATGTGGTACACGATCAAGGGGCACTCCGGGGCAGGGGGAGGGTCTGGCCAACGTGTGCTTGCCCGGATTGTAGAAGGTGCGTGCGCGAAGGGTAAAGGTTTCCCCATGCGTCACCAGGGGCCACATCGCGAGATCCGCAGGAAACGGCCGAACGGGCCGGATGCTGCACCGGGTTGGCCGGATGCGGCCAGCGGGCCTGGTTCCTCCCCGCCTGAGGCACTGCCATATTCGGCCCCGAGGGAGGCGTGGTACCGATCACACGCCGCCAGGGCACACGATGCCGTCGGCGGCGATCCCCGTTGGCCCGGGGCCGGTCCATGCCTCAGCACCCCACACGAGAGGTGACGGAGCCCGAATGCTTTTCCGACTGCTGGGTCCTGTGAGAATCGCGGGCGGTGCCGAGATGCAGTCGGCCGCCCGCCGCGCCCTGCTCACCGCGCTGCTGCTGCGCCGGGGACAGTTCGTCGGCATGGGCGAGCTGACCGAGCTGTTGTGGGACGAGCCGCCGAGCTCCGCCGTGGCCAACATCAGGAGCCACCTCACCGGGCTCCGCCGCGGCCTGGACTCCGCGCAGCCGGGCCTGAGCAAGCGGCTGACGACCAGCCGGGGCGCGGAGACCGGGTACGCCCTCACCGTCGACGCCGACGAGCTCGACCTGTCACGCTTCCTGGGGCTCGCCCGGCAGGGCCGGGAACGGCTGGCCTCGGGCGACCACCAGGCGGCGGTCGGCGTCCTGGACGAGGCCCTCGCCCTGTGGCGCGGCCCCTTCGGCCAGCGGCTGCCGGCCACCCGGTGGTTCCACGCCCACACCGTGGGCCTCGGCAACACCCGCTTCGAGGCCTGCCAGGACTTCTTCACCGCCTGTCTGCTGACCCACCGGACCGAGATGCTGGCGTACCGCATCGAGACGGTCCTGGCCGAGGCCCCCTACCGGCAGAAGCTGTGGCAGCTGCTCGCCGCCACGTACTGCGCGCAGGGCGACGTGGCCGGGGCGCTGGGCGTGGTCGAGCGATGTCAGGCCGTCTTCGCCGACGAGCTGGGCCTGGACGTCCCTCCCGGCGTCGAGGCCATCCGGGCCGCCGCGCTCTCCTGGGACACCGAGCGGGCGCACCGCCTGGTGGCCGAGATGGCGCGCCGGTGACGGCGGGCGTCCGGCGGCGGCTGCTGTCGCTCGCGGTGGGGGAACTGGTCAACGTCCCCCTGCAGGCGGCCGTCTGGTTCGGGGTGGCGGGCGTGCCGGCGACCGCCGCCAACCTCCTCGGGTTCGCGCTGGTCGTCCTGCTGCTCCTGGAGGGCGCCGCGTACTGGGCGGCCAAACTCCGCGCCCTGGCCGCCGGCGGCGGGGCGCCGCTGCCGGCGGCGGCCTGGTTCGCCGCCGCCCGGGTGGCCAACGTGGTGCTGCTCGGGCTCGGCGTGCCGCTGACCGCGCTGGCGGTGGCCGCCGATCCCGGGACCGGGAGCGTCCCGGGCCTGCTGTTCGCCCTCTTCGCCGTCCTGGAGCACGTCAACTACTTCCACACCCAGCTGATGTACAGCACCCCCGAGGACCGGCGCAGCCGCCGCGTGAACGGCCGGCGCCGGGCCCATCTCGCCCGCGACCTGGACCGGGCCCGCAGGGGGACCCGTCAGGGCGCGGCCTTCAGGAGCTCGTAGAGGTCGGACGCGGCGGCCCGGGGCCCGTGCACCGCGGCGACCCCGGTGACGTTGAGGACCACCTCGTCCACGCCGAGCGCCCGGTAGTCGTCCAGCCGCTGGTGGATCTCCTCGGCGGTCCCGTAGTGGAAGATCCCGCCGTCCACCAGGGCACGGACGTCGTCGGCCCCGCCGTCGCCGGTGATCCGGATCCCGGCCCGCCGCAGGGCGGCCTGGTAGTGGGGGAACCGGATGTGCCCGCCGACGGTCGCCCGCAGCAGCTTCGCCATGTCCCGGTCGGGGCCGGCCAGCGCCACCGGGACGTACGCGGTGACCTTGGCCGGCTCCGCCGGGCGCCGCTCCTTCGCGCCCCGCAGCGCCGGCATCAGGAACTCCTCCAGGTAGGCCGCCGAGGCCATCCAGGTGATGGCCACGTCGGCCAGCTCGCCGGCGAGCCCGGCCATCCGCTCCCGCAGGACACCGAGGCCCAGCGACACCTCCGGCTTGTGGAACGGCAGGAGCTGCGCCTTGGCGGAGAAGAACTCCCCCTCGCGGTCGCTGATCCCGCCGTCGAGGAGGTCCCGGACGATGGTGAGGTACTCCCGGCAGGCGGTGAGCTGGCTGGAGTAGGGCCGGCCCATGGCGCAGGTCTGCGCGGCGAGCGAGCCGGGGCCGTAGCCGGCCACCACCTCGTGCCCGGTGGCCAGCGCCACCGACCGGGCCTCGATGGCCGCGTTGTACGGAGCGCGGTACGGCATCAGGGAGACGCCGAACCCGGCGGGCACCCTGATGCCGGCGCCGGCCAGCCAGTTCACGAGCTGGTGGCTCTCCAGGACGAGGCCCTGCCCCTGCCACAGCCGGGCCGCGCCGCCCCATTTGACGAGGTTGGCGAAGGGGATCGCCTGCTCGGGACGGGTGGCGTTGACGGGGAGGAGGATCGAGTGCCGCATCCCGGCAGCCCTTTCGACGAGGGGGAACGGAGGACAGGCGGGCGGTCAGCCCCGGGCGGGCGCGGACAGCTCCAGCGGGAGGCGCAGGGCGGCCGGGTCGGCGCCGCCGAGGAGGGCGCCGACCATCAGGTCGGTGTCGCCCACGCCGGCCCAGCCGAGCATGTAGCCGATCAGCGAGGTGCGGCCGGCCGCGCCGGTGAAGTAGCCGTCCTCGCGGATCCGTCCGAGGACCTCGCCCTGGTGGGCGGCGGCCCGCTCGAAGAGGTCCGGGCGGCCCAGGGTGCGGCCCGCGCCGATGAGGCACTGGACGACGCCGCTGCTGCCGTGGCAGGCGGAGAGGTCCACCGCGCGGCCGGCCGGCAGGGCGGTCGCCCGGCCGAGCAGCTCGGCAAGCCGGGGCTCGGTCAGCCAGTCCGCCCGGCCCGCCGCGGCGAGGATCTCCGAGCCGGCCAGCAGGAAGCCGGCGGCGCCCTTGCACCAGCCGTGCTCGGCCGGGAGGCCGTCCCGCTCCCAGCGGCCGATCAGCCAGTCCGCGGCCTCCTTGGCGGTGCGTTCGAGGCCCAGGACGGAGCCGACGCGGGCGGCCGCCCAGCGCAGTCCGAGCTCGCCGTGGGCCAGGTCCGACCAGTGGGCCTCCCGCTCCCGGCCCAGGTGGGACAGGGCCAGGTCGGTCAGCCGCTCGACGGTCGCGGTGTCGGCCGGGAGGGCGGAGCCGTCGCGGCGGAGGCGGTCGAGGAGGACCATCAGCAGTCCGGCCGGACCGTTGGAGAGGTCGGTCTCCAGCTCGCCTTCCGCCTCGCGCTCCGCCAGGGCCCGGAGGAGTCCGGCCAGCCGCTCGGACTCGGTCGCCGGGTCCTCGGGGCGGACGAGCAGCAGCGAGGCGGCGCCCGTGAACACCGACTCGGGGCGCTGCAGCAGCGCCTCGCCGTACTCGGCGAGCAGGGTGGTGAGGCCGCGGTCGGCGCTGCCGGCAGGGCCGGCGAGGCTCTCGTCGCGGGCGGCGGCGCGGCCCAGGAAGGCGGCCACGCCGGCCGTGTCGTGGAAGGAGACGAAGTTGCCCGGGGTGATGGTGGAGGCGTCGCGGTCGGGGCCGATGCCGCCGACCCAGCCGCACTCCTCGCGGCCGTCGGGGCCGGTGGCCGGGACCCGTACCTCGGCGATCCGCGCGGCGATCCCCCGCCACCAGCCGCCGGGGCGGGCCCCGGCCAGCAGGGGCCCGCCGAAGACGCCGGAGGCCGAGAGCCCGCCGGGGGTGTCCTCGCCGCACAGCTCGCCGAAGCACTCCTCCAGGAGGAAGTGGTGGTAGGCGTCGCTGCGGGCCGCGTTGTGGGCGACGCCGCGCCGGGCGAAGCCGGAGGCGGTCGCCGCGTACACGCCGGGCGTCGAGCCGGCGACGGTGCCGAGGGCGTCGGAGTCGCCCCGGGTGACGAAGTAGGGCACGTTGCCGACGCGCAGCGAGGCGCGTTCCTGCTCCGCCGCGAAGCGCTCGGCCTCCGGGGACAGGTAGTCCTGGTGCATCTTGAGGAGTCCGAACAGCCGCTCGGCCTCCTGGGGGTCGGCCAGGTACTTCGGGTGCGTGGAGGCGTCGATGAACCGTCCGTAGATCATCGTGGAGCGCAGCAGCAGCCGTACCGGCACCTCGGGGTGCGCGTCGATGACGCGGGTGACGGCGCCGTCCCGCAGGGCGCCCAGGGCGGCGCGGCAGCCGGCCAGGATGGCGTCGAACCAGTCGGTGGCGACCAGGTGCCGCTCGCCGAGCCGGGGCACGTTGTCGCCCTGCCGGTAGCTGAACGGCTCCCGCGACACCGCGATGGCGTCCGTGCCGGGGTCGCGGATCACCGCGCTGGTCATGGAGGACTGCTGGTCGCCGGCCACGCCGACGCCCGCCATGATGAAGTCGACCGGCGAGGTCGGGTTCACCATCGGCACGAGCATGGTGGAGGCGACGGACAGCTTGGTGTGGTTCATCAGCACGTCGGGGAGCTCGTCGTCGCCGACCCCGGCGTCCGGCCGCAGCATCGTCTCGGTGTCGATGACGCACGGGTGCTCGCCGCGGGCCAGCAGGTTCTCGTCGTGCAGGTCGGTGGCGCCGATGGCGCCGAACAGCACCGCGAGCGCCCCGATCCGGTAGAAGTAGCGGCCGGGCTGGTCCGCCTCCTCCATGGGGGCCGGCACGGTGAACTCCTGCCAGCCGTGCGAGCCCACGGTGAGCGACCGGGGGACGCAGCGGGCCAGCGCGTGCTCCAGGTACGGGTCGACCGCCCGGTACACGTCGCGGACGAAGTCGTCCGCGGTGAGCGGCCTCGGCTTGAACACCAGCCGGGTCCCGTTGGCCAGGTGGAGGATGTGCACCTGGCGGTTGTCGTTGTGCAGGTCGGAGCCGCTGGGCGAGATCGCGGACAGCAGGCGGCCGGCGCCGTCGCCGTCCGCGTCGCCGTCGGGCTCGCCGAGGAGGCCGGCCTCCGCGAGGAGCGGCCGGTCGTCGGCGAAGGCGGTGAGGAACTCGCGGTAGGCGTCGAGGGAGTTCGACAGCATCGTGGTCAACCGCGCCTGGAGCACCGGGTACTTCTCCAGCAGGGCGGCCGGGACGCCGGGCTCCTCCAGGTGGGAGGTGAAGCGGCGCAGGGCGGTGTCGGTGCCGGATTCCATCGGCAGGCCGAGGTGTTCGCGGAAGGTGTGGAACGCGCCGATGAGCGCCCGGTAGGACTGGGTCTCCACCATGCGCAGCAGGGCGTCGTGTGCCTGGTCCACCACGCTGTCGCGGCGGTCCGGGGCGGCGGCCCGCAGCAGCGGTGCGCCGAGCGCGCGGGCGACCGCGGAGCGGGGCGCCACATGGGTGTAGAAGGGGAGGAAGGCCTGGACGGCCACCGCGCTCTCGCTCATGCCCCGGCACCTCCCGCCAGCAGTTCGGCCGTCCGGCCGGTCGTCGCCCCGGCCGTCGGGCCGTTCTCCTCGGCCGTCGGGCCGTTCTCCTCGGCCGTCGGGCCGTCGTCCTCGGCCGTCGCCGCGTAGAGATCCCGGTACACGCTGCCTCCGTCCATCAGTTCTGAATGTGTTCCTTGCTCGACGATCCGGCCCTGGTCGAACACGTAGATGAGGTCGGCGGACTCGACGGTCGACAGACGGTGCGCGATGACGATCTGGGTGGCGCCGATGCTCTCGATCAGCCGGGTCACCCGGCGTTCGTTGACGGTGTCCAGGGAGGCCGTGGCCTCGTCCATGACGAGGATGGTCGGCCGCTGGAGCAGGGTCCGTACGATGGCGAGCCGCTGCCGCTGCCCGCCGGAGAAGTTGGAGCCCATCTCGGCGACCAGGGTGTGCAGGCCCATCGGCAGGTCGTCGAGGAAGTCCAGGATGCCGACCTCGCGGCAGAACTCCCGGACCGTCTCCTCGGGGATGTCCTGGCCCAGGGTGAGGTTCTCCAGGATCGACCGGTTGTGCAGGTGGACCTCCTGCGGGATGTAGCCGATCACCCGGCGCAGGGAGTCCCGGTCGTACGCGGCGGCGTCCCGGCCGCCGAAGCGCACCGCGCCGGAGGTGGGTTCGTGCAGCCCGCAGACGATCCGGGCGAGGGTGCTCTTGCCCGACCCGGACGCGCCGACCAGGGCGACCCGGGCGCCGGCCGGGATGACCATGCTGACCTCGCGGACCACGGGTTCGCTGTGCCGGGTGTAGCGGAAGGACACCCGGTCCAGCTCGACCGAGGGGGACGCGAGCTCCTTCAGGTCGCCGCCGGTGCCCTCGGGCTCGGCGCGGGTGATGTCGCTCAGCCGGGCCATGTAGCGGCTGGTCTCGGTGAACTCCGCGTACGCCTGGAAGACCGAGGTGGAGATCGCGAAGTAGGTGGCGGAGACGGTCTGCACCGCGATCGCCCCGCCGATGGTGATGGTGCCCTGGCCGACGAAGTACAGGCTGGCGAGCAGCAGCACCAGCGGCCCGAACATCTGGATCGTGGCGGCCACTCCGGACACCCGGCCCTGCTGCAGCCGCATCCGCGCCTTCATCGCCTCCAGCGATTCGGCGTAGGTCTCGCGCCAGGTGTCCAGGTACTGGTCGGCGTAGCCGCCCATCTTGATGGTCGGGATGGAGACGATGGCGTCCAGCTGGAGCGACTGGCTCCGGCCCAGGTGGGTGATCTCCATGTCGACGGCTTCGAGGACCCGCTGCCGGGTGGTGGCGAGATAGCCGGCGTTGGCGAGGACCAGGGCGAGCGCGATCAGCCCGAGGCGCCATTCCGCGTGCAGCAGGTAGCCGCTGACGCAGACCATGGTGCCGAGGTCGAGGACGCCCTGGGCGACCCGGGAGGAGAGCATGTCGCGGACGGCGTTGACGCTGCCGAGCCGGAAGAGCAGCTCGCCGGGCTGACGGGTGGTGAAGAACCGGTACGGCAGCGAAAGGAGACGGGTGAACGCGTGGTCCATCAGGTGCCGTCCGAGCACCGACACCAGCGAGGACAGCAGCACGATCCGCAGCAGGTGCAGCAGGTGGTAGCCGAGCGCGGCGCCGACCACCATCCCGATGACCCACAGGTGGTCGCCGAGCTCCGTCCAGCCGGAGAACCGGTCCACGGACCACTCGGTGAGCAGCGGGATCCCGAGGACGGCGGCGTACGCGGCCAGGGACAGGACGCCGACTCCGGCCATCCGCCCGCCCGCGCCCTGGGGCAGCAGGGGCATCGTCCGCCAGTCGGCGAAGGGCCGGCGGCGCAGCCGGCGGAACTCGGGCCCGGGCTCGGCGGTGACGACCACGCCGCTGAAGTGGCGGGCGAGTTCGTCCCCGGTCAGCCGGCGGCGGCCGACGGCCGGGTCCATGACCACGGCCTGTTCGCCGTCGAAGCTCTCCAGGACCACGAAGTGGTGGTCGTCCCAGAAGAGGATCACGGGTGAGGTGAACCGGGTGAGCGCGGCGACGCTCCGGGCGCTCAGCAGCCGGCTGCGCATGCCGCGGGACTCCAGGAACCGCGACAGCTGCCGGGCGCTCAGTCCGTCCCGTCCGGCGTCCATGTCCTCCCGGACCTCGGAGACGCCCTCGTCCCGCCCGTGGTAGCGGAGCAGGGACACGCAGCAGCAGAGGCCGCACTCGGTCTGGGCGACCTGGGTGACGGCCGGCACGCGTCGTGCGGTCCGACGTGATTCCGGGCGAGCGCCCATGGCTACCGCACCTCCGGGTCGTGGGATGTCGGGCGGGAAGGGGGAAGAGGGAAGGGGTGCGTGGCCGGGACGTCGGACGGGGCGGAGGACCGGCGGGTCCGGCCCGGGGTCGTGAGACCTCGGTCCGGCCCGCCCCGCCCCGTCCGACGTGGCCGACGCGACGGTCAGGCTCGGCCGGCCGCGCGTATCAGAGCCGCCAAGCGGTTCAGCACTGGCTGGTGCACTTGGTGGTCGGGCAGGCGGAGGCGGACACCAGGGTCGCCACCGCGGTGACGATGGCGCAGCTCCAGGTCGTACCGCCGTACACGTCCGCCTCGCCCATCTCGACGAGCTCGAACTCGTCGTAGCCGCCGAGGACGTCGGTCTGCGTCTTCTCCATGATCTTCTCCTTCGTGAGGACCGGATGGACCGAATGAAAAGCGTCCGGAAATCATTTGTCAGCCGAAATTCCGAACATGTCGTCCCCCGTCTCCGGAGGACGTCTCCCAGCCTGTCCTCTCCGCATTCGCTGAACGCATAGACCGGGCGGCACCGAGCGCACACAGCGGAATTGCGCCGGAAAAAGGTCCGGCCCCCGCGCCTGCGCGCGGGGGCCGGACCACGGAGTTCTTCTCAGGCGTCGCGCCGTACCGTCGCCCACCGTCCGGCGCCCACCGCGAGGGCCGTCCACAGGACGAGTACGCCGAGCCCCGTCCAGGGCCCGAGGGCCCCCTCGGGCTCCGCGGCGCCGAGCACCCTCGCGCCGGCCACGTCCGGCAGGAACCGCGCCGCCTCCCCCACCACCGGGATGTTGCCGAGGATCGTGGAGAGCATGAAGAACAGCGGGAGCAGGAGGGAGAGCGTCGCCGCCCCCGAGCGCAGGAGCGTCGCCACACCCATGGAGAACGCCACCAGGAGCGCCGTGTAGAGCACCGCCCCCAGCACATGGCCCGCCGTGCCCGCCTCCGCCGGCGCCGCGTGCTCCCCGATGCCGTGCTGCACGATCAGGAAGGCGGGTACGACGCCCGCCACCGCCAGCGCTCCGCTGACCAGGCTGACCAGTCCCACCTTGGCGTAGTAGAAGCGGGCCCGGTCGGGGACGGCCAGCAGGCTGGTCCTGATCGACCCGGACGCGTACTCGCCGGTGACCGCGAGGATCCCCATGACCACCAGGACGATCGCGCCGAGCGGCACGGCCGAGAGGCCGAGCCCCACCGGGTCGAATCCGGGGGCCGTGAGCATTCTTTCGGTGGAAAAGGCCCCGTAGACGAATGCAAGCGCGATCATCAGGCCGAGATAGACCGCGAGGGACCATTTCGGGGACCGCAGAGTCGTCAATTTGACCCATTCGGCGGCCACGGCGTGTTTCATCGGATCCCTCCGGTCGAGGCCCGGTATTCGGCGTGTTCCTGAGTGAGTCTCATGAACGCCTCCTCCAGCGAACCGACGGATTCGGTCAGCCCGAACACGGTGATGTCCGCGGCGCTCGCGACGAGACCGACCTGTTCCGCGGAGGCGCCGTTCACCGCGAGCGTCGCGTCGTCCTGCCGCACCGACCCGATGCCGCGCTCCCGCAGCGCCCGCCGCATGCCCTCCGGATCCGACACCCGGGCCAGGACGGTCCGTTCCGAGTGGGCGGCGACGAAGGCGTCCACGGAGGTGTCCGCGAGCAGCCGCCCCCGGGCGACGACGACGAGGTGGTCGGCGGTCACCGCCATCTCGTTCATCAGGTGGGAGGAGACCAGCACCGTCCGTCCCCGCGCGGCCAGCGCCCGCATCAGCTCCCGGATCCACCGGACGCCCTCGGGGTCGAGCCCGTTGACCGGCTCGTCGAGGACGAGCACCTCGGGGTCGCCGAGCAGCGCGGCCGCGACGCCGAGCCGCTGCCCCATGCCGAGGGAGAGGCCGCGCGCCCGCTGCCGGGCCACCGCGGTCAGGCCGACCTGCTCCAGGACCTCGTCGGCCCGGCCGGCGGGCAGGCCGTGGGAGGCGGCGAGGACCCGCAGGTGGTCGCGGGCGCTGCGGCCGGGATGGACGGCCCCGGTGTCGAGCAGGGCCCCCACCCGGGTCAGCGGGCGGTCCAGGCTCCGGTAGGGGGCGCCGCAGACGGTGGCCCGGCCGGCGGTGGGCTCGTCCAGGCCGAGGATCACGCGCAGGGTGGTGGACTTGCCGGCGCCGTTGGGGCCGAGGAATCCGGTCACCTTGCCCGGGGTCACGGTGAACGACAGGCCGTCCACGGCGACCTTCGCGCCGTACCGCTTGGTGAGGTTCTGGACCTCGATCATCACAGCACCTTTCGTTCTACGGACGGGCCCGGCCGGGACGGCCGTGCCCCCCGGCCGGCCCTCATACGGCCCTCGTGCGGTCCTCGTGCGGTCCTCGTGCGGCCCTCATACGGCCCCTCATACGGCCCGTGCCACCGGCTCCGCGTACAGCCCCGCGTACACCCCGCCCAGGGCCAGGAGTTCCTCGTGCGTCCCGCGTTCCACGATCCGGCCGCGGTCGAGCACGTGGATGAGGTCGGCGTCCTGGATGGTCGCGAGGCGGTGCGCGATGACGATCTGGGTGGCGCCGGTCTCGGCGATGATCCGGGAGACCCGGCGCTCGTTGGCCGTGTCCAGCGAGGCGGTCGCCTCGTCCATGACGATGATCCGCGGCCGTTGCAGCAGGGTCCGTACGACGGCCAGCCGCTGGCGCTGCCCTCCGGAGAAGTTCGCGCCCATCTCGGACACCAGGGTCCGCAGCCCCATCGGCAGTTCCTCGACGAAGTCGAGGATGCCGACGGCGGCGCAGTACTCCCGGACCGTGGCCTCGTCGATGTCCTGGCCCAGGGTCAGGTTCTCCAGGACGGTCCGGTTGTGGAGGTGCACCTCCTGGGGGACGTACCCGATCTGCCCGCGCAGGAAGTCGGTCCGGTAGGCGCTCATGGGGCGGCCGGAGAACTCGACGGTGCCGCCGGTGGGCTGGTGGAGGCCGCAGACCATGCGCCCGATGGTGGACTTGCCCGAACCGGACGCGCCGACGAACGCCACCTTCGCCCCGGCCGGGATCTCCAGCGACACGTCGTCGAGCACCGGCCTGCTGTGCCGGGTGTACCGGAACGACACGCCCCGCAGCCGTACCGAGGTGTCGGCGAGCTCGGTGAGCGGCCCGCCCTCCGGTTCGCTCTCGTGGGCCGTGATGTCGCTGAGCCTGCTCACGTAGCGGGAGGTCTCGGTGATCTCCGTCAGCATCTGGAAGACGGAGGAGCTCAGGGCGAAGAAGGTGCCCGCCACGGCCTGCACGGCGATGGCCGAGCCGACGGTCACCGTCCCCCGCGACACGAAGTGCAGGCCGGCGAGGAGCAGCGCCAGCGGGCCGAACATCTGGGTGGTGGCGGCGATCCCGGAGATCCAGCCCTGCTGGATCCGCATCCGGACGCGCATGGCGTCCAGCGAGGCGCGGTAGGTCGCCTCCCACTCGTCGGCGAACCGGCCGGCGTAGCCGCCCATCTTGATGGTGGGCACGGACACGACGGCGTCGAGCTGGGTGGACTGGGAGCGGGAGAGCAGCGCGAGTTCGGTGTCCGTCACCTCCTTCACCCGGTGCCGGCTCAGCCAGAGGACGCCGGCGTTCAGCAGGAGCAGCCCGAGCGCCAGGAGACCGATGCGCCACTCGGTGACGAACAGGTAGGCGCCGATGCAGGCCAGCGTCCCGACGTCCAGGACGCCCTGGGCGATCCGCGAGGAGAGCAGGTCCCGCACGCTGTTGACGGTGTTCAGGCGGAACAGCAGCTCGCCCGGCTGCCGGGTGGCGAAGAACTTGAAGGGCAGGGAGAGGAGTCTCCTGAAGACGTGGCTCATCAGGTGACGGCCCATCACGGCGATGAGCCCCGCCAGGGCGGCGGTGCGCAGCATCCACAGCAGCAGGTAGCCGGTCGCGGCGGCCGCGACCACGGCCGCGACCAGGCCCGTCTGGGACAGGTCGCTCCAGGCGTCGTCCCGGTCGACGGCCCACTTGGTCAGGGCCGGGATGCCGAGGACCGCCGCGTAGGAGCCGAGGGACAGCAGGGCGACCAGGCCGATCCGGCGGCCGGAGTCGGCCGGGACCAGGGGCAGCGACCGCCAGTGCCGGAAGGAGGGCAGGGTCTGCCGGACGAAGTCCGGGCCCGGGGAGGCCGCGATCACCACCTGGGAGAAGCCGGCCTCCAGCGCCTCGCGGGTGAGGCGCCTGCGGCCGACGGCCGGGTCCATCACCCAGGCCGTCGTGCCGTCGAAGCGCTCCAGGACCAGGAAGTGGTAGTCCTCCCAGAAGAGGATCACCGGTTCGGTGAAGCCGCGCAGGGCCTCCACGCTCCGGGCCCGGAACGCCTTGACGTCCATGCCCCGCGAGCGCAGGAAGTCCGCGAGCTGCTTGGCGCCGAGACCGTCCCGGCCGGCCTCCAGGTCCTCCCGCACGGTCGCGAAGTCCTCGGTGCGGCCGTGGTATCCGAGCACCGCGACGCAGCAGCACAGTCCGCACTCGGTCTGGGTGACCTGGGTGACGGAGGGAACCCGCCGTCCCATCAGAGGGATCCGTGCCAGATCGGCGACACCCGGGGGCGCGCGCCGTCGAGGCGGCCGAGGAGGTGCAGCAGCACCCCGGAGGAGCCCACCATGGCGCTGTCGGTGTGGGCGTAGCGGGAGCCGGTGTCGGCGAGCTTCTCCGCGATCACGTCCGGGCCGAGGCGGCCCGCCTCGACTTCGTCCGCCCTGTCGAGGAGGTCCCCGCCGGGGAGTCCCCGGCCGGAGCCGGCGATCCGCCGGACGATGTCGATGTTGCCGAGGTCGCCGTGGCACCACGTGAGGTTGCGCCCGAAGCCCTGCCGGAAGGTCTGGTCGAGGGCCGTCTCCAGGCGCGCGGCGGCCCGTTCGTCCGCCGTCCGGGAGCTCACCGCGGACAGCGCCATGGCGATGCCGGCGGCGCCGTGGCACCAGCCGGTCGAGAACCGTTCCGGGAAGGCGGAGTTGGTGGACCAGTTCCGTTCCCCGGGGATGTAGAAGGACTCCAGACGGTCCGTCAGGGCGTCGATCGCGCCGTCGACCCGGTCCCCCACTCCGTCCCCGACGTGGTCGCGCAGGACGGCGAGGGCGTACAGGACCCCGGAGACGCCGTGCGCGAAGCCCGACTGCTCCCACCAGGAGCCCTTCGGTTCGGCCGCGTGGCGCAGCAGCCGGCCGGCGAGCGCGTCCAGGGTGCCGGCGGCGTGGTCGCCGCCGATCGAGGCGACCATCGTGGCGATGCCGGAGATCCCGGAGATCACCTCCGGGGTGTCCCCGGGGCCGAGCTGCTCCACGACGAGCGGTACGGCGTCCTGGGCGGCCTTCACCCAGCCGGGTTCCCGCAGGATCCGGCCGGCCTCGGCCAGGGCGAACAGCAGGCCGGTGGTTCCGGTGTAGGCGCCGGCTCCGCTCTGCCGGATGCTGCGCAGCTCGTAGACGCCGTCGGTGAGGATGCCGGCGCTGCGCGCGAAGACCTCGCGGGCCACCCGTTCGTAGCGGGCGTCGCCGAAGTGGGCGGCGGCCGCGGCCAGGGCGAGCGCGGGGCCGGTGCGCCCGGTGTACAGGTCGTACCCCAGGACGCCGGAGGGCCAGGGCCGGGCGGCCTGCGCGGAGGCCAGCGGGCCGATCCAGGTGGTCGGCAGGTGGCCGTACTGGTCGGGGAGGCTGCCGGCGGTGAGGGCGTCGGCGACCGACCGGGCGAGCCGCTCCAGACCGGTGCGCTCGCCGGCGGCGGCCCGGCCTTTCCAGGGGGCCCCGCCGGACAGGTGGTTGTCGGGGAAGCGGGAGCAGAAGGCCGAGTGGAGCAGCCTCAGCTGCCGCCGCACCACCTGCTCGTCGAGCGCCGCGGCCTTGGCGAGGGCCCGGGAGAGCGGGGTGCGGTCGATCCGGACGCCGGTGTCCGCGCCGTCGCAGTCGTGGACGGCGGTGCCGGTGGCGGGCACGGTGAAGTAGGGGACGTCGCGTTCGGCCATCTGCCGCAGCTCCGAGCCGATCAGCCGGCGGTCGGAGAAGCGGGAGGGGATGGCGATCCGGTGGAGCAGGGCCCGGGCGAGCTCCGGGTCGGCCATCGCGGCGGCGGAGGCCGTCATGCGCAGGATCTGCGCGTACTGCGACGTGGGGTTGTGGATGTAGCGCAGGCGCAGGGACGGCGCGATCCGCCGGAGGAGACCGGTCCACCAGGTGGGGCGGCGCGTCACCGCCTCGCACACCTGCCGGAAGCCGTCGGCCATCTGTCCGGCGAGGCCGTGGATCTCCGGCTCGGTGGTCTCCCGGACCACGGTGGAGCGCTGTTCGGCCGGGCGGGCCTGGAGGTGCACCCTGATCCGGTCGGTGAAGGGGTGCTCGAAGACCATCGTCTTGAAGGGGGAGACGCCCTGGTTGTCGCCGCCGAGGAAGCCGAGGTCGACGTGGCCGGAGTCCTCGTCCTTGCCGGCGAGGACCAGCGGGAGGATCCCGATGCCGTAGACGCTGCGGCCGATCTCGTCGTAGGCGTTGCCCTCGGCCTCCCGGGTGGGGCCGGTGTGCACCCGGGCGGGGTGCAGCAGCGTCTCCAGGTCGATGGCGACCGGGCCGCGGCGGGTGGGCAGGATGTTCTCGAAGTGCATGTCGCGCGCGTCCAGCAGGTAGAACACGGCGGCGAGTTGGCCGCAGGCCCGCATGAAGGCGGCGCTGTCCGCGCCGACGTCCTGCCGCTCGACGTACTCGACGTAGCCGTAGCCGTCACGCGCCAGGGTGCGGGCGGCGGGCAGGGCGCAGCCGGCCTCCGCGTTGACGCGTGCGACGACGGTCTCGAAGGCGGCCTCGCAGGAGACGTCCCTGGGCTTGTAGACGAGGCGGGCCCCCGAGGCGAAGGTCAGGATGCCGACCGCCCTGCCGTGGGCGTGCGCGTCGCCGTCGGCCCCGCCGATGGAGAGCAGCGGGTCGCCGGGGGCGATGCCGGAGAAGCGGGAGACGGCCTCGCGGTCGGTGTGGAGCCGCCGGAGGAGTTCCCGCGCGGCCTCGCGGGCGTTGCGCACGACGTGGCCGGCCGCGGAGCGGAGCACCGGGAACGGTTCCACGGCGTCGTTCCACGCCCGGGTGACGAAGTCCTGGTAGCGCTCCTCCGGGGTGGCCCCGCGCAACGCCCCGTCGGCGGCGGCCTTGTTGACGGCGGCGACCAGGGTGCGGGTGGCCGTGTCGCGGAGCCGGGCCTCGGCCCTGGCGAGGACCTGGAGCGCGAAGGCGTCCGGGTCGGCCACGGTCTCCGTGAGGTCCTCGGGGAGGAGCCGGTCGGCGGCCGGCAGGGCCAGTCGCCGGATCACGCGCTGGAAGGGGTACGTCTCCGGCTCCAGCGTCCAGGCGAGCGCGGCGGCCGAGGGGGCCTCCGGGGCGGCGTCGGACGGGGCCGAGAGGGTGCCGTGGACGGCGGACGCGAAGACGCCGAGGGGCTCGATGGTTTCGCGGATCTCGACGCTGTCGAGTTCTGGGTAAAGCTTCGCGGGCGAGATCAATGCTCCGGCTCCCTGCGCGGACGGTGATAGATTGCCACGTTGCGCCGGGGGCGGGGAGCATGAGCCGCTCCCCGCCCCCGGTCCGTGCCCGGCCCTTCGGGCTCAGTTGCAGTTGGGCTGGCACTCCTTGGTGAGCGTGCACCAACCGCCCTGGTTTCCGAGGAAGTCGGAGAGCGAGAACGTGTTGGTCGAGCACGCGCCGTAGGCGACGCCGTCGAAGTCCTGCTCGGAGATCTCCTCGATGAGCGAGATGTCACCGTCGTAGTTAGTCATGGGAATTCACATCCAATCCGGCCGCATGTGTTCAAGGGGTCGCTCTCGGGAATCCGAGGCCCTTTGCCTGCCGCTCGGCCGAGCGACGGGCAAAAGCTATGCGGGCCGCGACGCGGTCCACAACCCATCGGTTGACGACCGGTCTCCGAAAATTGTTCGGGCAGGGCGGCGATCGGCGCCGGTGACTCCCCTGATCTGCGACTTCCCCGCCGTGTGGCCGAATCCTGCCAAGGCGGTGGCAGCTTGGTGCACATGGCTTTCCGCGGAATTCATGCGCCTGCGTATGCGCGCGCGGATGCGTGGAACATGCGCGGCGATCGGCCGACCGAATGCGGTCGGCCAATTTCCGCGCACGACACCCCCCGGAGGCAATTCCTTTTTCCTGGCGCTCGGCCGCCCGGGGCTCAGCCGCCCGGCATCATCCCGCCCTTGAGGCGTTCGATGTCGGAGGGGCGGACCTGGATGACGAAGAGGGCGATGAGGAGGGCGACCACGGCGAAGGCGGCGGCGACGATGAAGCCGGCGGACACGCCGGAGGTGAGGACCTCGTCGGCCCAGGGGGGCGGGAGCTCGCCGGTCTCGGCGAAGCGGGCCTTCTCCAGGGGGCCGGCCTGGGCCAGGAAGGCGGGGACCTGTTCGTCGGCCTCGTTGCGGCTGGCGGTGCCGAAGACGGTGACCAGGATGGAGAGGCCGAGGGAACCGCCCACCTGCTGGGTGGCGTTGAGGAGGCCGGAGGCGGCGCCGGACTCGGCGGGCTCGACGTTGGAGAGGGCCATCAGGGTCAGCGAGACGAACATGAAGCCCATGCCGGCGCTGAAGACGAGCATCGGTCCGAGGATCGAGCCCGCGTAGGTGGAGTGGACGTCCGTCAGGGTCAGCCAGGACAGGCCCACCGCGAGGCAGAGGGCGCCGAGCACCATGAAGGGCTTCGGGCCGTACTTCGGGAGGAACTGGGAGGTCAGGCCGGCGATCACCGCGATCACGGCGCTGACCGGCAGGAAGGCGAGACCCGCCTCCAGCGGGCTGAAGTCGAGGACCTGCTGCACGAAGAGGGTCAGGAAGAAGAACATCCCGAAGATGGCCGCCGCCAGGCAGAGCATCATGCCGTACGTGCCCGCGCGGTTGCGGTCGGCGAACATGTGCAGCGGGGTGATGGGCTGCCGGCTCCGGCGCTCCACCAGGATAAACACGACGAGCAGCACCACGGCGGCGCAGAACGAGGCGATCGTCCAGGGATCGCTCCAGCCCTCCTGGGCCGCGCGGATGAAGCCGTACACCAACGCCACCATGCCGAGCGTCGACGTCAGCGCGCCCGCCAGGTCGAAGTGGCCGGGATGCCGTTCGGACTCCCGGACATGACGGGGCGTCAGGATGGCGATCATCAGCGCGATCGGCACGTTCACGAAGAAGATCCAGCGCCAGTCGAGCCACTCGACGAGGACGCCGCCCGCCAGCAGGCCGATCGCACCGCCGGCCGCCGACACACCCGCGAACACGCCGAAGGCCCGGTTGCGTTCGGGGCCTTCCTCGAAGGTGGTGGTGATGAGCGAGAGCGAGGTCGGCGAGGCGATCGCGCCGCCGACGCCCTGGAGGGCGCGGGCGGCGAGGAGTTGCCAGCCCTCCTGTGCGAAACCGCCGAGCAGGGAGGCGAATCCGAAGAGCAGCACGCCGAAGATGAAGACGCGGCGCCTGCCGAGGATGTCGCCGGCCCGGCCGCCGAGCAGCAGCAGGCCGCCGAAGGTCAGCGTGTAGGCGTTGACCACCCAGGACAGGCTGGTGGTCGAGAAGGCCAGATCGCTCTGGATGTGCGGAAGCGCGATGTTGACGATCGTGATGTCGAGAACGACCATCAGCTGGCAGGAGGCGATGACGAACAGGGCGATGCCCTTGCCGTCGCCCGCGCCGGTGGGGGTGGGGTCCACCGCCGGTGTCGTCGGCTTCGGTGTGCTAGTCATTGTCGTTCATGGCGCGTCGCGCCCTCACCGCAGGAGCCGTGGGCCGGTCGGTCCACCTTTCGACCCTAAGCCCGGCCCCGTGACCCGACCAGTCGATCAAGCACGGGCGGACGCGGCCCAGTTCGGGCCGGTGGCGCGAGGCGCACGGTATCGGGTGAAAATGCGGGCATGTGGGCCTCCTCCGACACCTTCGGGCATCCCGGTCGCCGCCTCCGCTCCCGTTGCGGATCGGTGACGGCCGTCATCGATACGATATGTCCCGCCGAGGGGGCGGCGCCGTGGAGCTGACGCCCTCCGGGCACGTCGACGGTTTCGCCCGCGACCGGCTGCCGCCCGCCGCCCAATGGCCGCGGCTGCTCTTCGAGCTGCCCGGGCTCGACTACCCCGAACGGCTCAACTGCGCCGTCGAACTCCTCGACCGGACCGCGGAGCGGTTCGGCGCCGGTCGGCCCGCCTTCCACGACGGCGAGGGCGGGACCTGGAGTTACGGGGAGCTGCGCGAGCGCGTCGACCGGATCGCCGGGGTGCTCACCGGCGAGCTGGGACTGCGGCCCGGCAACCGCGTGCTGCTGCGCGGGCCCACCACCCCCTGGCTGGCCGCCTGCTGGCTGGCCGTCGTGAAGGCCGGCGGCATCGCCGTCACCGTCCCGGCCGAGCACCGGGCCGCCGAACTGGCCTTCGCCGCCACGACGGCCGCCTGTTCCCTCGCCCTGTGCGACGCGAGGGCGCTCGACGAGCTGTCGGCCGCCTCCGTCCCGGGCCTGCCGGTCGTCCCGTACGGCGGCGACGGGCCCGGCGACCTCCTCGCCCGCGCCGGGCGCCGGGCGCCCGGACCCGTACCGGCCGCCGGCACCGCCGCCGACGACGTGGCCCTGATCGCCTTCACCTCCGGCACCACCGGCCGCCCCAAGGGCTGCGTCCACTTCCACCGGGACGTCCTCGCGGCCGCCGACACCTTCTCCGCGCGGGTCCTGCGGCCCCGCCCGGACGACGTCTTCGCCGGCTCCCCGCAGCTCGCCTTCACCTTCGGCCTCGGCGGGCTGCTCGTCTTCCCCCTGCGGGCCGGGGCGAGCGCCGTGCTCCTGGACCGGGCGGGGCCGCAGCAGCTGCTCGCCGCGATCGGCCGGCACCGGGTCTCGGTGCTCTTCACCGCGCCCACCGCCTACCGGGCGATGCTCGGCCTCCTCGACGCCGGCTCGGCCGCCGACCTGTCCTCGCTGCGCCGCTGCGTCTCGGCCGGCGAGCACCTGCCCGAGGCCGTCTGGACGGCCTGGTACGCCAGGACCGGGCTGCGGCTGATCAACGGCCTCGGCACCACCGAGCTGCTGCACATCGTCCTCGCCGCCGCCGACGCCGACAGCCGCCCCGGCACCACCGGCCGCCCGGTGCCGGGCTGGCACGCCGCCGTCCTCGGCCCGGACGGCCGGCCCGTCCCCGACGGACAGGAGGGGCTGCTCGCCGTGCGCGGCCCGGTCGGCTGCCGGTACCTCGCCGACCCCCGCCAGACGGAGTACGTGCGCGACGGCTGGAATGTCACCGGCGACCGGTGCGTCCGCGAGCCCGACGGCCGCTTCCGGTACGTCTCGCGCGCCGACGACATGATCGTCTCGGCCGGGCACACCATCGCCGGCCCCCAGGTGGAGGAGGTGCTCCTCGGCCATCCGGACGTCGTCGAGACGGCGGTCGTGGGCCGCCCCGACCCGCTGCGCGGCCAGGTCGTCGTCGCCTACGCGGTGGTGCGGGAGGGGGTGGCGCGCGACCCGGGCACCGCCGCCGAGCTGCGCTCCTTCGTGCGCGCCCGGCTCGCCCCGTACAAGTCGCCCCGCGCCGTCGTCTTCGTGGACGCCCTCCCCCGGACGGCCACCGGCAAGCTCCAGCGCCACCGGCTGCGCGACCCGGGTCCGGCCTCCACGGCCTAAAATGATCACGTGGCCGAGCAGCACACTCCCCGTTCCCTGATCGTCTCCCTCTACGGCGCCTACGGCAGGCCGGCGGAGGAGACGCCGATGCCGGTCGCCGCGCTGATCCGGCTGCTCGCCGTGGTCGGCGTGGACGCCCCCTCGGTGCGCTCCTCGGTGTCCCGGCTCAAGCGGCGTGGGCTGCTGCTCTCCCGCCGGACCCCCGACGGCGCGGCCGGATACGCCCTCTCCGACGACGCCCGCAGGCTCCTGGAGGACGGCGACCGGCGGATCTACGCCCGGACGGAGCCCTCCCTCGCCGACGGCTGGGTCCTCGCCGTCTTCTCCGTCCCCGAGCAGGAACGGCACAACCGCCACCTGCTGCGCTCCCGGCTCGGCCGGCTGGGCTTCGGGACGGCGGCCCCCGGCGTCTGGATCGCACCGGGCCGGCTGTACGAGGAGACCCGCAACGCCCTGGAGCGGCTCGGCCTCTCCTCGTACGTGGACTTCTTCCGCGGCGACCACCTCGGCTACACGGCGACGGCGGAGGCGGTGGCCCGCTGGTGGGACCTGCCGGCGATCGCGCGGCTGCACGAGGAGTTCCTCGCCGGCCACGAGCCGGTCCTCGCCGCCTGGCGCGAGGATCCGGGCACGGAGGAGGACGCCTACCGGGACTACCTCCTCACCCTCGACTCCTGGCGCCGGCTGCCGTACGCCGACCCGGTCCTGCCGCCCGAGCTGCTGCCCGCCGACTGGCCGGGGCGCCGGTCGGCGGAGGTCTTCGCCGCGCTGCACGCGCTGCTGTGGGAGCGCGGCGCGGAGTACGTCCGGGCGGTGGAGAAGGACCTGTAGGACGGGACGTCCAAGGTCCCGTACCGGGTGGGTCGGGGGTCCTGTCAGGTCGGGAGGGGGGTCTCTGTGGCTGGAAATCGCCCCCTTATATGGTGGAAAGCAGGATGTCCCGGGTCGTCCGCCCGGCCCGTCCTCCGTCGCCTTCCCGCCACCCCCCGGCAAAGGGAGCTCGTCCCCATGCCCGAAACCACCGGCCCGCCCGGGACCGCCTGGCGCCTCCGGCTGCCGCGTACCACCGCCGCCGTCCCCGTCGCCCGCGCCCTGGTCCGCACCGCACTCGGCGAGATCGACCCCGGCGCGACCGAGCTGCCGGACCGCGACACGGCGGAGCTGCTCACCGCCGAGCTGGTCGCCAACGCCGTCGAGCACACCTCGGGCGAGGGCCCGATCGAGCTGATCGTGGAGCTGCTCGCCGCGCCGGGCGGCTGTCAGATCGAGGTGCACGACCCCGACCCCGCCCGCCCCGGCCGGCTGGAGTGCCCGGATCCGGACGCCGAGGTCGATCCCTGGCAGGAGCACGGCCGCGGGCTGCTGCTGATCCGGGCGCTCAGCAGCGACTGCGGCCACCGCCCGACCCCGCACGGCAAGGCCGTCTGGTTCACGCTCCCCCGGGTGCCCGCCCAGCGGCCTCGTCCGCGGCCGTGAGCGCCAGCCGGGAGTGGCGGCGCCCGTAGACCGCGTACAGCACGGCGCCGACGACGAGGAAGCAGGCGAAGACCAGCCAGGTCCGCCAGCCGGTTCCCCAGATGAGGTAGAGGCAGAAGCCGATGCCGAGGACCGGGCTCGCCGGGTAGAGCGGCACCTTGAAGGAGCGGCCGAGTCCGGGTTCGCGGCGGCGCAGCACCATCACGGCGAGGTTGACCACGGCCATGACGGCGAGGGTGCCGATGGTGGTGAGGTCGACGACGACGTCGAGCGGGGCGAAGGCGGCCGGGACGGCGAAGACGGCGGCGACGATCCAGGTGTTGGCGACGGGGGTGGCGGTCTTCGGGGAGACCCGTTCGAGGATCCGGGGCATCAGGCCGTCGCGGGACATCGCCATGAGGATGCGGGTCTGGCCGTACATCACGGCGAGGACGACGGAGGCGATGGCGACGACCGCGCCGAAGGCGATGATCCCGCCGCCGACGGAGGAGCCGGTGACCTGGTCGACGACGAGGGAGAGCGCGGCGGGCTTGTCGGCGACCTCGTCGGCGCCGAGCGCGCCGATCGCGGCGAGGGCGACCGCGCAGTAGAGCACGGTGACGAGGCCGATGCAGACGAGGATCGCGAGCGGGATGTTCCGGCGCGGGTCCTTCACCTCCTCGCCGGCGGTGGTGATGGCGTCGAAGCCGATGTACGAGAAGAAGGCGACCGAGGCGCCGGCGGTGATGCCGGCCACGCCCTCGGTGGCGAACGGCGAGAGGTTCCCGGCCTCGAAGGCGGAGAAGCCGACCGCGCAGAAGACGATCAGGATGCCGATCTTGAGGATCGACATGGCGGCGGTGGCGCGGGCGCTCTCGCGGACGCCGCGGACCAGGAGCGTCGCGGCCATCAGGATGACGACGACGGCGGGGAGGTTGACCACGCCGCCCTCGGCGGGTCCGGCCGCGAGCGCGTCGGGGAGCCGGAGGCCGGTGACGCTGTGGAGGAGTTCGTCGAGGTACTGGCTCCAGCCGACGGCGACCGCGGAGACGGAGACGCCGTACTCCAGGAGCAGGCACCAGCCGACGAGGAACGCGGCCCGCTCGCCGAGGCTCGCGTAGGCGAAGGAGTAGGAGGAGCCGGAGACCGGGATCGCGCCGCCGAGCTCCGCGAAGGAGAAGGCGGTGAAGACGCAGGTGATCGCGGCGAGGACGAAGGAGACGACGACCGCGGGACCCGCCTCGGCGACGCTGTCGGCGAGGCCGACGAAGATGCCGGTGCCGACGATCGCCCCGACGCCGAAGCACACGAGCTGGAAGAGCCCCATGGTGCGCTTGAGGCTGTGGCCTTCGAGGTCGCCGCCGGATTCGGCGATCAGCTGCTGGGGGGATTTGGTCCGCGAGAGCATGCGGTCGTTCTCATCTCTGGTCTTGCATGGGGGGTGTACACGCGTCAGGGGGGCCCGGGCGTTTCTGCCCGGACCCCCCTGACGTCTGGGGTGATCCTATGCCCCCGCGGGACCCGCCAGGGTCGCGACGAGGACGGCCTTGATCGTGTGGAGCCGGTTCTCGGCCTCGTCGAAGACGACCGAGTGCGCCGACTCGAAGACCTCGTCGGTGACCTCCAGCTCGCTCAGGCCGTGCCGGTCGTGGACCTCGCGGGCGACCTTCGTGCCCAGGTCGTGGTAGGCGGGCAGGCAGTGCATGAACTTCACGTCCGGGTTCCCGGTGGCGCGCAGCACGTCCATGGTGACGGAGTACGGGGCGAGGGCGGTGATCCGCTCGTCCCACACCTCCTTGGGCTCGCCCATCGAGACCCACACGTCGGTGACGACGAAGTCGGCGCCCCGGACGCCGTCGGCGACGGAGTCGGTGAGGGTGAGGGTGGCGCCGCTCGCCTCGGCCAGCTTCCGGGCGGCGGTGATCACCCCCTCGGCCGGCCAGTACGCCTCGGGGGCGACGATCCGCACGTCCATGCCGAGCAGGGCGCCGGTGACGAGGTAGGAGTTGCCCATGTTGAAGCGGGCGTCGCCGAGGTAGGCGAAGGAGACGCCGTCGAGGGGCTTGTCGCTGTGCTCGGTCATGGTGAGCACGTCGGCGAGCATCTGGGTGGGGTGCCAGTCGTCGGTGAGGCCGTTGAAGACGGGGACGCCGGCGAAGGCGGCCAGCTCGTCCACGGTGGCCTGGCTGTCGCCCCGGTACTCGATGCCGTCGAACATCCGGCCGAGGACGCGGGCGGTGTCCTTCACCGACTCCTTGTGCCCCATCTGCGAGCCGGAGGGGTCGAGGTAGGTGGTGGAGGCGCCCTGGTCGGCGGCGGCGACCTCGAAGGCGCAGCGGGTGCGGGTGGAGGTCTTCTCGAAGATCAGGGCGATGTTCCGGCCGCGCAGCCGCTGCACCTCGGTGCCCGCCTTCTTGGCCGCCTTCAGCTCGGCGGCGAGGGTCACCAGGCCGCGGAACTCCTCGGCGGTGAAGTCCAGCTCCTTGAGGAAGTGGCGGCCGGAGAGGTCAAGGGCCATGACGGGCGCTCCTGGGGTGGGAGGGGTGGATGCGGTCGGGGACGGAACCTGCGGGGCGATGGAAGTCTATACATACATAGGCATGTCTATACAGCCCCATCGGGTCGGGACCCTCCCCTCGGGACCTTTGAGGCCCCGCGAGGCCCCGTGAGAGCCCGTGAGGCCCCTCACACCGCGTCCCGCTCCACCGGGCAGCTCATGCAGCGCGGGCCGCCCCTTCCCCGGCCCAGCTCGCTCCCCGGGATCTCGATCACCTCGATGCCCTGCTTCCGCAGATGCGTGTTGGTCGTCACGTTCCGCTCGTACGCCACCACCACCCCCGGCTCCACCGCCAGCACGTTGCAGCCGTCGTCCCACTGCTCCCGCTCCGCCGCGTGCACGTCCTGCGTCGCCGTCAGCACCCGCACGTCCTGGAGGCCGAGGGCCGCCGCGATCGCGCTGTGCATCTGCTCCGGCGGATGGTCCGTCACCCGCAACGCCTGGCCCTCGTCGCCGGGCTCGATCGTGTACGAGCGCAGCATCCCGAGCCCCGCGTACTGGGTGAAGGTGTCGCCGTCCACCATCGTCATCACCGTGTCCAGGTGCATGAACGCCCGCCGCTTCGGCATGTCGAGCGCCACGATCGTCCGCGCCGAACCCGCCGCGAACAGCCCCCGGGCCAGCATCTCCACCGCCTGCGGGGTGGTCCGCTCGCTCATCCCGATCAGCACCGCGCCGTTGCCGATCACGAGCACGTCGCCGCCCTCGATCGTCGAGGGGTAGTCGGCCTGCCCCTCCGACCAGTGGTGGAACGGCCCCGCCTCCGGGCCGGTGAAGAGCGGATGGTGCTTGTAGATCGCCTCGAAGTGCACCGTCTCGCGCTGCCGCGCCGGCCACTTCATCGCGTTGATCGACACCCCGTCGTAGATCCACGCCGAGGTGTCCCGGGTGAAGAGGTGGTTCGGCAGCGGGCCGAGCACGAAGTCGTCCAGCTCCAGGGCGTGGAAGCGGACCGACGTCGGCTCCCGGTGCGCCGCCAGGAACTCCCGCTTCGTCATCCCGCCCACCAGCGCCTCCACCAGCGCGCCGGTCTCCAGCGAGTCGAAGGCGGCCCGCAGGTGGTCGGCGGCGAGCGGCCCGTACTCCTTCTCGTCGAAGACCCGGTCGAGGACGAGCGCCCGGGCCGCCGGCACGTCGAGCGCCTCCGCCAGCAGATCCCCGAAGAGGTGCACCTCGACGCCCCGGTCGCGCAGCACGTCCGCGAAGCCGTCGTGCTCCTGCCGGGCCCGCCGCACCCACAGCACGTCGTCGAAGAGGAGGGCGTCCTTGTTGGTCGGGGTCAGCCGCTTCAGCTCCAGATCGGGGCGGTGGAGGATCACGCGGCGGAGCCGGCCGGTCTCTGAGTCGACATGGAATCCCATGCGCCCATCCTGGCGGAGCGGACGGCCGTGCGCGTGGGAAGCGCACGGCCGAATTCCCGTCACACGGGGCGCCGGTGCCCCGGCGGGGCACCGGCGGCCTCGGGCCGGCCGGGGTCCGGCCACGGCCCCGGGCCGGCCAGCTCCCGCCACGGCCCGGGGCCGGCCGCCCCCGCTACAGCCTCGGGTCGACCGGCTCCGATTCCAGGGCGAGGACCGCGAAGACCGCCTCGTGCACCCGCCACAGCGGCTCCCCGGCCGCGAGCCGCTCCAGCGCCTCCAGGCCCAGCGCGTACTCGCGCAGGGCGAGCGAGCGCTTGTGGCCGAGGTGGCGGTGGCGCAGCCGCGCCAGGTTCTCCGGGCGTGTGTACTCGGGGCCGTACACGATCCGCAGGTACTCCCGGCCGCGTACCTTCACGCCCGGCTGCACCGGGCGGCCCGCGCCGTCGCGGACCAGCGCGGCGAGCGGCTTGACGACCATGCCCTCGCCGCCGGCGCCGGTCAGCTCCAGCCACCAGTCGGTGCCCGCGCGGACCGACTGCTCGTCGCCGGTGTCGACGACGATCCGCCGCGTCACCTGGAGCAGCCCCGTCGGATCGTGCTCGACGAGCCGGTCCAGCCACCCGAGCTGGACGTCGTGCGGCACGTCCGCGAGCGACCGCCCCCGGACCGCGAGCAGCTGGAACGGCGCGAACCGCACCCCGTCCAGCCCCTCCGTCGGCCAGCAGTACCGCCGGTACGCCTCGGTGAACGCGCCCGCGTCCGCCGCCCGTCCGCGCTGCGCGGCGAGCAGCCCGTCCAGGCCCTCGACGCCCCGCGCGGCTGCCGTCTCCAGCGCCCGTACGGCCTCCGGGAGGACGGCTCCCGAGGCGGCGCCGACCGCCGCGTACTGGTGGCGCAGCAGCCCGCCCGACTTCAGCGACCACGGCATCAGTTCGCCGTCGAGCAGCAGCCAGTCCGTGTCGAGCTCCTCCCAGAGCCCGGCCGCGCCGATCGCCGTCCGCAGCCGGCCGAGGACCTCCTCGGTGGCGGCCTCGTCGTCGAAGAACGGCCGGCCGGTACGGGTGTGCAGCGCGCCCGTCGGCCCGTCCACGCCGAACCGCTCCCGGGCCGCGTCCGCGTCCCGGCAGACCAGCGCCACCGCCCGCGAGCCCATGTGCTTCTCCTCGCACACGACCCGCTCGACGCCGTCCGCCCGGTACTGGGCGAAGGCCTCCGCCGGATGCTCCAGGAAGCCGTCCGCCTTCGCGGTCGGCGTCGGCGCCATCGTCGGCGGCAGGTACGCGAGCAGCCGGGGGTCGACGGCGAAGCGGCTCATGACCTCCAGGGCCGCCGCAGCGTTCTCCTCCCGCACCGCCACGTTGCCCAGGTGCCGGGTCTCCACCGTGCGCCGCCCGTGGACGTCGGCGAGGTCGAGCGGCCGGCCCTCGTGCCCGCCGGGCGCCTCGGACGCCAGCGGCCGGGCCGGCTCGTACCAGACCCGCTCGGCCGGCACGTCGACGAGCTCGCGCTCCGGCCAGCGCAGCGCGGTCATCCGCCCGCCGAAGACGGCACCGGTGTCCAGGCAGAGGGTGTTGTTGACCCAGGACGTCGTCGGCACCGGAGTGTGGCCGTAGACGACCGTCGCCCGGCCCCGGTACTCCTCCGCCCACGGATAGCGCACCGGAAGCCCGAACTCGTCGGTCTCGCCGGTGGTGTCGCCGTACAGCGCGTGCGAGCGGACCCGGCCCGAGGCGCGGCCGTGGTACTTCTCCGGCAGACCGGCGTGGCACACCACCAGGTTGCCGCCGTCGAGGAGGTAGTGGGAGACGAGCCCGTCGATGAACTCGCTCACCTGCTCCCGGAATTCGGCCGGCTCGCGCTCCAGCTGCTCCACGGTCTCGGCGAGGCCGTGGGTCTGCTGGACCTTCTTGCCCTTCAGCCAGCGGCCCAGCTTGTTCTCGTGGTTGCCCGGCACGCAGAGCGCGTTCCCGGCCGCCACCATGCCCATGACCCGGCGCAGCACGCCCGGCGAGTCCGGGCCGCGGTCGACGAGGTCGCCGACGAAGACCGCAGTGCGGCCCTCCGGGTGCGCGCCGTCCACATAGCCGAGCCGCGCGAGCAGCGTCTCCAGCTCGCTCCGGCAGCCGTGGATGTCGCCGATGATGTCGAACGGCCCGGTGAGGTGCCGCAGGTCGTTGAAGCGGCGCTCCAGGCGCACCTCCGCGGCCTCCACCTCGGCGACCGAGCGCAGCACGTGGACCTTGCGGAAGCCCTCCCGCTCCAGGCCCTTCAGCCCCCGGTGCAGCTCGCGCCGGTGGCGGGGGATCACGTGGTCGGGCATGCCGGCCCGGTCGGCCCGCAGCGCGTTGCGCTCCCGGCAGACGGACTCCGGCAGGTCGAGCACGATCGCGATCGGCAGCACGTCGTGCTCCCGGGCCAGCTGGACGAGCTGCCGGCGCGCCTCGCGCTGCACGTTGGTGGCGTCGACGACGGTCAGCCGGCCGGCCGCGAGCCGCTTGCCGACGATGTAGTGGAGGACGTCGAAGGCGTCCTTCGACGCCGACTGGTCGTTCTCGTCGTCCGCGACGAGCCCCCGGCAGAAGTCCGAGGACACCACCTCGGTGGGCTTGAAGTGCCTTCGCGCGAACGACGACTTGCCGGAGCCGGTGGCGCCGACGAGCACGACGAGGGAGAGGTCGGTGACGGGCAGCGCCCGGCGCTCCTCGGTGGTGGTGTCGGTCATGCCCGGTCCTCCTCCTGCTTCTTCGTCGTCGTCTGTTCGTCCCCTTCCCCCGCGCGGGTGAAGACGGCCATCTGCGTGGGCGCGCCGACCTCGGGGTCGTCCGCGCCGACGGGCGCGAACTCCACGGCGTAGCCGTACCGTCCGGCCACCGCGTCGGCCCACTCCCGGAACTCCGCCCGGGTCCACTCGAACCGGTGGTCGCCGTGCCGGACGTGCCCGGCGGGCAGCGTCTCCCAGCGCACGTTGTACTCGACGTTCGGCGTCGTCACCACGACCGTGCGCGGCCGGGCCGCGCCGAACACCGCGTACTCCAGGGCCGGGAGGCGGGGCAGGTCCAGGTGCTCGATGACCTCGCTGAGCACGGCCGCGTCATAGCCGCCGAGCCGCTTGTCGGTGTACGCGAGCGAACCCTGGATCAGCTTCACGCGGGCGGCCTGCCGCTCGCCCATCCGGTCCAGGTGGAGCCGGCGCGCGGCGACGGCCAGCGCCCGTACCGACACGTCCACGCCCACGATCTCCGTGAACCGCGCGTCCTTGAGCAGCGCCTGCACCAACTGGCCCTGGCCGCAGCCCAGATCGAGGACCCGGGCGGCGCCGGCGGCCCGCAGGGCGGCGAGGATCGCCGCCCGCCGGTGCTCGGCGAGCGGCACCGGCCGCTGCTCCGTGTCGCTCGCCTCGTCCACGGCGTTGTCGACGTCCTCGACGTCGAGCCCGTCGGCCTCCGCGAGCCGCACCAGTTCGAGCCGCTCCGAGGCCTCGCGGGCGAGGCTCCGGCGGCGGGCCAGATAGCGGTGGGTGATCAGCTCGCGCCGGGGGTGCGCCGCCAGCCAGCCGTCGCCGGCCCGCAGCAGCTTGTCGACCTCGTCGGGCGCCACCCAGTAGTGCTTGGCGTCGTCGAGCACCGGCAGCAGCACGTACAGCTGGTTCAGCGCGTCCGCGAGCCGCAGCCCCTCGCCCTCCAGGACGAGCCGCACGTACCGCGAGTCGCCCCACTCGGGGAACTCGGCGTCCAGCGCGACCGGTTCGGCGTCCACCGTCGTCCATCCGAGCGGCCCGAACAGCTCCCGTACGAGCTCCGCACCGCCGCGCGCCGGCAGCACGGGCACCTCGATCCGCAGCGGCAGCGGCGCGGCCGCCCGCTCGGGCAGCGCACGGCACTGGCCGTGCAGCGCCGTCTTGAAGACCTGCGCGAGGGCGACCGCGAGCAGCGAGGACGCGGCGTACGGCCGGTCGTTCACGTACTGCGCGAGCGCCGCGTCGGGGGCGCCGCCCCGGCCCTTCCCCTTGCCCCGGCGCACCAGCGCCACGGGGTCCACTTCCAGGAGCAGGGCCGCGGTGCACCGCTCCGCGGTGGCCTCGGGGTAGAGCACGTGCGCGATGCCGTGCGAGGTCGAGAACGCCTGCGCCCGCTCGGGATGCTTGTGCAGCAGGAAGCCGAGATCGGTCGCGGGGCGCTCCGGGGTGCCGGTGGTACTGATCGTCAGGAACACACGACCGAGTATGGGCGCCCCACCTCAACCCCGACCAGGCATTTTCCCTCCTCCCTTCGGTGCCGGCCCCGCCGAGGCGGCGAGGGCGGCGACGGTCTCCGGCCCGACCCGGCAGCAGCCGCCGATCAGCCGGGCCCCGGCGGCGGCCCACCCGGCGGCGAGCCCCGGAGCGGCCGCCGGGCCGTACGCGGCCGCCCCGCGCCAGCCCCGGGCCTCCGCGTCCCAGCGCTCCCCGCTGTTCGGGTAGACGACGGCGGGGCGGCCGGTCACGGCGACGGCCGCCGCGACGGCCTCCTCGGCCTCCGCCGGCTCGCAGCAGTTCACCCCGACGGCCACCACCTGGTCGTTCCCGGCCGCGACCGCGAAGGCCTCCGCCAGCCCCTGCCCGGCCCGGGTCCGCCCGCCGGCCACCGTGTACGACAGCCACACCGGCACCCCGCACCCCTCGGCCGCCCGCAGCAGCGCCTCCGCCTCCACGGCGTCCGGCACCGTCTCCAGGGCCAGCACGTCCGGTCCCGCCTCGGCCAGCGCCTCCACCCGGGGCCGGTGGAAGGCCACCAGCTCCCGCACCGAGAGCCCGTACCGCCCGCGGTACTCGCTCCCGTCGGCCAGCATCGCCCCGTACGGCCCGACGGAGGCCGCCACCCAGGCCTTCCCCGCCCCCGCTTCCCGGGCCAGCGACACGCTCCGGCGCAGCAGCTCCGCCGTCTCCCGCCGCCCGAGGCCCCGGCGCGCGAAGCCCTCGAAGGTCGCCTGGTAACTGGCGGTGATCAGCACCCGGGCACCGGCCCGGACGTAGGCGGCGTGGGCCGCGGCCACCTGCTCGGGCGCGTCGGCGAGCAGCCGCGCCGACCACAGCGCGTCCGACAGCTCGCACCCCTGCGCCTCCAATTGGTGGGAGAGCCCGCCGTCGAGCACGAGCACCCCGCCGGCGAGCGCCCGCGCGAGCGTCGTGGCCGCCGTCCGGCCGGGCATGCCGTCGGGCGTGACGTCGGGTGTCCGGTCCGCGGGCATCGGTCAGCCCAGCTGCGGTGCGACCTGCGCGGAGATCAGCTCCAGATGGTCCAGGTCGTCCAGGTCGAGGACCTGGAGGTAGACCCGGGAGGAGCCGACCGCCGCGTAACGGCCGAGCTTGTCGACGACCTCGGCGGGCGTGCCCGCGAGGCCGTTGGCCTTCAGTTCCTCCACCTCCCTTCCGATCGCGGCGGCGCGGCGCGCCACCTCGGCGTCGTCCTTGCCGACGCAGACGACCAGCGCGTTGGAGTACACGAGGTCCCCGGCGGGCCGCCCCGCCGCCTCGGCCGCGGCGCGCACCCGGCCGAACTGCCGCTCGGTGTCCTCGACGGACGCGAACGGGACGTTGAACTCGTCGGCGTACCGCGCCGCCAACCTCGGCGTGCGGGTCGCGCCGAGGCCGCCGATCAGGACCGGGACCCTCCGCTGGGCCGGCTTGGGCAGCGCGGGCGAGTCGGCGAGCCGGTAGTACTCCCCCTCGTAGTCGAAGGTCTTGCCGGCCTCGGTCTCCCACAGGCCCGTGACGATCGCCAGCTGCTCCTCCAGCCGGCCGAACCGCTCCTTCGGGAACGGAATGCCGTACGCGGTGTGCTCCGCCTCGAACCAGGCCGCGCCCAGGCCCAGCTCGACGCGGCCGCCGGACATCTGGTCGACCTGGGCAACCTGGATGGCGAGGACGCCCGGCAGCCGGAAGGTGGCGGCGGTCATCAGGGTGCCGAGCCGGATCCGCCGGGTCTCGCGGGCGAGACCCGCCAGGGTGATCCAGGCGTCGGTCGGTCCGGGCAGCGCGTCCCCGGACCCCATGCGGAGGTAGTGGTCGGAGCGGAAGAAGGCGTCGAAGCCGAGGTCCTCGGTGGCGCGCGCCACCCTGAGGAGGGTGTCGTAGTCGGCGCCCTGCTGCGGTTCGGTGAAAACGCGAAGATCCATGCCTCCATCCTGCACCTCGGGGTGCCTGTCAAGCCGCGCGTCAGCGCGGGGGGCCTCCCGGCCCGGTCGGGTGAATATCCGTCCCCCTGGCGGGACGCGTCACCGCTGGCCAGTGACCGTGACCGGGCGTCGTCGTTTGCTCGGGCGGAGCCGGACCGCCCGGCCCGCGTGCCGGCGGCCGCAGCCGGTGCGTCGTTCTTCTCCCGTGGTCCCGTCCGTGCCGGCCGGGGTGCGGGGCGAGGAGGCCGCGATGTCCCAGGAAGCCGCGCCGGAGCAGGCGCTGCCCGAGCAGCAGGTGCCGCAGTCCGTGCCCGAGCAGCAGGCTCCGGGAGCCCCGAAGGGGCTGCTCCAGCAGATGGAGGAGCTGATGGCGGCGCTCTCCGCCGACCTCTCCCAGCTGGACGCGGACCTCCAGTCCTCGGCGGAGCGCCTGGACGCGGAGCCCTCCGACGATTCCGGGGCGCACTGACCGCCCCGCCCCTTCTGTCTCCCGTACCGCCCCCTCGTTCTCCCCGTCCTCCCCGTCCCTCTGTTTCTCCCTCGTTCTCCCCCGTCCCCTTCGCCGCCGGGCCTGGGACCTCAGCGGTCCCGGGCCCGGTCGCGCTCCCGCTCCCGCCCCTGGTCCTGGTCCTGTGCCTGCTCCGTCTCCCGGCCGGGCTCGGGGGCCGGGCGGGAGGGGGCGGCGGGGGACCTGGGGTGCGGGGTGGTGGCGGGCGGGATGGTGACGGGCGGAGGGCCGGCCCGGCGCGTCGGCGGGTCGGGAGGGCGGGCCCGGCCCTGCTCGCGGACGTCGAGACGGCGCAGCATGCCCCGGACCCGGTCGCCGGCCTCGTCGGCGGTGTCGATGGCCTCCATGCACTGCCAGTACAGGCTCTCGTCGTCGGTGACCGAGGCCACGCCGACGAGCGCGATGCCCACCTCGCCCAGCAGCTCGCCGAGGGCGGTGAGCGCCGAGCGCGGGTCGCCCACCTCGGTGAGCCGCGCCGCGCGCGGGCCGGCGGCTCCCCACGCCGGGTACTCCCCCGCCTCGCTGAGCCCCCGCGCCTCGCCTCGCAGCTCCAGCGGTCCGCAGAGCGCGAGGTGACTTCCTATCGCCTGGGCGAGGGCCCGGGCCTGCCAGGCTTCCGCCACGATGTCGTGTGCCGTCCGGCTCTCGCCCAGCGCGTACAGCCCCGCCTGGACGAGTCGCTCCGCTTCCATCAACTCCGCCCCCGTTCGTGCGACTTGCCGTTCTCTCAGTCCACTACCCAGAGTGAGGCCGCCTGAGCCCCGGCACCAGAGGAATTCGGAAATCTGTGGACAGGCATCTCGACGGGGATGAACCGATCACTCCGAAGAGTGACGATCCGTGCTTTCGGTGCCCGACTCGTCCGTTCCGTCCCGTCTGCGGGGTGGGAAGCGGAGCTCGTTCCGGTCGATCTTGGCGGCGAGCGCGGCGAGGGGGTCGATCCCCAGCACCGTGCAGAACTGGAGGGTGTAGGCGAGGACGTCGGCCACCTCGTCGGCGACCCGGTGGGCCTTCTCCGGGTCGTCCATCACCTTCTCCGCCTGCTCGGGCGTCAACCACTGGAAGATCTCCAGGAGTTCGGCCGCCTCGACGCTGAGCGCCGCCGCCAGGTTCTTGGGCGTGTGGTAGGGCTGCCAGTCGCGCGCCGCCGCGAAGGCGGCGAGGCGGCGCTGGAGCCCCGCCACGTCGTCGTGTTCGGTGTCCGTCACGGGGTCAGGTCTACCACCGTCACCCCGGCGGTCCGCCGGGCCTGGACGGCGGCGCGCTCGCCGACCGCGCCCGCCAGCCGGATGTGGCCGTCGGCGGCGATGGCGGCGGTCAGGCCGAGGAGGGCGGCGGTCTGCCGGCCGTCGAGCCCCCGGTCGAGGTCGTCGGCGAGGAGGGTCAGGCACTGCATGGCGTCCGGGACCTCGGCGATGCGGTCCATGGCGAGGACGCCGGGGCCGGTGAGGAGGGTCAGCGCGAGGGCGAGGTAGCGGAGTTCGCCGGCGCCGAGGCGGCTGAGCGGGGTGCCGGGGCGGGCGCCCCGGGCGAGGAGGGCGCGGACGGTGCCGTCGCGGAGCTCCTGCACGCCGACGCCGGTGACGGGTCCGGCGCAGCCCGCGCCGGCGACGGCGGCGAGGCGCTGGTGGCGGCGCGGGCAGTCGGTGTGGGTGCGGTGCAGGACCTCGGCGAGGTTGGCGCAGTCGCGCAGCAGCCGGCCCTCGCCGGGGAGGACGGGGGCGCGCATCCTGTCCGGTTCGGGGGCGCAGGGGAAGAGGGAGCGGAGGCCGACGACGGCCTGTTCGGCGGCGGCGAGCACCTCGCGCTGCCCCTGGGTGGCGCCGGCCACCCGCAGCGGGAGGAGGGCGGTGCCGAGGAGGTCGTCGGGCAGCGGGGCGCGGGTGACGGGCGTGGCGCCCGCGGTGAGCCAGGCGGCCTGGACGGTGGTGCGGCCGGGGTCCCTGAGGGCGGTGGTGAGGAGGGTGCGGCCGTGGCGGGTGAGGCGTTCGCCGACGATGCGGAGTTCGGGGTGGGCCTGGACGGCGAGGTCGATCCGGACCGGGCCGACGGGGCCGTCGACGGTGCAGCCGATGCGGAAGCCCCGGCGGCCCTGGGCGTCGGGCCGGGCGCTGTCCGGGACGAGGTCGGCGGGGCGCGGGAACACCTCGCCGAGCGGCTCCCCCGCGCCGAGCCTGGCCAGCGCCTCGTACGCACCGAGGACGGTCGACTTCCCGCTGCCGCTCGGCCCGGCGAAGAGGGTCACGGGCCCGAGGGCGTACGCGGCCCGGCGCCGCCCCGCGTAGGCGGAGAGCCGCAGCTCGGTCACGGCGGGACGGGGCAGGGTGGGCGCGGCGGTGTCGGCGGCACGGTCGGTGCGGGGGGCGCTGTCGGTGGTGCCGGGGCCGGGGGCGCTGCCCGTGGTGCCGGGGCCGTCGACGTCACCCGGGCCTTCGGTACGCGAACGGCGCCGGGCCGACGGGAAACGGGTGCCGGGACGGGCGGCTGGGCCGGTGCGGGGTGCGGTACTGGTGCCGGCGCCGGGAGCGGTACTTGTGCGGGGCACGGCGCCAACGCCAGGAGCGGTGCCGGTGCCCGTGGCGGGTGCGGTGCCGGTGCCCGTGGCGGGAGCGGTGCCAGTGGCGGTGCCGGTCTCGGCGCTGGTGCGGGGTGCGGTGCCCGTGGCGGTGCCGGGCTCGGTGCCCGTGCCGGGCGTTGTGTCCGTGCCCGTGCCCGTGCCGGGGCGGGGGGCGGGGGTGCCGGCGTTCGGGCGGGGGGTCGGGGGCGTGGGCCTGGCGTCGTCCCCGCCCGGTCCCGCGTCGGAGGGCGGGGTCGGGCGGGGGCTGGGGACGGTGTTCGGGCGGGGTGCGCCCGGGGTGCGGTGGCCGGGGGTGCGGGCGAGGGCGGGGCCGCAGGTGAGGTCCATGATCGGACGGTACGCAGGGGTGGAGCTGACGAACCGTTACGTCGAGATGACCTTCCTACGATCGGGGGACTCCGGCGCGCGGTGCGCCGACGGGCTCCTCGTCCTCGTCGCCCGACGGGCCCTCGCCGGTGCTCTCGACCTCGGTCCCGGGAGGGGCGAGCAGGAACACGTTGCGGTCGACGCGGTGCATGCCGCTGCCGAGGCCGAAGACGACGCCGCTGCTGAAGTCGAGGACCCGCTTGGCGACTTCCGGGTCGGCGCTGGTGAGGTCGAGCAGGACCGGGATCTGGGCGATGAGGTACTCGGCGACCTCGCGGGCGTCGGCGAAGACCTGGACCCGCAGCACGACCATGCGGCGCTGCTCGACGGACTCGTACTGCTCGGGGATCGTGCGGTGGTCGACCCTGGACGGCCATTCGTCACGGCCGCGCAGCGGCAGGACCTGGGCCAGGCCCTCCCACTGCTCGTCGGTGACGTCGTACCTCTCGTACCTACTCATGACCCCATCCTCCCGCCCCTCACCCGTTCGGCCCAACAACGACACGGGTGAACGGCCCCGGGACGCGGACCGCCGGCGCCGAAGGTGCGGGTGTACGGGATGCGGTGGGCGGCGAGCGCGCGGCGGGTGGCGTCGGCGCGGGCCTCGGCGCCGGGGGCGGCCGGGTCGTGGAGCACGCCGGCGACCGAACCGCTGTGGGAGATCTGGACGCCGACGGCGCCGGTGCGGCGGGCCAGGGCGACGAGCGCCTCGAAGTCCGGGTGCCGCAGCACGCGTTGGGCGCGGCGGGCGCTGGCGGTGGCGACCCGGCCGACGAGCCCGGCGTCGCCGTCGGCGACGGCGCGGCGGAGCAGGTCGCGCAGGAGGGCGTAGGCCCGGAGTTCGGTGCCGGTGGCGGCCGGGACGGGCAGGGCGAGGGTGTCGACGGGTTCGCCGCCGCCGAGGAGGCAGCCGACGACGAGGAGCGGCGGCAGCGCGGGCCCGAGGACTTCGAGGACACGGCCCTCACGCTGGGCGAAGAGCACGGGCCGCTCGTCGAGCATGAGGGGGTCGCTGGCGCCTTCGGCGCGGACGGCGAGCCCGGCGGTGGTGCCGGGGTCGAGACGGATCCCGTACGCGTCGGCGACGGCGCGCACGGCGGCGAGGACGTCGCTGGTGGAGCTGCCCATGCCGAGCCCGAGCGGCACGGAACCGGTGAGGCGCAGCGTGCCGCCGCGGGCGGGGCGGCCGGTGCGGGCCGCGCAGACGGCGACGGCGAGCCGGGCGGCGCGTGCGGCCTTCGTCCGCCCGGCGGGCACGACTGCGACCGCGTCGGCCGGCGCGTCGGGGCTCGGCGTGAACTCGGCGCGCGTGCCGGGACCGTCCAGGGGCAGCGTGACGAGACCGGCCCGCGGCCGCCCGCCGCCGTCGGCGAAGACCCCCTGCAGCAGCTCTCCGTGATGGGCGGCGGCGTGACCGGTGCCGGGGGTGGGGGCCGGGGCGGACATGCTCGTGGTCACGAAGAAGAGTGTCACCTTCGCCCGGCGCGTGCCCGTGCGCGGGGGGATGCTTCCGGGAAGCGGTGGTACGGCTCCGAGGGTCGTCGCCCAGCCCCGGGCGACGCCCCTCGGCGCACCGCGCGGGGGCCTCCGGCCCGGACCGGGGCTGGGGGCGAGGGCAGTTCACGGACCGCGCCGCTCAAGGCCTCCGGCCGGGTCCGGCACCGGGCCGGGGTGCACGGGCACCGCGTGGGGCCCTCCGGCTCAGGGCCGGGACGTGCGGGCAGGGCGCCGGATCCGTCCGGCGGGGGCGGGGGTACGCGGGGGCCCGCGCGAGACCCACCGGCCCCGGGCCGCCCGGGGCCGGGAGGGGACCCACAGGCGCGGCGCGCCCTCCGGGCCGCCCGGCACACGGCTGGGCGAGGCGGGTACACGGGCGCCCCTCAAGCCCCCTCCCGCCCCGGGCGGCCCGGGGTGGGAGGGGGTGCTGTGGCGGCGCGTGGGGGTCAGGTGGCGGGCCACCAGGGGTGGGGTTCGGTGGTGTGCCTGATGTAGAGGAGGGCGTCCGTGGTGGGCAGGTGGGTGGGGTCCAGGGGGGCGTAGCCGTGCCAGGGGGAGGTGCGGGGTGGGGGTGGTGTGGTGCCGAGTGCGTGGGTCAGGAGGCGGGTGTCCACCAGGTGGTGGGGGGCGGGGAGGGTGTGCAGGAGTCCTTCCACCGTGTCGGGGGGCGGGGCCTGGACCCCGCGGTGGCGGAGGGTGCCCAGGGCGGTGGCGACGAAGGCGTACTCCCGGCCCAGGCGGGCGGCGGCGATCGCGCCCGCGCCCCACCGCTCGACCGGGCGCTCCCCCATCCGCATAGTGCTCCGTTCGCGCTGGAGGTGGGTGTTGTGGGCGTGGGCGAGGACGAGGCCGTCGGCGGCGAGGGCGAGGAGGTTGCCCGTCGTCCGGCGGATCCGCGCGGCGGGCGACACCCGGGCGCTGGAGGCGGCCCTCGACGAGTGGCGCGGCCGGGTCGCCGCCAGGGGGCGGGCGATGCTGACGGCCGCCGCGCTGCTCTCGGACTACCTGGCGCTGGAGGAGGCGGCGTCCGCCGCCGGGTGACGGTGGTAGGCCTTGTTGGCGATCCGCCAGGTGTCGCCGGTGCGGACCAGCAGGAAGACGTCGGTGAAGGTGTCCGGGCCGTGGCGGAGGGTCATGGTGGCGGTCGCGACGGTGCCGTGGACGTCCACGGTGTCGACGCGCCGGGACCGGGTCGCCTCGTCGGGGGCCGGGCGGCCCTGGAAGAGGGCGCAGTACTCGTCCAGCGGCCAGGTGACGAAGGCCGAGTCCCTGATCCCCTCGATGTGGGCGGTGGGCAGGAACGCCTCGCGGAAGTGGCGGGGATCGCCGGTGGCGTGGCCCCGGGCGTAGGCGCGGAGCGGGGCGAGGAGCGCGTCCGGCACGGCGGGGGCCGTGGCGGCGACGGCGATGTCCGCGTCGGACGCGGCCCCGGGGGTGCCGAACGGGGCCGTACCGCCCCGCAGCGGGAGCCGCGAGGCCTCCGCGAGGAGGGCCAGGTCCTTGGCCAGCGCGCCGACCGTGAACTCGGCCGTGGCCGGGGGCGGGCCGTCGAGGAGATAGGGGCGCTTGCCGGCGACCAGGCCGCCGAGCCGGCCGCGTTCGAGGACGTCCAGGGCCCGGTCGCGGGGCAGGCCGAGCGCGTCGGCCTGGTGCAGGGCGTCGCGCAGGGCGAGGACGGCGCCGGCAAGGCTGTGGTTGGCGACCAGCTTGAGCGCGGCGGCGGTGGCGGCGCCGTCCACGGACCGTACGGTGCCGAGCGCTTCGAGCACCGGTCGCACCCGGTCGAGCGCGGCCGGTTCCTCGGCGGCGGCGAGGAACGTCAGCGCGCCGGCGGCGACGGCCGGCACGGAGCCGAGGACGGGCGCGTGGACGTACGCGGGGCCCGGGCGCCGGGCCAGCGCGGCGGCCTCGTCGGGGGCGATCGTGGCGGTGTTGACGACGACGGCGTCCGCGCGCAGCGCGCCGTCGACGGCGTCGAGCACCTCCCGGCAGGCCGCCCCGTCGAAGAGCGCGAGGAGGACGACGTCGGCGCCCGCCACGGCCTCCTTCGCGTCGGGGACCGTCGCGAAACCGCCCGGCGCGCGGTCCTCCCGCGGCCGGCCCTCCCCCGTCCGTCCCTTCTGCGGCCCGTCCGAACGTGGTCCGTCCGAGCGTGGTCCGCCCGAGCGCGTCCAGCCGGTCACGTCCGCGCCCGTCTCGGCGAGTCGGGTGGCGATCGCGGTGCCCATCCGTCCCAGTCCGAGGACGGCGATGGTCTGTGGTGGCGTCATGGGGCCATGATCGCGCCCCCGCGAGCCCTGCGACAAGCGCAGGTCTCGCAGGGCAGCCCTGCGGACGGCGCATGGCTCCCGGCATACTGGCGTCCATGGATCTGGCGGTGTGGCGGAGTTTCGTGACCGTGTGCCGGCTCGGTTCGCTGTCCGCGGCGGCGGCCGAGTTGCACCACACGCAGTCGGCCGTCTCCCGGCAGATCGCCGGCCTTGAGCGGCAGCTCGGCGTGGCGCTGATGGAGCGTCACGCGCGGGGCGTGCGCCCGACGGCGGCCGGGGAGGTGTTCCGGCGGCACGCCCTGGCCACGCTCGACGAGGCCGACCGGGCCCTGAGCGCCGTCCGGGCCGTCCGGGACGGGGCGGGTGAGCGGCCGCTGGCCCTCGGGGCCACGCCCTCGCTGGCGGCGGGAATCGTCCCCGAGGCGGTGCGGGCGCTCCTCGACGGGGCCGGTCCGCTGCGCTGGAGTCTGCGCCCCGGGCCGAGCGCCGCCCTGCACGAGCGGGTGCTCGCGGGGGAGCTCGACCTCGCGGTCGTCACCGACGCGCCGCCGGGGCTGCCGCACGCGCCGCGGCTCGTACGCCACTTCCTGGGTCTCGACGAGATGGTCGTCGCGCTGCCCGCCGGGCATCCCCGTGCGGGCGGCGGGCCCGTGGACATCGGCGGGCTCGCCGGGGAGACGTGGGCGGAGGACGACGACGGCTCGGCGGCGCTGCTGCGCCAGCACGCCGCCCGCGCCGGGGCCACCGTCCGCGTCGGCCTCGCCGCCGCGGACCTCCCCGGGAAGCTCGCCCTCGTGGCGACCGGTCACGCCATCGCCCTGATTCCGGGGGTCCTGACCCGGGCGCTGCGCCCGGACGTCACCACGGCGCGGCTCGTCGCCGCCCCGACGCGCGGGATCTACGCGATCGCCCCGCGCCGGGACGCCCACCCCTCGGTCGGGCCGCTCCTCGGGCATCTCGGCGCGGCCTTCGCCTGACGCGGACGCGGACGCGGCGTCAGCGGCCGACGGCGCCGTCGAGTCGTTCGCGGATGATGTCGGCGTGGCCGGCGTGCCGGGCGGTCTCCTCGATCATGTGGACGAGCACCCAGCGCATCGACCGGACGACGCCGTCCTTGCCCGCCGGGCGGGCGCACGGGGCGCTCAGGTCGGCGCAGGCGCCGGCGATCTCGTTCGAGCGGGCGACGGCCTCGCGATAGGCGGCGAGGAGGTTCTCCTCGCCGTCGTCCGGGCCGAGCCGCATGCTCAGGTCGGGGTGCGGGACGTCGGCGCCCTCGAAGGCCCAGACGAACCAGTAGCGTTCCGCCGCCGTGAGATGTCTGACCAGTCCGTACAGGCTGGTGCCGGAGGGGACGGCCGCGGTGCGGCCCCGGGCGTCGTCGAGGCCGCGGGCCTTCGCGGCGACCGCGTCCCTGAGGTAGTCCAGGAAGGCGAGCAGGGTCGCCTTCTCGTCCGGGCCCTCACCGGGGGGACCGGTGTCGGGCCGTGGGGGTGTGTCCGTCACGCGGAGGTCCTTCGCCGCTCGGTGGTGGGGTGGGGCCGCCGGTCCGCTCCCCCGCACATGGGAGCGGACCGGCGGCCGGTCCGGGGAGGGTGGGTCAGATCACGCCCTGGTCGAGCATGGCCGCCGCGACGCGCTCGAAGCCGGCGATGTTGGCGCCGGCGACGTTGTCGCCGGGGGTGCCGTAGCGGTCGGCGGTCTCGACGCAGGTGCGGTGGATGTCGCGCATGATGGTGGCGAGCTCCTGCTCGACCTGCGCGAAGTCCCAGGAGACGCGTCCGGCGTTCTGCCGCATCTCCAGGGCGGAGGTCGCCACGCCGCCCGCGTTGGCGGCCTTGCCGGGGCCGAAGGCGACGCCGGCCTCCTGGAGGACGCGGACCGCCTTCGGGGTGACGGGCATGTTGGCGCCCTCGGAGACGGCCTTGACGCCGTTGCGTACGAGGGTGAGCGCGGCGTTCTCGTCCAGCTCGTTCTGGGTCGCCGAGGGGAGGGCGATGTCCACGGGGACGTCCCACACGCTGCCGCCGGCGACGAAGCGGGCGGCGCCGCCGCGCCGTTCGGCGTACGCGGAGATCCGGCCGCGCTCGACCTCCTTGATCTGCTTGAGCAGGGCCACGTCGATGCCCTTCTCGTCGACGACGTAGCCGCTGGAGTCGGAGGCGGTGAGGACGTGGGCGCCCAGCGCCTGGGCCTTCTCGATGGAGTAGAGGGCGACGTTGCCGGAGCCGGAGACGCCGACCTGCAGGCCCTCCAGGTCCTGGCCGCGGTGGCGCAGCATCTCGGCGGTGAACAGGACGTTGCCGTAGCCGGTGGCCTCGGCGCGGGCCTGCGAGCCGCCCCAGCCGGTGCCCTTGCCGGTGAGGACGCCGGCCTCCCAGCGGTTGGTGATGCGGCGGTACTGGCCGAAGAGGTAGCCGATCTCCCGGCCGCCGACGCCGATGTCGCCCGCGGGGACGTCGGTGTGCTCGCCGAGGTGGCGGTGGAGCTCGGTCATGAACGACTGGCAGAAGCGCATGACCTCCGCGTCCGAGCGGCCGCGCGGGTCGAAGTCGCTGCCGCCCTTGCCGCCGCCGATGCCGAGGCCGGTCAGCGCGTTCTTGAAGATCTGCTCGAAGCCGAGGAACTTGATGATGCCGAGGTTCACCGAGGGGTGGAAGCGCAGGCCGCCCTTGTAGGGGCCGAGGGCGCTGTTGAACTCGACGCGGAAGCCGCGGTTCACCCGGACGGTTCCGGAGTCGTCCACCCATGGGACGCGGAACATCACCTGCCGCTCCGGTTCCACGAGGCGCTCGACCAGCTTGGCGGTGGCGTACTCGGGGCGGGCGACGAGCACGGGGCCGAGGGATTCGAGGACCTCACGGGCGGCCTGGTGGAACTCGGCCTCGCCGGGGTTGCGCCGCAGGATCTCGTCGTACAGGGATTCCAGCTGAGGGGTCAGAGCGGTCATGGGATCCGTAAGCCTTTCGGGAGGAAGTCGTCGTGCCGGGTGGTGCGGTACCCCGTGCGGGCGCCGGCCGGCTCCCGTCGGCCCCGGGCGGGGACGGCCGGATGGCGCTCGGCGCGCAGGGAGTCGTAGTAGGAGAGCGCCGTGGAGAGCGCGGGAGCGGGGACGCCGCCCCGGGCCGCCGTGGCGACGACGCCGCGCCAGCCGCGCTGCGCCGCGGCGAACTCGCGGGTGAACGCGGCGTCGGCCGGGAAGCAGGGCACGGCGCGGCCGGACCCGTGGGCGCCGGAGATCCGGTCGAGGAAGGGCGCCGGGACGAGGGAGTCGTCCCCCCAGAGGGAGGAGACGACGCCGAGGTCGATGTCCCAGTCGTAGGCGCCGTTCGCCTCCACGATCCGGTGCCAGCCCTGGGCCCACACCACGACCTTGGAGGCGTACAGCGCCTGTTCCACCTCGCGGACGAACCCGTCGGGGTCGGCGAGGTGCCGTCCGATGGGCTCGGGTCCGGGCAGCCGGCGGGCGGCCCGGTGCCAGGCGGCGAGGCCGGACAGCGCCTGGTCGAACACCGCCGCGGCGATGTTCGCGACGGGGACGTCGGCGTCCTGGGCGCTCCGGGCGACGCGGCGCCCGGAACCCCCCGGCGGCTCCTCGGGCCGGCCGTCCGGTCCTCCGTCCTCCCGGTCGTCGTCCGCGCCGGTGGCGTCGGTGCGGGCGAGGAGGTCGGTGGTGATCTCCGTGAAGTGGGCGCCGAGCCGGCCGCCGCCCCACCGCCCGAAGACGTCCGCGATGCGCGCCGGCGAGAAGCCGCCGATGCCGCGGAGCAGGTCGTACGCCTCCGCGGTCAGTTCCACGGTGGCGTGGGCGATGCCGTCGTGCACCATCTTCACGAAGTGGCCCGCGCCGTCGGGACCTACGCGCGTCGCGGCGGGGCGGCCGTCGGAGGTGCGCGTGGCGATCGTCTCCAGGACCGGGCCGACGACCTCGTACGCCTCCGGGGAGCCGCCGACCGTGATGCTGGGGCCGTACAGCGTCTTCTCCTCGCCCCCGGAGATTCCGGCTCCGACGAAGTGGATGCCGTGCTCCCCCAGTTCGGCCTCGCGGCGGCGGGTGTCGGCGAAGTGCGCGTCGCCGCCGTCGACGAGGAGGTCACCGGGTTCGAGGAGCGGGGCGAACGCGGCGATGACGGAGTCGGTCGCCTCCCCGGGGCGGACCGTGATCAGGAGCCGTCTGGGCCGCTCCAGGGAGGAGAGGAGCTCGCGCGCGGTCCGGGCGGGGAGGAAGGTGCCCTCGTGCCCGAACGCGTCGACGAGCCCCCGGGTCCGGTCGGCGGTCCGGCTGTGCACGGCGACCGCGTAGCCGCGACGGGCCAGGTTGCGGGCGAGGTTGCGTCCGGTCGCCGCGAGGCCGATGACGCCGATCTGGGCGGTCGAGGGCATGGCGAAGCTCTCCCTTCTGCATGGGTGGGTCGTGGACACGTCGTGGATGCGCCGTCGGGGCGCCGTGGGAACGCCGTGGTGCGGCTGCCCCACTCCGTGTCGCCGGACGTCGCACGCGACGTCGGCCGGGCAGCCGCACCGTTAGAACCCTGGACCGTTCCCGTTGATTCCCGGGAGGGTCAGCCGGCGAGAGAAACTTTTCGCAGGGGCGTGACCTCGATCTCCGCGCGGATCACGTCCTTGCGCACGGGCGCCGAACCGAGCACCTCGCGCTGCAACATCTGGACCTCCGGGGAGGGTTCGAGCCCCAGCTCCTCGTTCAGGAGGCGCCGCAGGTTCTGGTACGCCTGGAGCGCCTCGGCGCGCCGGCCCGCCTGGGACAGGGCGCGGATCAGCTGGCCGTGGAACCACTCGTTCAGCGGGTAGTCCTGGACCCGCATGCGCAGTTCGGGGATCGTCTCCCGGTAGCGGCCGAGGCGGTGCTCGGTCTCGATGCGCAACTCCAGTGCCCTGATGCGCAGTTCCTCGACGTGCGAGATGGCGGACGCGAGCACCTCGCCGGTCCGCACGGTCGACAGGACCGGGCCGCGCCACAGGGCGAGGGCCTCACGGAGCCGAGCGGACGCGCCCTGGACGGAACCGAGTTCGAGGTCCTCCTGGGCCTGGTTGATCAGCCCCTCGAAGACGAGGAGGTCGATCTCGTCCGCCTCGACCTCGGCGACGTACCCGCGCGAACGGGTGGTCACGATCTGACGGTTGGCCGGTATCCCACACTCGCTCACCAGCATGCGGCGGGCGTGGTAGACGTACGTCTGGAGTGTCGTCTGAGCGCTTCGAGGCGGATGGGCACCCCACAGCTCCCGTATGAGAGCTTCGGATGCCACGACCTCGTTGGGCCTGGTGAGGAGCAGGGCGAGCGTCTGACAGACCTTCGGCGTACCCGGTCGATGGACGCGACCGTCGTCCGTGATGATCTCGAAAGGGCCTAAGAGGTTGAATCGCACTCCGCACACTCCTTCCCGGCACTTTTGGCGCCGGCCTCACTGCGTCGACGTGGCTGAGTTCACCCTAGGCAGATGGCCTGTCACGGAGCCAACAAACAACAAGGAAGTGTCAAGTGTTGATTTTCACCTAACAAGAAGAGGGGGCGCGACATCGACTGGACATGCTTTCGAGGCGGTTCCCGGACGATGGACATGTGCTCACAAAGTCGATCTCCCCAGACCTTTTCCGTGCCGCCCTGTCCCACTGGACCAGTGGAGTCACCGTCGTGACCACGTCGGATCCGGCGGGCGCCCACCACGGCTTCACCGCGAGCGCCTTCTCGTCGGTGTCCCTGGATCCCGCCCTCGTCCTGGTGTGCCTGGACAACAGGGCGAACTGCTACGAGGCCTTCGACCAGTCGTCGGGCTTCGTGGTGCACGTCCTCGCCGAGGGCCAGGAGGACCTCGCCGGGCACTTCGCCCGCAAGGGGGCGGACAAGTTCGCCGGGCTCGGGGTGGACCTGTCCCCCTCCGGGCTGCCGCTGCTGCCGGACGCCCTGGTCCGGATGGAGTGCCGGACCGAACGCCGTATACCGGCCGGCGACCACCTGATCCTCATCGGCGAGGTGATGGAGGCGCAGACCGGGGACGGCGACCCGCTGGTCTACTACCGGAGCAACTTCCGCCGACTCGCCGACGGGAGCCGGGCCTAGAGCCTCCGGCATCCCCCTGGAGCCCATGGAAAGAAGGGGGTCGCAGCGAAGACGCCGCGACCCCCTTCCTCATGTCCCGACGGCCTCAGGAAGCGCCGCCCTTGAGGAGCACCGGCAGCTCGCCGTGCCCGTTGGAGATGAAGGAGCCGAGGGGCGGGATGGACGCGGCCGGCCGGGCCAGGGCCAGGTCCGGGAAGCGCTCGAAGAGCGCGGGGAGCGCGATGGACGCCTCCAGGCGGGCCAGCGGCGCGCCCACGCAGTGGTGGACGCCGTGGCCGAAGGCGACGTGGTCGCGCCGGGTGGGCCGGGTGATGTCGAACTCGTCGGCGGTCTCGCCGTGCGTGTGGGGGTCGCGGCCGGCGGCCCCGAAGGAGATGAGGATCGGGTCGCCCTTCGGGATGACGACGTCGCCGAGGTCGATGTCCTCGACGGCGTACCGCATGGGCAGGTTGACCAGCGGGGCCTCCAGGCGGAGGGTCTCCTCGACGACGTCCTCCCAGTTCGCCTCGCCGGAGCGCACGAGCGCGAACTGCTCGGGGTGCGTCAGCAGGGCGTAGACCGCGTGGTCGAGGAGGTTCACGGTCGTCTCGTGTCCCGCGGTGAACATCAGCAGGATGGTGTCGACGAGTTCGCGCTCGGTGAGGCCCTGGCCGCCGTCCTCGTCGCGGGCGCCGATGAGGCCGGTGATCAGGTCGTCGTCCGGATCCGCCCGCTTGACCTCGACGATCTCGGCGAGCAGGGCGTACACCTCGGCCTCGTTGCGCTGGGCGTCCTCGGCCGAGGCGCTGGTGTCGAAGAGGTTGTGGATGACGTCCAGCAGCCGGTCGCGCAGGTCGTCCGGGATGCCGAGCAGTTCGGAGATGACGTACGTGGGCAGCGGGTAGGCGAACTCCGCCCGCAGGTCGACCGTGCCGTCCTCGGCGAGCGCGGCCAGCCGGTCCAGGAGGGTGTGCGTCAGCTCCTCGATCCGCGGGCGCAGGAGGGCGGTGCGGCGGGCGGTGAACGCCTTGGCGACGAGCTTGCGCAGGCGCTTGTGGTCGTCCCCGTAGGCCGTGATCATGTTGCGGTCCGCGACCCACATGGCGAGCGACCAGGTCTGCGCGAGCTCGCTCTCGCCGTTGCCCCAGGCGGGCCAGTGCTGGTACGTGTCGCGGGACACGCGCGGGTCGGTGAGCAGGTCCTTGACGAGCTGGTGGTCGGTGACCGTCCAGACGACCACGCCGCCCGGCAGCTCGGTCTGGGTCGCACGGCCTCTCGCTCTGAGCAGCCGGCCCTCGGCGTGGACGTCCGAGCCGGTCGGGTCTATGGCAAAGGGGCACTGCATGCCGCTCATCTTTCTGGCCTCGCTCACATGGGGGAAAGGGGACGGCCCCCGGAAGGAAGAAACGTTTCGTCTGGGTAGTCGAAGCGCTTCTCCTCCGGGGGCCGTCTAGGGGTCTCACCGTGGTTCCGGGCGGGGGAACCCGGAACCACGGCGTGTCTTACGCCGTCGGCAGCTCGTCGGCGAGCGGACGGTCGACCGCCATGATCCAACGGTTCTCACCCACGCGACGCATCACGTCGGTGCAGGTGCCGTTGATCACGGTGCGCTCGCCGTCCTCACCGGTGAGCTCCAGCTCGAACTCGACGAACACGAGCGAGACGTCGCCCGCGACGTAGTTGTTCGTCACGCGCGAGTCGAGCTTCGGTCCTGTCTTCAGCAGGTCGATGATGCCCTGCTTCCGCTCGGCGCCCGTGAGAGGCTTTCCGGTCAGATTCGAAATGGCGTCATCCCGGTACAGCGCGTCGAAGATGGCGCCGTCACCCGAGTTGAAGGCGTCGATGAACGCCTGGTTCTGCTGCTCGACGTCGTCGGTGAGGACCAGGTTCTTCAGGTCCGAGGTGGTCGTCATGGCGGTGAGGTACTCCTGTTTCTACGGGAGGGTGGGGTCGGCGGGGGCCGCCGGCCTGACGGACGGGCGTCACGCCATGCCGGAGGCCTCCGCCGCCTTGATCGCGGCGTTGACGCCGGACTCGATGGCACCTTCGATGAAGCCGTTCCAGCCACTGGCCAGACCGTCGTTGGCGAAGGCGATGCGGCCCACGGGCTGCTGCAGGGCGGGCAGCTGCCGCAGGAGCTGGTTGGGGCGGCGCAGCGACCAGCCGCCGCGCGCGTACGGGTCGTGACCCCAGTCGGCGAGCTTGAAGTCGACGACCTCGTAGGCGGATCCGAGGATCTTCTTCACCTCGGCGTTGAGGCTGGCCTTGTCCAGGGTCAGGCCCGCGCCGCCGAAGGCGATCATCAGCTGGCCGTCGGGGAGCTTGTGCATGGGGACCATCGACTCGAACTTCGAGCCCTCCACGCTCTGCACCAGGGTGCGGGTCTGCGGGCCGCGCACGTACATCCAGATCTTCACGGCGTGCGGCACGCCCAGGCCCTCGGTGGCCGCGTCCTTGAAGGCCTGCGGAATGCCGTAGGTGAAGGTGATGTTGTTCCAGACGTTGGTCGGGACGGCACAGACGACGGCCTTGGCCCGGTAGACGATGTTCTGCGCGGTGGTCACGGAGACCTGGGAACCAGCGGCGGCCGGGTCGGAGATCCGGACGACGTTCTGGTTGTAGGTGATCCCGTGGTTCGCCTCGTTGAACATGGCCTGGGCGAGGCCGATCATGCCGGTGGCCGGCTTCTGGCTGGTCATGTTGAACCAGCCGTTGGCGTCGTAGCCGCCGAGGGCCCACCAGTGGGCGAGGGAGGTCCAGCTGGCGCTGGTGGACGGCAGACCGGCGTAACCCGCCAGCGTGCCGCCGATCCAGGCCTTCTCCTCCGCGGTCATCCCGAGCTGGGCGTACCGGTTGGCGACGGTGTAGCCGTCCTGGGCGGCGATCAGGTCCTTGGCCTGGAGCGGGTTCAGGGCGTTCGGCAGGAACGTCTGGGTCCCCTGGAAGAACTTGGTGTAGATCCCGCCCATGGTCTCGAAGGCGGTGCCCATGTCGTACTGCCGGTAGCTGCCGTCGGCCTGCTGCGCGAGGACGGCGTCCATCGGGTCGTCGTAGACGATGCCGATGCCGTACTTGCGCAGGGCGGCCTGGACGTTGGACTGGCTCGGGTGGAACCAGCCGGCGCCGAGCTCGATCTGCTGGCCCTGGAGGGTGTCGGTCCAGGTCCGGCCGCCTATGCGGCTTCTGGCCTCCAGGATCTCCACGTTCTGGAAGCCCATGCCGCGCAGGTGACGCGCGGCGGCGAGGCCCGCGAAGCCGGCGCCGATCACGAGGATGTCGGGGTCGGGCTCGACCGGCGTGCCGCCGGGCGCGGCGGCCGCGGTCGTGGTGGTGCCGGACAGGGCCATGCCCGCGGCGGCCATGGCGCCGACGGCGCCGGCCCGCTTGAGGAAGCCTCGGCGGTTCCAGCCGCCGGCGGCGGACTCCGTGTCCTCGCCCTGGACGAGCTGTGCGTCGCTGTGCTGAGCGTCCATCAAATGATCCCTTTGATCTCGTCTTTGTCGGTGGAAAAGCGGAGAGCTCCACGAAGGCGGGGCGTGGGGGGTGGGGCTGGGGGTGACCATCTGATGGGCGCTCCGTCGTGCTGTCCGGCCGGGGCGTCGCGCAGGGGGGTGCGACGCGCCGGCCTCCACCCCCGCCCGGAAGGGGGAGTACGGGCGGGGAGGAGTCGGAGTACCGTGGCGCGGCCCGCCGGGTGAGCGGGCCGCGACCTGCCCCTTAGAGGAAGGGGGTCTCGGGGTCGAGGCCGAGCAGCACGCGCCCGTGGACCTCGAGGTTGGTGCTGAGCAGCAGCAGACCGTGCAGGGAAAGGCCCTGGGCGTCACGGTGGAACCGCTGGAGCGGCGCGGAGCGGCCGATGACGGAGGCGCCGCTCGCGCTGTAGACGATCTCGACGGCCTCCTTCGCGAGCTGCAGCGCGTAGGCGGCCTGGCCGCGGAGTTCGGCCTTCTCCTCGATGGTGGGCTGCTCGTCGGCGTCCGCGCGCGCCTGGAGGCGGCCGATGTAGGCGGACTGCAGGGCGAACGCCGCCGCGACCTTGTTGGCGGCGGTGGCGACCTGGATCTGGGTCAGCGGGTGCTGAGCCTGGTCCTCGTAGTCCGTGTACGTGATCGGGCGGCCGTTGACGCGGCCCTTGAAGAGCTCCAGGGCGCCGGCGGCGATGCCCAGGTAGGCGGACACGCCGGCCGCCATCACGTAGCTGAACAGCCCGTACTTGCGGCCGGGGGTGACCTCCTGGTCGCGGCCGGGCGTGGTGTTGAAGATGGCGTCGCCGAAGCCGACCACCCGGTGCTCGGGGACGAAGACCCCGGTGGCGGTGGAGGTGCAGCTGCCGGTGCCGCCGGCGGACGTCACGTCCCAGTCGTCGGCGATGGTGAACTCGGACTGCGGGACGATCGTGACGACCTCCTCGTGGGAGCCGTCGGCGTGCTCCAGGATGGCGGCGGCGATGTTCCAGTCGGCGCCGCGCACACCGGAGTTGAAGCGCCAGGCGCCGTCGAGGACGTAGCCGCCCTCGGTCGCCTTCAGCGTGCCGCTCGGGGTGAAGCCACCGGACACCTTGACGGAACCGCCGGCGAACACCTCCTCCTGGACGCTGTCCGGGAACAGGGTGACGAGCCAGCCGCTGGACACCCAGACCATGGCGACCCAGCCGGTCGAGGGGCAGCCGCTCGCGATCGCGGACAGGACCCGGGCCTGCTCCTCCAGGGAGCTGTCGAGGCCGCCGAAGCGCGCCGGGACGCCCATGCGGAACACGCCCGCCTTGTCCAGGAGGTCGATGTTCTCCTGCGGGATCCAGCGTCGCTTCTCGGCCTCCGCGCCGTTCTCCCGCAGCAGGGGCACGGCCTTCCCGACCTCGTCGAGAATGCGGTCGACCTCGACGTCGCTCGCGCTGTCGATCCTGGTCATTCTTTTTCTCCTCCCCAAGCCGTCTGTTCTCTCACCGGCCCGACAGCGGCGGTGACCACAGGCAGCGTTCTGGCGTACGGGACCCGGAATTCCTGTGGAATTCAACGGGAGTTCGGCACGAATGCCGGCGGTCTGCGAGGTCGGATTGCGTTGCGCGAAGGTGCGCCGCAGGGGAACCGCGCCGATGCCAGAACGCTACGGGCAGACAGTTTCAAGCCGTTCATGCCGCGAGTCACCGCGCGGTAATCGCCGGGGTGACCAGTGCAGAGACCGGCGGATGCCCGCACGATGAGCCGCGCGCCCGGCCTCCCGTCGCAGAGGACGGGCGGCCGGGCGCGCCGGGTGTGCTCGCCGGCCGGGCCGGCGTCGGGAGTGGTGGGGGCGGGGTCAGACCGCTTCCAGGACGCGGTCGTTCTCCGGCCGCGGGAAGTAGCCGGTGGAGACGAAGAACTCGACGTACCGGGCGAAGAGTTCCGCGGTGACGGGCGGGCATTCCACGCCGGTGCCCTCCAGGGCCTCGACGGTGTCCGTGACGTCCATCGGGGGGTAGAAGCCCTCGCTGTCGGTCATCACCATCTCGAAGGCGTCGAGGAGCGGCACCATCGCGTTGTCGCGGTCGGCGGTCACCTTCTCCAGCCAGGCGTCCCGGTCGAACTCGTCGAGGCGGTGGCCGGCGGCGCGCAGCAGCTCGGCGGCCTCGGCGAAGCTGAACTCGGCGGGGTTGTAGAGGTGGAAGGTGCGGCCGGTGTTCTCCTCCCGGGTGGAGATGGCGACGATGGCCGCGCTGACGTAGTCCACCGGCATCAGGTGCAGCGGACCCGCCAGGCCCTTGGGGACGGCCCCCGCCTGGAGCAGCCCCTTGAGGCTGAGCCAGACGAAGTCCTTGGTCTGGCAGGCGCCGTGGGCCTGGTCGCCGGAGATGACGTCGACGCGGTGGACGGTGACGGGCAGTCCGCGTTCCACGGCCCGCTTGGCCAGCTGCTCGCACACCCACTTGGTCTGCACGTAGCCGGTCGGCATCGACTCGGGCGTGCCGACCGGGTCGGTGGGCCGCAGGGCCCGGCCGTCGCCGGTGGCACCGGAGAACACGCCCGTGGTGGAGACGTAGTGCAGGGGCACGCTGCGGTACTTGGCGGCGAGCCGCATCAGCTCCACGGTGCCGCCGACGTTGGCCTCCCGCAGCCGGGCGTAGGGGTGGATCCAGTTCACCGACGCGCCCGGGTGGTAGACCGCGTCGACGGTACGCGCGAGGTGCTCGTACTCCTCCTCGCCGAGGCCGAGCCGGGGACTGCCCAGGTCGCCGACGTGGACCCGCACCCGCTCCTGGTCGATCTCCGGCCACAGCCGGTACCACTCCAGGTTGGCGCGGAGCCGGGCGTGGGCGTCCTCCGCGTCGGCGCCGCGGACCAGGACGTGCACGGTGGCCCGGGTGGTGCGCAGCAGGTCGCGCAGGAGGAAGGCGCCGAGGAAGCCGGTGCCGCCGGTGAGCAGCACCTCCGACGGGTCGTCGGCGGACCGTACGACCTCGGCGGCGGGGACGATGTCGTCCGGCAGCTCCGTGTCGGCCGCGAAGTCCGTCTCCTCCGGCGCCGCCGTCCCGGCCCCGTCGAGGAGCAGCGCGCACAGGTGCGCGGCGAGCGCCGCCGGGGTCGGGTGGTCGAAGACCAGGGAGGCGGGCAGCCGCCGGCCGGTGACGGTGCTGACGCGGTTGCGGAGCTCCACGGACGTCAGCGAGTCGAAGCCGAGGCCGGGGAACGGCAGGTCCAGCGGGATGGCGCTGGGGTCGGCGTGCCCGATCACGGCCCCGATCTCGGCGCGCAGCAGGTCGACGACGTAGCCGAGGCGGCGCTCCTCGGGGAGGCCGGCGAGGACCTCCGCGGGGTCTCCGGCGGCGACGGCGCTGTTGCGGGCCGTGGGCCGGCCGGGGGCCTTGGCCAGGGCCGTGAGCAGCAGCGGCGCCTGGGCGGCCTTCTCCCGCAGGGCGGTGATGTCCAGCGGGGTGGCGACGAGGGCGGGGCTGCCGAGGCCGAGTGCCGTGTCGAGGATGGCCGGGCCCTGCTCGGTGGTGACGGGGCGGAAGCCGGCCCGCGCGATGCGCTGGAGGTCCGCCTCGTCCAGGTCCCCGGTCATGCCGCTGGCCTGTGCCCACAGGCCCCAGGCGACGGAGGTCGCGGGCAGGCCGCGGGCGGCCCGGTGCTGGGCGAGGGAGTCGAGGAACGCGTTGGCGGCGGCGTAGTTGGACTGGCCCGCGCCGCCGATGACGCCGGCGAGCGAGGAGAACAGTACGAACGCCGACAGGTCCAGGTCGCGGGTCAGGTCGTGCAGGTTCCAGGCCGCGTCGGCCTTGGGCCGCAGCACCCGGTCGACCCGCTCGGGCGTCTGGTCGGCGAGGAGTCCGTCGTCGAGGACACCGGCGAGGTGCACCACCCCGGTCAGCGGCCGGTCGGCGGGGACGGCGGCGAGGACGGCGGCGAGCGCGTCCCGGTCGGCGGCGTCGCACGCGGCGATCGTCACCTCCGCGCCGAGCTCCCGCAGTTCGGCGGCGAGCTCCTCGGCGCCCGCGGCGTCGGCGCCGCGGCGGCTGGTGAGCAGCAGGTGCCGCACTCCGTGGACGCCGGCGAGGTGGCGGGCGAAGAGCGCGCCGAGGGTGCCGGTGCCGCCGGTGATCAGGACGGTGCCGTCGGCACGCCACTCCCCCGTGGCCGGGCCGGAGTCCTCGGCGCCGACGCGGGTCAGGCGGGGCAGCAGGACCGCGCCCGCGCGGACCGCGGCCTGCGCCTCCCCGGACCGTACGAGGACGTCGAGGAGTTCCGCGGGCACCTCGGGCTCGTCGGTGTCGACGAGGACGATCCGGCCGGGCGCCTCGGACTGGGCCGAGCGCAGCAGGCCCCACACGGCGCCGGCGGCGAGGTCGGGCACGGTGTCGCCGCCGGCGCCCGGGACGGCTCCGGTGGCGAGGGCGCCGCGGGTGGCGACGACCAGCGGGGTGCCGGCCAGCCGCTCGTCGGCGAGCCAGCGCTGGGCGAGCTCCAGGACCCGGTGGGCGGCGAGGTGCGCCGACTCGGCCGGGGACCCGGCCTCGGGGCTGGTCCAGGGCAGCAGGACCGCGTCCAGGCGGGTCCCGGAGTCCAGGGCGGCGGCCACGTCGGCCGGGCCGGTGTACGGCCGGCCGGCGAACCCGGCCTCGTACGGCTTCGGGTCCTGCCCGTCGCGCCCGGTGCCGTCGGCGAGGACGCCCCAGGTCAGGGCGGACGGGTCGGCCTGGCCCGTGGGCAGGGCGAGCGGGTTCCAGCCGATCCGGAACAGGGCGTCGGCGGACCGGGCGCGGCCGCGGCCGATCTCCTCGGCGGGCACGGCACGGAACCGCACGGACTCGGCGGAGGCGACGGGCTGCCCGCTGCGGTCGGCGAGCCGCAGCCCGTACGCGCCCTCGGACAGCGGGGTGAGGCGGGCCCGGACGGCGGCGGCGCCGGTGGCGTGCACCCGGAAGCCGGTGAGCCGGTCGGCCGTCCACGCGGGTCCCGTCCCGTCCTGCTCCCACGTCGGGTCGGCGATGCCCAGGGCGGAGGCGAGGAGCACCGGGTGGAGCAGGTGCGTGCCGGCGCCGGAGGCCTCCCGCTCGGGCAGGCGCACCTCGGCGTGGAGCGAGCCGTCGTCGGTGCGCCACACGGTCACGGGCGAGGCCTCGGGCGCGGCGTCCGCCGCCGGCTCGGGCCCGGCGTCCGTGCCGCGCCCGGCGTGCGCCACGGCGCCCTCCGGCGGCCAGGCCGCCAGGTCGAACGGCGCCCCGGCGGCGCGGACGCTCAGCAGGCCCCGGCCGAGCGGGGTCCACGGCAGGTCGCCGCGCTCGGGGCGGGCGTGCACGGTGACGGAGCGGCGGCCGTCCGCGTCGGGCGCGCCGACCGCGACCTGCACGTGGACGCCTTCGCCCTCCGGCAGGACGACCGGGTTGTCGAGGGTGAGCTCGTCGACGCTGGTGGCACCGAACTCGTCGCCGGCCCTGGCCGCCAGTTCGGCGAGCGCGGCCACGTCGAGGACGGGCGCGCCGTACAGGGTGCGGGTGGCGAGCCAGGGGTGGGTGCGCAGCGAGAGACGGCTGGTGAACAGGGTCTCGTCGGAGCCGGCGACGGTGACGGCGGCGCCGAGCAGCGGGTGCCCGGTCGCGCCGAGCCCGAGGCCCTGCGCGTCGAGGGTGCCGCTGCCCGCCTCGTACCAGTAGCGGTCCTGCTGGAAGGCGTACGTCGGCAGCTGCGCGCGCCGCGCGCCGGTGCCGTCGAAGACCTTCGCCCAGTCGGGTCCGGCGCCGCGCACCTGGGCCTCGCCGAGGGAGGTCCAGAAGCGCTCCAGGCCGCCCTCGTCGCGGCGCAGGGAGCCGATGAAGACGGCGTCGCGGCCGGTGTCGTCGATGGTGCCCTGGATGCCGGCGGCGAGCACGGGGTGCGGGCTGCACTCGATGAAGGTGGTCCAGTCCTCGCCGAGGAGGCGGCGGACCGCGGTGTCGAGCTGGACGGTCTGGCGCAGGTTGCGGTACCAGTAGCCGCCGTCCATCTCGGTGCCCTCGGCCCAGGTGCCGGTGACCGTGGACAGGAACGGTATCTCCGCGGGGCGCGGGGTGACCGGCGCGAGCAGCCCGGCCAGTTCCTCTTCGAGGAGTTCGACGTACGCGGAGTGGGAGGCGTAGTCGACGTCGATGCGGCGGACCCGCTCGCCGGCGGCCTTCGCCTGCTCCAGGAACGCGTCGAGGGCGTCGGTCTCGCCGGCGACGACGACGCTCGCGGGGCCGTTGACGGCGGCCAGCTGGATGCGGCCCTCCCACGGCTCGATGAGCTCGCGCACCCGGTCGGCGCCGAGCGCCACGGACACCATGCCGCCGAGTCCGGCGAGGACCCGGCCGATGGCCTGGCTGCGCAGGGCGACGACGCGGGCGCCGTCCTGGAGGCTGAGCACGCCCGCCACGGTGGCGGCGGCGATCTCGCCCTGGGAGTGACCGACGACGACGTCCGGCCGCACGCCGTGGTGGCGCCAGAGCGCGGCCAGGGAGACCATCACGGACCACAGGACGGGCTGGATGACGTCGACGCGCTCGATGTCGGGCGCGCCGTCCGCGCCGCGCAGCACGTCCTCCAGGGACCAGTCGCAGAACTCGGCGAGCGCGGCGCCGCAGTCGGCGATGGAACGGGCGAACTCGGGCGCGGTGTCGAGGAGTTCGACGGCCATGCCGATCCACTGGGAGCCCTGTCCGGGGAACAGGAACGCGGTGCGTCCCGCCGTGCCGGCGGCGCCGCGGACCAGGCCGGCGGCGGGCTGGTCGTCGGCGAGCGCCCGCAGCCGGTCGAGGAGGCCGTCCCGGTCGGTGCCGACGAGCACGGCCCGCTCGGGGAGGGCCGCGCGGTGCACGGCGAGCGTGTACGCGACGTCGAGGGCGCGGACGTCGTCGTTCTTCTCCAGGTGGTCGAGGAGCCTGCGGGCCTGGCCGCGCAGGGCGTCGCGGGTGCGCGCGGACAGCGCCCACGGGACGACGGGCAGCTCCGTCGAGGCGGCGGTGCCGGCGGAGGTGCCGGTGCCGGTGTCGCCTTCGGCGGCCGGGGCGGGCGCCTCGGCCGGCGGCTGCTCGATGATGACGTGGGCGTTGGTGCCGCTCACGCCGAAGGAGGAGACGCCGGCGCGGCGGGGCCGGTTCAGCTCCGGCCAGGCGCGGGCCTCGGTGAGCAGCTCGACGGCGCCCGACTCCCAGTCGACCATCGGGGTCGGCCGGTCGACGTGCAGGGTCTGCGGCATCACGCCGTGGCGCAGCGCCTGGACCATCTTGATGATGCCGCCGGCGCCGGCCGCGGCCACGGTGTGGCCGATGTTCGACTTGAACGAGCCGAGGTAGAGCGGGCGGCTCCGGGGCCGGTTCTGGCCGTAGGTGTTGAGCAGCGCCTGCGCCTCGATGGGGTCGCCGAGCCGGGTGCCGGTGCCGTGGGCCTCGACGATGTCGACGTCCCCGGAGGCGAGTCCGGCGCCGGTCAGGGCCTGGCGGATGACCCGCTCCTGGGAGGGGCCGTTGGGCGCGGTGATGCCGTTGCTCGCGCCGTCCTGGTTGACGGCGGTGCTGCGGACGACGGCGAGGACCTGGTGGCCGTTCTTCTTCGCCTCGGACAGCCGCTCGATCAGGATGAGGCCGACGCCCTCGGACCAGCCGGTGCCGTCGGCGGAGGCCGCGAACGACTTGCAGCGGCCGTCGGCGGCGAGGCCGCTCTGCCGGGAGAAGTCGACGAAGCCGCCCGGGTGGCCGTTCACGGTGGTGCCGCCCGCGAGGGCGAGCGCGCACTCGCCGCTGCGGACCGCGTTGACCGCGAGGTGCAGGGCGACCAGCGACGACGAGCAGGCCGTGTCGAGGGAGACGGCGGGCCCTTCCAGGCCGAGGAAGTAGGAGATGCGTCCGGAGGCGACGCTGCTGAGCTTGCTGGTCATCAGATAGCCCTCGAACTCCTCGGGGCCGTCGAGTTCCAGGTAGCTCTGCTCCACGACGCCCACGAACACGCCCGTGCGGCTGCCCTTGAGGGTGGTCGGGTCGATGCCCGCGTGCTCGAACGTCTCCCAGGCGGTCTCCAGGAGCACCCGGTGCTGCGGGTCCATGGCGAGCGCCTCGCGCGGGGAGATCCCGAAGAAGCCGGCGTCGAAGCGGGTGGCCCCGTCGAGGAAGCCGCCCTCCTTCGTGTACGTCTTGCCGGGCTTGCCCGGCTCCGGGTCGTACAGGGCGTCGGCGTCCCAGCCCCGGTCGACGGGCCAGGGGGTGATGGCGTCGCGGCCCTCGGCGACGAGCTGCCACAGGTCGTCGGGGGAGGCGATGCCACCGGGGTAGCGGCAGCCCATGCCGACGATGACGATCGGGTCCTCGTCGGCCGCCTCCAGTTCCGCGACCCGGCGGCGGGCCTGCTGGAGCTCGACGGTGACGCGCTTCAGGTACTCGACGAGCTTCTCTTCGTTCGGCACGCCGGCGGTGCCGGACGCCTTGGGGGTGGGGGGTGTGCTGGGCTTCGTGGACATGCGTGAATCTCTCCTCGGTGGCCCCGGGTGCCGCGTGGCACCCGGGGAACTGCGAAGGGAAGGGGACGTCGGTGGCGCGGGACCGTCAGTTCACGGGGTCACCGCCCAGCTCGCTGTCGATGAACGCGAACAGGTCCTCGGCGGAAGCCGCATCGAGCCGCTCGGCCAGATCCGTCTCCTCCTCGGCCGGAGCCGGGGCCGCCGGGGCGGCCGCGGCGAACGCCACGGGAGCGCCCCCGAGGGTCTCCAGGAGCTCCATGAGCCGGGCCGAGACCGCCGCGCGGGCCTCCTCGTCGTCGGCGAGTGCCCCGAACCCGGCCTCGACGCGGTCGAGTTCGTCGAGCACCGCGCCGCTGCCGGACGTGCCCGACGTGGCGAGCTCCAGCAGGCCGGCGGCGAGCGCGGCGGGCGTCGGGTGGTCGAAGACCAGCGTGGCCGGCAGCTTCATGCCGGCCGCGGCACCCAGACGGTTGCGCAGGTCGACCGCGGTCAGCGAGTCGAAGCCCAGCTCCTGGAAGGCCCGCGTCGGCTCGACGGCGTCCAGGTCCGAGTGGCCGAGGACCTCCGCCACCTTGCTCCGCACCAGGGTGAGCACGGTGCGGGACCGCGCCTCGTCGTCGAGCCCGGCGAGCCGGTCGGCGAGCGACTCGGCGGGCGCGGCCTGGGACGCGGCGGTACGACGGACGGCCCGGGCGGCCTCCCGCGGCGCCCGCTCCTCGCCGTCGCCCTCGCCCTCCGGCCCGGACGTGGCGAAGGCCTCGTACGGGATCTCCTGGAAGGTGACGGAGCCGGCGGAGAGCACGGGCTGACCGGCGGCGTCGGTCAGCAGGAGCGTGGCCGCGAGCACACCGGCGTCGACGCCGGAACCGGTCTCGACGAGGTGGGCGCGTACGGCGGTGGCGCCGGTGGCGTGCAGCCGGACCCCGCTCCACGCGACGGGCACGAGCACCCCGTCCGCCCCGGCCGGGAACGGATGCCGGAGCAGCGCCCCGTCGATCAGCTCCGGGTGCAGGCCGAACCGCTCGGCTTCGGCGCCGAGTTCGTCCGCGAGCGCCACCTCGGGGGCGGCCGCCCCGGCACCGGGGACCTCGGCCTCCGCGTCCGGTCCTGCCCCGCTGAGCGTGCCGTCGGCGTGCAGGGTCCACTCCGCGCCGGACCGGTCGGCCCTGGCGTGCACGGCGAACGGCCGCAGCCCGTCCTCGTCAGGGCCGCCCACGCGGACCTGGAGCTGTACGTCGCCGGAGGCGGGCAGCACCAGGGGCGCGTGCAGGGCGAGCCCGTGGAGGGTGTCCGCGCCCAGCTCGTCACCGGCGCGGATCAGCAGCTCGACGAACGAGCCGGCGGAGAGGACGGCCGCGTCCCCGACCGCGTGGCGGTCCAGCCAGGGGTGGGTGCGGCGGCTGACGCGGCTGGTGAAGAGGGTGTCCTCGGAGCCGGCGACGGTGACGGCCGCACCGAGCAGCGGGTGACCGCCGCTCGCACCGGCGGAAGCGGCCGAGCCGGACTCCAGCCAGAAGCGCTGCGTCTGGAACGCGTAGGTGGGCAGGGTGACCCGGCCCGGCTGGGCCGGGGCGAAGTACGCGTCCCAGTCCACCGGAACGCCGGCGGCGTGCAGCTGCCCGAGCGCGGCCACCAGGGTGTCCGGCTCGGAACGGTCGCGCCGCAGACCGGCGACGAGCGTCCCGTCCTCGACGGACTCCGCCGCCATGGCGGAGAGGACACCGTCCGGACCCAGCTCCAGGAAGACGCCCACGCCGGCCGCCTCCAGGGTTCCGACCGCGTCGGCGAACCGCACCGCGCCACGGACCTGGTCGGCCCAGTACTGCGGCGTCCGCAGGTCGTCGCCTTCCGCGAGACGGCCCGTGAGCGTGGAGACGACCGGGATGGCCGGCTCGGCGTAGGTGAGCTTCGCCGCTTCCGTACGGAAGTCGTCGAGCATGCCGTCCATGTGCGGGGAGTGGAACGCGTGCGAGACGGTCAGCCGCTTGGTCTTGCGGCCCTGCTCGCGCAGCTTCTCCGCGACCGCGAGGACCGCGTCCTCGTCGCCGGAGATCACCACCGACGTCGGACCGTTGACGGCCGCGACCGCCACCCGGCCCTCAAGCAGCGGCAGGACCTCGTCCTCCGCGGCCTGCACGGCCACCATCGCACCACCCGACGGCAGCGCGTCCATCAGGGACGCACGCGCCACCACCAGACGGGCCGCGTCCTCCAGGGACAGCACCCCCGCCACGTGCGCGGCCGCCAGCTCGCCGATCGAGTGACCGGCCACGAAGTCCGGGCGCACACCCCACGCCTCCACGAGCCGGAAGAGCGCGACCTCGACGGCGAACAGCGCCGGCTGCGTCATCCCGGTACGGTCCAGGGCCTCGCCGCCCGAGGCGATCACCTCGCGCAGCGACACCTTCAGCAGCCCGTCGAGGACGGTGACGACCTCGTCGAACGCCTCGGCGAACTCCGGGAACGCGTCGGCCAGTTCCAGACCCATGCCGGCGCGCTGCGCGCCCTGGCCCGTGAACAGGAACGCCGTCTTGCCCGAACGGCCCGCACCCACGGCCACCGAGGCGGCCGTGCCGCCCTCGGCGAGCTCGCGCAGCCCCGACAGCAGGGCCTCGCGGTCGTCACCGACGACCACGGCCCGGTGATCGAGCACCGCACGACCGGCCGCCAGCGAGAAACCGACGTCGGCAGGACGCAGGCCGGCGTCGGCCTCGACGAACGCGGCGAGGCGTGCCGCCTGGTCCTGGAGGGCCTGGGCCGTACGGCCCGACACCGTCCACGGCACCACGGACAGGTCCGCGGCCGGCCGGTCGTCCCGCGCGGTCTGCGGGGCGGCGGCCGGAGGCTCCTCGATGATCACGTGGGCGTTGGTGCCGCTGATGCCGAAGGAGGACACGGCGGCCCGGCGGGGCCGGCCGGCCTCGGGCCACGGGATCTCCTCCGAGAGGAGCTCCACGGCGCCCGTCTCCCAGTCGACGTGCGGCGTCGGCTCGCCGACGTGGAGGGTGCGCGGCAGCACACCGTGGCGCATCGCCTCGATCATCTTGATCATGCTGCCGACGCCGGCGGCGGCCTGGGAGTGGCCGATGTTCGACTTGAGCGAGCCGAGGTACAGCGGGCGGTCCTCCGGCCGGTCCTGGCCGTAGGTGTTGAGGAGCGCCTGCGCCTCGATGGGGTCGCCGAGGCGGGTGCCGGTGCCGTGCGCCTCGACCGCGTCCACGTCGGCGGTCGAGAGGCCCGCCGCGGCGAGGGCCCGGCGGATGACCCGCTCCTGGGAGGGACCGTTCGGGGCGGTGAGGCCGTTGCTGGCGCCGTCCTGGTTCACGGCCGAACCCCGCACCACCGCGAGCACCTGGTGCCCGTTGCGTACCGCGTCCGACAGGCGCTCGACGAGCAGCAGACCGACGCCCTCGGCCCAGCCGGTGCCGTCCGCGTCCGCCGAGAACGACTTGCAGCGGCCGTCGGGCGAGAGCCCGCGCTGGCGGGAGAACTCCACGTACGTCAGCGGGGTGGACATCACGGTCGCGCCGCCGGCGAGGGCGAGGTCGCACTCGCCGCTGCGCAGGGCGTTGGCCGCGAGGTGCAGGGCGACCAGGGACGACGAGCAGGCGGTGTCCACCGTGACGGCCGGACCCTCCAGGCCGAGGGTGTACGAGACGCGGCCGGAGGCCACGCTGCCCGCGATGCCGGCGGCGCGGTACCCCTCCAGGTCGTCGGGGATGTACGCGGCCCCGGCGCCGTAGTCGTGGTACATGACGCCGGTGTAGACGCCGGTCCGGCTGCCGCGCAGGGCGCCGGGGTCCACGCCCGCGTTCTCGAAGGCCTCCCACGCGGTCTGGAGCAGCAGGCGCTGCTGCGGGTCGGTGGCCAGGGCCTCGCGCGGCGACATGCCGAAGAACTCGGGGTCGAAGCGGTCGGCGTCGTACAGGAAGCCACCGTGGCGCGTGTACGTCTTGCCGACGCTCTCCGGGTCCGGGTCGTACAGCGAGTCGACGTCCCAGCCGCGGTTGTCCGGGAACTCGGACACCGCGTCCACGCCGTCGGCGACCAGCCGCCACAGGTCCTGGGGCGAGGTGACCCCGCCCGGGTAGCGGCAGGCCATGCCGACGATCGCGATCGGCTCGTCCGCCGTGACGACGGTGGGCGCCGCCGGGGCGGCGGCGGCCGGGGCGTTCGCGTCGAGGCCCAGCTGGTCGCGCAGGTGGGTGGCGAGGGCGCCGGGGTTCGGGTGGTCGAAGACCAGAGTGGTCGACAGGCGCAGGCCGGTGGCGGTGTTGAGGCGGTTGCGGAGCTCGACGGCGGTCAGCGAGTCGAAGCCCAGCTCCTGGAACGCCCGGTCGGCGTCGATCGCCGACGGGTCGGCGTGGCCGAGGACCCCGGCCACCTGCGCCCGCACCAGGTCGAGCAGGGCCGCGTCCCGCTGCGCCGGCGTCAGCGGCGCGAGCCGCTCCGCCAGGGCGGCGTCGCCGTGGCTCGCGGAGCCGGCGCGGCGAGGCGCCGCCGGCGCCAGGGCCCGCAGCATCGGCAGCGGCGACTGGTCGCCGTTCCCGCCGCGCAGCGCGGCGAGGTCGATGCGGTTGACGGCGAGGACGGCCTCGCCGGTGGCGGGGGCGGCGTCGAACAGCTCCATGGCCTCGGCCGTGCGCAGCGGCAGGAGGCCCGAGCGGGCCATGCGCTGGAGGTCGACGTCCGACAGACCGCCGGAGAGCTCGCTGCTCTCCGCCCACAGGCCCCAGGCCAGCGACAGACCCGGCAGGCCCTGGGCCCGGCGGTGCGCCGCCAGGGCGTCCAGGAAGGTGTTGCCCGCGGAGTAGTTCGCCTGCCCGGCGGTGCCGAGGAGACCCGCGATCGAGGAGTAGAGGACGAAGGCGGTGAGGTCGAGCTCGCGGGTGAGCTCGTGGAGGTTCCACGCCGCGTCGACCTTCGGCCGCAGCACGGCGTCGAGGCGCTCGGCGGTGAGCGAGCCGATGAGCCCGTCGTCGAGGACGCCCGCGGTGTGGACGACGGCGGTGAGCGGCTGCTCGGCGGGGACGGCGGCCAGGAGTGCGGCCAGCGCCTCCCGGTCCGTCACGTCGCACGCCGCGACCGTCACCGACGCACCGGCCTCCTCCAGCTCCGCGCGCAGCTCGGCGGCGCCCGGGGCGCTTTCACCGCGCCGGCTGACGAGCAGCAGGTGACGGGCGCCGTGCTCGGCCACCACGTGCCGGGCCAGGACCGCGCCCAGCGCACCCGTGGCACCCGTGATCAGCACCGTCCCCGCGTCCCAGCGGGCACCGAAGTCACTGTCGGACTCGGCGTCCATCCGCGCCCGGGCGAGCCGGGGCACGAGCAGCGAGCCCGCCCGCACCGCGACCTGCGCCTCCCCGCTCGCCAGGACGGCGGCGAGGGCGCGGCCGGACGCGTCGGTCTCCTCGTCGAGGTCGACGAGGACGATCCTGTCCGGGTTCTCGGTCTGCGCGGAGCGCACCAGACCCCACACACCGGCGTGCAGCAGATCCGACACGTCCCCGCCGCCGACGGAGACCGCGCCGCGCGTCACGACCACGAGCCGCGACTCGGCGAACCGGTCCTCCGCCAGCCAGGAACGCACCACGCCGAGGACCCGGGCCACGGCGCCGCGCGCCGCCTCGCCCGAGACGGCGCCGCCGGACATCAACGGCAGCACGACGACACCCGGCACCGCCGGCAGCGCGGACACCGCCGACAGGTCCGACGCGTCCGAGGCGAGCTCGAACCGGTCGCCGGGGAGGGCGAGTTCACCCGCCGGGGCGGGCAGGGGCGTCCACGAGACGGCGTACAGCCCGTCGCGGACCTGGGTGGCCGCGGCGCGCAGCGCCTCCCGGGAGAGGGGACGCAGCGCCAGCTCCTCGACGGTGGCGACGGGCGCGCCCGAGGCGTCGGCGACGGTCAGCGCGACCGACTCGGGCCCGGTGAGCCGGAGCCGTACGCGCAGCGCCGACGCGCCGAGGGCGTGCACCTGGACGCCGGACCAGGAGAACGGGAAGCCCTCCTGGCCCTTGCTGTCGGCGACACCCGGCAGCAGGGTGTGCAGGGCGGCGTCGAGGAGCGCCGGGTGCAGCCCGAAGCGGGCCGCGTCGGCACGCTGCTCCTCCCCCAGCGCCACCTCGGCGAACAGCTCGCCCTCTGCCTTCCAGACCCGGCGCAGGCCCTGGAACGCCGGGCCGTAGCCGTAGCCGAGCTCCGACAACCGCGCGTAGATCCCGTCGAGTTCGGCCTCTTCGGCCCCGACGGGCGGCCAGGCGGCCAGCCCCTCCGGGGTCTCCGGGCCGACCGGGGCGAGGGTGCCCGTGGCATGCGCCACCCACGGCTCGGCGGCCGCTGCGTCGTCGCCGTCGGGGCGGGAGTAGACGCCGACGCTCCGGCGGCCCGAGGCGTCGGCGCCGCCGACGAGGACCTGGATCCGGACACCGCCGGACGCCGGCAGCACGAGCGGGGCCGCGAGGGTCAGATCCTCGACGCGGCCGGCGCCGAGGCGCTCCCCCGCCGCCGTCGCCAGCTCCACGAAGCCCGTCCCCGGGAAGAGGTCGGTGTCGAGGATCCGGTGGTCGGCGAGCCAGGGGTGGGTGCGGCGGCTGACGCGGCTGGTGAAGAGGGTGTCCTCGGAGCCGGCGACGGTGACGGCCGCACCGAGCAGCGGGTGACCGCCGCTCGCACCGGCGGAAGCGGCCGAGCCGGACTCCAGCCAGTAGCGCTGCGTCTGGAACGCGTAGGTGGGCAGGGTGACCCGGCCCGGCTGGGCCGGGGCGAAGTACGCGTCCCAGTCCACCGGAACGCCGGCGGCGTGCAGCTGCCCGAGCGCGGCCACCAGGGTGTCCGGCTCGGAACGGTCGCGCCGCAGACCGGCGACGAGCGTCCCGTCCTCGACGGACTCCGCCGCCATGGCCGACAACACGCCGTCGGGGCCGAGTTCGAGGAAGACGCCGACTCCGGCGGTCTCCAGGGTGCCGACGGCGTCGGCGAACCGGACCGCGCCACGGACCTGGTCGGCCCAGTACTGCGGCGTCCGCAGGTCGTCGCCCTCGGCCAGACGGCCCGTCAGCGTCGACACGACGGGAATCGACGGCTCCGCGAACGTCAGCTTGGCGGCCTCCGTGCGGAAGTCGTCGAGCATGCCGTCCATGTGCGGGGAGTGGAAGGCGTGCGAGACGGTCAGCCGCTTGGTCTTGCGGCCCTGCTCGCGCAGCTTCTCCGCGACCGCGAGGACCGCGTCCTCGTCACCGGAGATCACCACCGACGTCGGACCGTTGACGGCCGCGACCGCCACCCGGCCCTCAAGCAGCGGCAGGACCTCGTCCTCCGCGGCCTGCACGGCCACCATCGCACCACCCGACGGCAGCGCGTCCATGAGGGACGCACGCGCCACCACCAGACGGGCCGCGTCCTCCAGGGACAGCACCCCGGCCACGTGCGCGGCCGCCAGCTCGCCGATCGAGTGACCGGCCACGAAGTCGGGGCGCACACCCCACGACTCGACGAGCCGGAAGAGCGCGACCTCGACCGCGAACAGCGCCGGCTGCGTCATCCCCGTACGGTCCAGGGCCTCGCCGCCCGAGGCGATCACCTCGCGCAGCGACACCTTCAGCAGACCGTCGAGCACACCGACGACCTCGCCGAACGCCTTCGCGAACTCCGGGAACGCGTCGGCCAGTTCCAGACCCATGCCGGCGCGCTGCGCGCCCTGGCCCGTGAACAGGAACGCCGTCTTGCCCGAGCGCCCGGCACCCCGCACGACGGAGGCGCTGGTGCCGCCCTCGGCGAGCTCCCGCAGCCCCGACAGCAGGGCCTCGCGGTCGTCACCGACGACCACGGCCCGGTGATCGAGCACCGCACGACCGGCCGCCAGCGAGAAACCGACGTCGGCAGGACGCAGGTCGACGTCGGCCGTCTCCACGGCGGTGAGGAGCTTGCGGGCCTGGGCGGTCAGGGCCTCGGGGGTCTTGCCGGAGAGCGGCCAGGGCACGACCGGCAGCTCGACGGCGGGGGCGGCCTGGGCGGCCTGGGCCGCCTGGTCGGCCGGTGCGGGCTGTTCCGTCGTCTCGTCCTCGGCGGCGACCGGCGCCGAGGGCTGCTCGATGATGACGTGGGCGTTGGTGCCGCCGAAGCCGAAGGAGGACACGCCGACGCGGCGGGGCCGGTCGGCCTCGGGCCACGGCGTCTCCTGCGCGAGCAGCTCGACCGCGCCGCTCTCCCAGTCGACGTGCGGCGTCGGCTCGTCGATGTGGAGGGTGCGGGGCAGCACGCCGTGGCGCATCGCCTCCACCATCTTGATCACGCCGCCGACGCCGGACGCGGCCTGGGCGTGGCCGATGTTGGACTTCAACGACCCGAGGTACACGGGGCGTTCGCGGTCGCTTCCGTACGTGTTGAGGATGGCCTGCGCCTCGATGGGGTCGCCGAGCCGGGTGCCGGTGCCGTGCGCCTCGACGGCGTCGACCTCGGCGGCGGACAGGCCGGCGGAGGTCAGGGCCTGGCGGATGACCCGCTCCTGGGCGGGGCCGTTGGGGGCGGTGAGGCCGTTGCTGGCGCCGTCCTGGTTCACCGCCGAACCCCGCACCACGGCCAGGACCTGGTGCCCGTTGCGTACCGCGTCCGACAGGCGCTCGACGAGCAGCAGGCCCACGCCCTCGGCCCAGCCGGTGCCGTCGGCGTCCGCCGAGAACGACTTGCAGCGGCCGTCGGCGGCGAGGCCGCGGAGCCGGGAGAACTCGATGAAGGCGACCGGGGTGGACATCACCGTGGCGCCGCCCGCGAGGGCGAGGTCGCACTCGCCGCGCCGCAGGGCGTTGGCCGCGAGGTGCAGGGCGACCAGGGACGACGAGCAGGCGGTGTCCACGGTCACGGCCGGGCCTTCGAGGCCGTACGTGTAGGCGAGCCGGCCGGAGGCGATGCTGCCGGCGCTGCCGCTGAACAGGTAGCCCTCGACGCCCTCCGGGGGCAGGTGGGGGCGGGAGCCGTAGTCGTTGTACATGACGCCGGTGAACACGCCGGTCCGGCTGCCGCGGACGTCCTCGGGGTCGATGCCGGCCCGCTCGAAGGCCTCCCAGGCCGTCTGGAGCAGCAGGCGCTGCTGCGGGTCGACGGCGACGGCCTCGCGCGGCGACATGCCGAAGAACTCGGGGTCGAAGCGGTCGGCGTCGTGGAGGAAGCCGCCCTCGCGCCCGTAGGTCTTGCCGACGCTCTCGGGGTCCGGGTCGTACAGGGAGTCGACGTCCCAGCCGCGGTTGTCCGGGAACTCGGACACCGCGTCCACGCCGTCGGCGACCAGCCGCCACAGGTCCTCGGGCGAGGTGACCCCGCCCGGGTAGCGGCAGGCCATGCCGACGATCGCGATGGGTTCCTGCTGCCTGTCCTCCACTTCGCGCAGGCGCCTGCGCGCGTCGCGGGCATCCGCGATGGCCCGCTTGAGGTAATCGCGGAGTTTCTCCTCGCCCGACATGGTGTCCTTCCCCCCAGATGTGGTGTGCGTGTGGCGGCGGCGGTCCGCCGATGGCTGTGGCGTTGGGTACGGCGCCTGTGCGCGCGGTGCGGTGCTCACTCCAGCTCGTCGAGCAGGGCGAACAGCTCCTCGTCGCTGGCGCTCTCCAGGTCCGCGTCGTCGTCCTCGCGACCGCCGGGGGCGGCGTCGACCCCGGCCGTCTCGGCCAGGCTGAGCAGCTCGCGCAGCCGGGCGGTGAGGAGGGCCTGGCCGTCGGAGCCGGCGGCCGCCACCTCCTTGATCAGCGAGGTGAGGCGGGAGAGTTCCTTGAGGACGGGTTCGGCGGACGGGGTTCCGTCGAGGCCGAGCTGGTCGCGCAGGTGGGTGGCGAGGGCGCCGGGGTTCGGGTGGTCGAAGACCAACGTGGTCGGCAGCCGCAGGCCGGTGGCGGTGTTGAGGCGGTTGCGGAGCTCGACGGCGGTCAGCGAGTCGAAGCCCAGCTCCTGGAACGCCCGGTCGGCGTCGATCGCCGACGGGTCGGCGTGGCCGAGGACCCCGGCCACCTGCGCCCGCACCAGGTCCACGAGGGCCGCTTCCTGCTGGCCCGGGGACAGGGAGGCGAGCCGCTCCGCGAGGGTGGCGCCGCCCGCCTGGTCGCCGGTGGCGGCGGCCGCCGCGCGCTTCGGTGCCTTGCGGACCAGGCCGCGCAGCAGGACCGGCGGTTCGGTGTCGGCGGAGCGCAGCGCCGCGGTGTCGAGGCGCGTGACGCCGAGGACGGCTTCCCCGGTGGCGGGGGCGGCGTCGAACAGCTCCATGGCCTCGGCCGTGCGCAGCGGCAGGAGGCCCGAGCGGGCGAGCCGCTTGATGTCGGCGTCCGTGAGGCTGCCGGACAGTTCGCTGCTCTCCGCCCACAGGCCCCAGGCCAGCGACAGACCCGGCAGGCCCTGGGCCCGGCGGTGCGCCGCCAGGGCGTCGAGGAAGGTGTTGCCGGACGCGTAGTTAGCCTGCCCGGCGGTGCCGAGGAGGCCGGCGACCGACGAGTAGAGGACGAAGGCGGTGAGGTCGAGCTCGCGGGTGAGCTCGTGGAGGTTCCACGCCGCGTCGACCTTGGGCAGCAGCACGGCGTCGAGCTGCCGGTGCGTGAGGGCGGAGAAGACGCCGTCCTCGACGATGCCGGCGGTGTGGACGACGGCGGTGAGCGGCTGCTCGGCGGGGACGGCGGCCAGGAGTCCGGCCAGCGCCTCCCGGTCCGTCACGTCGCACGCCGCGACCGTCACCGACGCACCGGCCTCCTCCAGCTCCGCGCGCAGCTCGGCGGCGCCCGGGGCGTTCTCGCCCCGACGGCTGACGAGCAGCAGGTGACGGGCGCCGTGCTCGGCCACCACGTGCCGGGCCAGGACCGCGCCCAGCGCACCCGTGGCACCCGTGATCAGCACCGTACCCGCGTCCCAGCGGGCACCGGACTCACCGGTGTCCTCGGTGTCCGCCTGGGCCCGGGCGAGCCGGGGCACGAGCAGCGCCTCGGCGCGCACCGCGACCTGCGGCTCGCCGCTCGCCAGGGCGGCGGCGAGGGCCTGGTCCGAGGCGTCGGACGCCTCGGCGGGGTCAAGGCCGGGGTCGAGGTCGACGAGGACGATCCGGCCGGGGTTCTCGGTCTGCGCGGAGCGCACCAGACCCCACACGCCGGCGTGCGTCAGGTCGGTCACGTCCCCGCCGCCGACGGAGACCGCGCCGCGCGTCACGACCACGAGCCGCGACTCGGCGAACCGCTCCTCGGCGAGCCAGGAGCGCACCACGTCGAGGACCCGGGCCACGGCGCCGCGCGCCGCCTCGCCCGTCACGGCGCCGCCGGGCGCCAGCGGCAGGACGACCAGGCCCGGTGCCGCCGGCACGTCCGACACGTCCGTGGCGCCGGCCGGCAGCTCGAAGCGGTCCTCGGGCAGGGCGGGCTCGCCCGTGGTGGGCGGCAGTGCCGTCCACGCGACACGGAGGAGTCCGTCCCGGGTGCCCGCTCCGGCGGCGCGCAGGACGTCGAGGGAGAGCGGGCGCAGGTGCAGGTTCTCCACGGTGGCGACGGGCGTGCCGGCGCCGTCGGTGACGGTGAGCGCGGCCTGCAGGGTGTCGGCGTCGGGGCTGGTCAGGGCCAGTCGTACGCGCAGGGCGGTGGCGCCGGTCGCGTGGAGGGCGGCGCCGTTCCAGGCGAAGGGCAGCCAGGACCGGCCGTCCTTGTCGGCGACGCCCGGGAGCAGGGTGTGCAGGGCGGCGTCGAGGAGCGCCGGGTGCAGCCCGAAGCGGGCCGCGTCGGCACGCTGTTCCTCCCCGAGCGAGACCTCGGCGAAGAGTTCGCCCTCGGCCTTCCAGACCCGGCGCAGGCCCTGGAACGCCGGGCCGTAGCCGTAGCCCTGCTCCAGGAGCCGGTCGTACGCGCCGGTCAGGTCGACCTCCTCGGCCCCGGCGGGCGGCCAGGCCGCGAGCGCCTCGGGTGCGGGGGTCCCGTCGGCGGCGAGCGTGCCGGTGGCGTGCCGGGTCCAGCCGGCTCCGTCGGCGTCCGCCTCGGGCCGGGAGTGGATGTCGACGGTGCGGCGTCCGGTGTCGTCGGCGGCGCCGACGGCGACCTGGAGGTGCAGGGCGCCGGTCTCCGGCAGGACGAGCGGGGCGGCGAGGGTGAGTTCCTCGACGTGGCTCGCGCCGGTCTCCTCGGCGGCGCGGGCCACGAGTTCGAGGAGGCCGGTGCCGGGCAGGAGGGTCACTCCGGCGACGGCGTGGTCGGCGAGCCACGGGTGGCCGCCGCGCGAGACGCGGCCGGTGAGGACGTACTCGTCGCGGTCGGCGAGGGCGACGGCGGCGCCGAGCAGCGGGTGGTCCGTGCCGGACAGGCCGAGGCCGTTCGCGTCGCCGGTGCCGCCGGCCGGGCCGTCGAGCCAGTAGCGGGCGTGCTGGAAGGCGTACGACGGGAGGGCGGTCCTGCGGGCGCCGGGGAAGACGGCGTCCCAGTCGACGGACGCGCCGGAGGCGGCGAGCAGGCCGAGCACCGCGGCGAAGGAGCGGCCCTCGGGGCGGTCCCGCCGCAGGACGGGGGCGACGACCCCCGGGTCCTCGGTGAGGCAGTCCTGGACGAGGGCGGTGAGGACGCCGTCGGGGCCGAGTTCGATCCACTCGGTGACCCCGGCGGCCTCCAGGGTCCGCACGCCGTCGAGGAAGCGGACGGCCTCGCGGATGTGGCTCGCCCAGTAGTCGGCCGAGGCCAGCTGCTCGGGGGTGGCGAGCCCGCCGGTGAGGTTGGAGACGACGGGGATGCGGGGGGCATGGTAGACGAGCCCGCCGGCGACCTCCCGGAACTCGTCGAGGACCTCCTCCATGTGCGGGGAGTGGAAGGCGTGGCTGACGGACAGCACCTTGGCCTTGCGGCCCTTCTCCTTCCAGGCGGCGGCGAGGGCCGCCACGTGGTCGGCGTCGCCGGAGATCACCGTGGACGACGGGCCGTTGAGCCCGGCGACGGTGACGGCGGCGCCGGCGGGGAGCCCGGCGAGCTCGGCGCGGACCTCGTCCTCGGTCGCCTGGAGCGCGGCCATGGCGCCGCCCTCGCGGGCGGCCTGCATGAGCCGTCCGCGTTCGGCGACGAGGACGCAGGCGTGGTCGAGGTCGAGGACGCCGGCCAGGTGGGCGGCGGTGACCTCGCCGATGGAGTGGCCGAGGAGGTAGTCCGGGGTGATGCCGTGGTGTTCGAGGAGCCGGAACAGGGCGGTCTCGACGGCGAACAGGGCGGCCTGGGTGAAGGCCGTCTGGTCGACGAGGGCGGCGTCCGCGGAGTCGGCCGGCGCGAACAGCACCTCCTTCAGGGGGCGGGGCAGTTCCTGGTCCAGCCGTCCGCAGACCGCGTCGAACGCGGCGGCGTACACGGGCGAGGTCTCGTACAGCTCCCGGCCCATGCCGAGCCGCTGGGAGCCCTGGCCCGTCAGCAGGAACGCGGTCTTGCCGCGCCGGGCGGCGGCCCGGACGACGTCCGGGGAGACCTGGCCGCGGGCCAGGGCGTCGAGTCCGGCGAGGAGTTCGTCGCGTCCGCCGGCGGTGACGGCGGCGCGGTCGTCGAGCAGGGCCCGGGTGGTGGCCAGGGACCAGCCGATGTCGGCGGGGTCGGTGCCGGGGTTCTCGGTGACGTACGCGTGGAGGCGGGCGGCCTGGGCGCGCAGCGCGTCCTCGCCGCGGGCGGAGAGGAGCCACGGGGTGACGGGGACGGCCGGGGTGGCCGGCCGCTCCGCCGCCGTGCCGGCGGCGGCCTTCGCCGGCGGCTGCTCGATGATGACGTGGGCGTTGGTGCCGCTGATGCCGAAGGAGGACACGGCGGCCCGGCGGGGCCGGCCGGCCTCGGGCCACGGGGTCTCCTCGGTGAGGAGCTCGATGGAGCCGGCCTCCCAGTCGACGTGCGGGCTGCGCTCGTCGGCGTGGAGGGTGCGCGGCAGGACGCCGTGGCGCATGGCCTCGATCATCTTGATGACGCCGCCGACGCCGGCGGCGGCCTGGGAGTGGCCGATGTTCGACTTGAGCGAGCCGAGGTACAGCGGGCGGTCCTCCGGCCGGTCCTGGCCGTAGGTGTTGAGGAGCGCCTGCGCCTCGATGGGGTCGCCGAGGCGGGTGCCGGTGCCGTGCGCCTCGACCGCGTCCACGTCGGCGGCGGTCAGGCCGGCGGCCGTCAGGGCCTGGCGGATGACCCGCTCCTGGGCCGGGCCGTTGGGGGCGGTCAGGCCGTTGCTCGCACCGTCCTGGTTGACGGCGGAGCCCTTCAGCACGGCGAGGACCTGGTGGCCGTTGCGCACGGCGTCCGACAGGCGCTCGACGAGCAGCAGGCCCACGCCCTCGGCCCAGCCGGTGCCGTCCGCGTCCGCCGAGAACGACTTGCTGCGGCCGTCGGGCGAGAGTCCGCGCTGGCGCGAGAACTCCACGAACACGCTGGGTCCCGCCATCACGGTGACGCCGCCGGCGAGGGCGAGGTCGACCTCGCCGCCGCGCAGGGCGTTGGCCGCGAGGTGCAGGGCGACCAGGGACGAGGAGCAGGCGGTGTCCACCGTGACGGCCGGGCCTTCGAGGCCGTACGTGTAGGACAGCCGGCCGGAGACGACGCTGGAGAGGTTGCCGGCGAGGAGGAAGCCCTCGAACTCCTCGGGGCTGGCGGGCAGCCGGGCCGCGTAGTCGTCGTACATCGCGCCGGTGTACACGCCGGTGTGGGAGCCGCGGAGGGTCGCCGGGTCGATGCCGGCGCTCTCGAAGGTCTCCCAGGCGGTCTCCAGGAGGAGGCGGTGCTGCGGGTCGGTCGCGGTGGCCTCGCGCGGCGAGATGCCGAAGAACTCCCGGTCGAACAGGTCGGCGTCGTGGAGGAAGCCGCCGTGGCGGACGTAGGAGGTGCCGGCCTGCTCCGGGTCGGGGTCGTACAGGTCGTCGAGGTTCCAGCCGCGGTTGACGGGGAACTCGCTGATGGCGTCGACGCCGTCGGAGACGAGCCGCCACAGGTCCTGGGGCGAGGAGACCCCGCCCGGGTAGCGGCAGGCCATGCCGACGATCGCGATCGGCTCGTTCGCGGTCGCGGCGCGCTTCTTCACGGGGGCGGCGGGCGCGGCGGCGCCGGCGGCGCCCTCGGCCTTGCCGAGGAGGAACGCGGCGACCGCGGCCGGGCTCGGGTGGTCGAAGACCAGGGTGGCGGGGAGCCGGAGCCCGGTGGCGGCGTTCAGCCGGTTGCGGAGCTCGACGCCCGCGAGGGAGTCGAACCCGGTGTCCTTGAAGGCCCGTTCGGGGTCGACGGACCGGGCGTCGGCGTGGCCGAGCACGGTGGCGACGACACCGCGCACCAGGTCGAGGACGGCGGCGGCCCGCTCCTCCGCGGAGAGCGCGGCGAGCTGACCGGCCCAGTCCGAGCCGGCCGCGCCCGGGCCGGACGCCACGGCCCGGCGGGCACGGGCGGCGGCCGGGACGATCCGGCGCAGCAGGGCGGACGGCTCGCCCGCGGCGCGGAGGCGCGGCAGGTCGAAGGCGGCCGGGACGGCGAGGGCGTCGCCCGAGGCGAGGGCGGCGTCGAAGAGGGCGAGGCCGCGGGCCGCGTCGAGCGGGTTGATGCCGGCGCGCGTCCAGCGGGCCAGGTCGGCCTCGCCGAGCCCGGCGCCCATGCCCTGCTGGGCGTCCCACAGGCCCCAGGCCAGCGACAGGGCGGGCAGGCCCCGGGCGTGGCGGTGGGCGGCCAGGGCGTCCAGGAAGGTGTTGGCCGCCGCGTAGTTGGCCTGTCCCGCGGTGCCGGTGATGCCGGACACCGACGAGAAGAGGACGAAGGCCGACAGGCCCAGGTCGCGGGTGAGGTCGTGCAGGTGCCAGGCGGCGTCCACCTTGGGGGCGAGGACGGTGGCGAGCTGCTCGGGGGTGAGCGCGGCGACGGTGGCGTCGTCGAGGACGCCGGCGGTGTGCACGACGGCCGTCAGCGGGTGCGCGGCGGGGACGCCGGCCAGCAGGGCCGCGACGTCGTCGCGGTCGCCGGCGTCGGCGGCGGCCACGGTGACGTGGGCGCCGAGGGCGGACAGTTCGGCGGTCAGCTCGTCGGCGCCGGGGGTGGCGGGGCCGCGCCGGCTGCTCAGCAGCAGGTGGCGGACGCCGTGGGCGGTGACCAGGTGGCGGGCGAACAGGGCGCCGAGGCCGCCGGTGCCGCCGGTGACGAGGACGGTGCCGTCCGGGTCGAAGGCGGCCGGCCGCGCGTCGCCGTCGGCTTCCGGCGCGGCGGTGGCGCGGGCGAGGCGGGGCGCGTGGAGGCGTCCGTCGCGCAGCGCGAGCTGCGGCTCGCCGGTGGCCAGGGCCCGCGCGAACACGTCGGTGTCCGTGCCGGCTTCCTCGGTGTCCACGTCCAGGAGGACGATGCGGCCCGGGTGTTCGGCCTGGGCGGAGCGGACGAGTCCCCAGACCGGGGCGGCGGCGAGCCCGTCCACCTCGTCGCCGGGCAGGGCCGCGACCGCGCCGCGGGTGACGACGAGGAGCGGCGCGTCGGCGTGCGCCTCGTCGGCCAGGTGCCGCTGGAGGAGGTCGAGCGCGGTGCGGGATGCGGCGTGCGCGGCGGACGGCCGGTCGTCGGCGTCGGGGGCGTGCGGGACGCGGAGGACGACGGGCTCGGGCGTGGCCTCGGACGGCTCTGCGCCGGCCTCCTGCCACTCCACGCGGTACAGCGCGTCGGGCGCCGTGTCGGCGGTCCGGCCCAGGCGCGCCTTGGGCACCGGCCGCAGGGTCAGGGCCGCGACGGACGCCACCGGGGCGCCGGTCGTGTCGGCGAGCAGCAGGGAGACCGTGTCGGGTCCGGCGGGCGAGATCCGGACGCGCAGGGCGGTGGCCCCGGACGCGTGGAGGACGGTGTCGGACCAGGCGAAGGGCAGCCGGATCTCGTCCGGCGCGCTGTCCTTGGCGGCGTCGAGGACCAGCGGGTGCAGGACGGCGTCGAGCAGTGCGGGGTGCACGCCGAAGCGGGCGGCCCGCTCGTGCTGGTCCTGGGGCAGCCGGATCTCGGCGTACACGTCGGCGCCGTCGCGCCAGAGGGCGGTGAAGCCCTGGAAGGCGGGCCCGTACGCGTAGCCGAGGTCCTGGAGGCGCTCGTACACGCCGTCGAGGGGCTCGGCGGTCGCGCCGGCGGGCGGCCACTCGCGCAGGCCCTCGGGGGCGTCGGTGGAGTCCGCCGGGGCGAGGGTGCCCGTGACGTGGCGGGTCCACGGGGACTCGCCGTCGGTGAGGGGCGCCGCGTCGTCGCTCACCCGGGTCTCGGGCGACGAGTGGACGGTGAACGGGCGGGCGCCCGTGGCGTCGGGGGCTCCGACGGTGACCTGCACGCGCACCGCGCCCTGGCGGGGCAGGGCGAGCGGGGCCTCCAGGGTGAGCTCCTCGACGCGGCCGGCGCCGGTCTGGTCGCCCGCCGCGACGGCGAGCTCCAGGAAGGCGGTGGCGGGGACGAGGACGGTGCCGCCGATGGTGTGGTCGGCCAGCCAGGGGTGGGCGCTCAGGGAGAGGCGGCTGGTGAGGACGACGTCCTCGCGGTCGGCGAGCCGGACGGTGGTGGCGAGCAGCGGGTGGTCGGCCGGGTCCAGGCCGAGGCTGCGGGCGTCGCCGGAGGCCTGCGGGGCCAGCCAGTAGTGGGCGCGCTGGAAGGCGTACGTGGGCAGGGCGGCGTCGGGCCGGGCCCCGGGGAAGAACGAGGCGCGGTCCAGGGGCGCGCCGGCGGCGTGGGCGCCGCCGATGCCCGCGAGGAGGGTGCCGGGCTCGGCGCGCCCGGACCGCAGCAGCGGGAAGGCGCGGGCGGCCGGGGTGGCGAAGGAGCTCGTGGCCATGGCGGTGAGCACGGCGTCGGGGCCGACCTCGACGAAGACGGTCGCGCCCTGCTCCTCCAGGGTGCGGACGGCGTCGAAGAAGCGGACGGCCTCGCGGATCTGGGTGACCCAGTACGCGGGCGAGGTGAGCTGCCCGGGTTTGGCCACCGTGCCGGTGACGGTGGAGACGACGGGGACGGCGGGCTCGCGGTAGTCCAGCTCCTCGGCCGTGCGGCGGAACTCGTCGAGGACGGAGTCCATGTGCGGGGAGTGGAAGGCGTGGCTGACGGTGAGCCTGCGGGTCCTGCGGTCGCGGGCGCGCCACGTCTCGGCGATCTCCTCGGCGGCGTCGGCGTCGCCGGAGATCACGACCGCGGTGGGGCCGTTGACGGCGGCGAGCGCGACGCGGCCCTCGTAGCCGGTGAGGCTCTCGGTGATCTCGTCGGCGGAGGCCTCGACGGCGATCATCGCGCCGCCTGCCCGCGCGGCCTGCATCAGCCGGCCGCGGGCGGCCACCAGACGGGCGGCGTCGGCGAGGGAGAACACGCCGGCGGCGTGCGCGGCGGCGAGTTCGCCGATGGAGTGTCCGGCGAGCAGGTCGGGGGCGAGCCCGTGGTGTGCGAGGAGCCGGAAGAGGGCGACCTCGACGGCGAACAGGGCGGGCTGGGTGTACGTGGTCAGGTCGAGCAGCTCCGCCTCCGGGGTGCCCGGCTCGGCGAACAGCAGCTCGCGCAGCGGCCGGTCGAGGTGCGGGTCGAGGCTGTCGACGACCTCGTCGAGGGCGCGGGCGAACACCGGGTGGGCGGCGTACAGTTCGCGGCCCATGCCGGCGCGCTGGGCGCCCTGGCCGGTGAAGACGAAGGCGGTGCGCCCGGCGCGGGCGGCGTCGCCGGTGACGACGTGGGCGGCGTCGGCGCCCCGGGCGAGCGCGTCGAGCCCGGTGAGGAGTTCCTCGGTGGTGGAGCCGTACACGGCCGCGCGCTGTTCGAAGGCGGTGCGGGCGGCGAGCGCGGCGCCGACGGAGGCGGCCTCGGTGCCGGGGTGCTCGGTGAGGTGGGCGTGCAGGCGGGCGGCCTGCTCGCGCAGGGCGTCCTGGTCACGGGCGGACAGCACCCACAGGGCGGGGGCGGCGGCGCCGTCGGTGGTGTCGGCGGCGGGGGCCTCGGACTCGTCGCCCTGCTCCAGGACGACGTGGGCGTTGGTGCCGCTGATGCCGAAGGAGGACACGGCGGCACGGCGGGGCCGGCCGGCCTCGGGCCAGGGGGTCTCCTCGGTGAGGAGGCGCGCCGCGCCGGACTCCCAGTCGATGTGCGGGCTGGGCTCGTCCACGTGGAGGGTGCGGGGCAGGACGCCGTGGCGCATGGCCTCGACCATCTTGATGATGCCGCCGACGCCGGCCGCGGCCTGGGCGTGGCCGATGTTGGACTTCAGCGAGCCCAGGTAGAAGGGGCGGTCGCCGGGCCGGTCCTGGCCGTAGGTGGCGAGCAGGGCCTCGGCCTCGATGGGGTCGCCGAGGCGGGTGCCGGTGCCGTGCGCCTCGACGGCGTCCACGTCGGCGCCGGTGAGTCCGGCGTCGGCGAGCGCCTGCCGGATGACGCGCTGCTGGGAGGGGCCGTTGGGGGCGGTGAGGCCGTTGCTGGCGCCGTCCTGGTTGATCGCGGTGCCGCGGATGACGGCGAGGACGCGGTGGCCGTGGCGGCGGGCGTCCGAGAGCCGCTCGACGACGAGGAGGCCGACGCCCTCGGCCCAGGAGGTGCCGTCGGCGGCGGCGGAGAAGGACTTGGAGCGGCCGTCGGCGGCGAGGCCCCGCTGGCGGGAGAACTCGACGAACATGCCGGGCGTCGACATGATGCTGGCGCCGCCCGCGATGGCCATCCGGGACTCGCCCTGCCGGACCGAGCGGACGGCCATGTGGAGGGCGACGAGCGAGGACGAGCAGGCCGTGTCGATGGTGACGGCGGGGCCGACGAGGCCGAGCTGGTAGGCGATGCGGCCGGACATGACGCTGGGCGTGGTGCCGGTGAGGAGGTGGCCCTCGACGGCCTCGGCGCCCTCGTGCATGCGCGGCCCGTAGTCGAGGGTGGTGGCGCCGACGAAGACGCCGGTGCGGCTGCCCTTCAGCGTCTCCGGGTCGATCCCGGCGCGCTCGACGGCCTCCCACGCGGTCTCCAGGAGGAGCCGCTGCTGCGGGTCCATGGCGAGGGCCTCGCGGGGGGAGATGCCGAAGAAGCCGGCGTCGAAGGAGCCCGCGCCGCGCAGGAAGCCGCCCCGGTCGACGGCGCTGCGTCCGCTGCGGTCCGGGTCGGGGTCGAAGAGGTCCTCGGGCCAGCCGCGGTCCTCGGGGAAGCCGCCGATGGCGTCGACGCCGTCCGCGACGATCCGCCACAGCTCCTCGGGCGAGGCGACGCCGCCCGGGTAGCGGCAGGCCATGCCGACGATGGCGATGGGCTCGTCGTCGCCGGCGACCGGCGTGAACAGGTCGTCGTCCGCGTCACGGACGCCGGTGAGCTCGGCGAGCAGGTGCTCGACCAGGGCGGCGGGGGTGGGGTGGTCGAAGAGCAGGCCGCTGGGCAGCCGGAGGCCGGTCGCGGTGGCGAGGGACTCCCGCAGTTCGACCGACATCAGCGAGTCGAAGCCGAGGTCCTTGAACGGGAGCCGGGCGTCGACGGCCGAGGGGCTCGCGTACTCCAGGACGGCGGCGACGTGGGCGAAGACGAGGTCGGCGACGGTGGTGCGGCGCTCGGCCTCGCCGAGGCCCGTGAGCCGCTGGGCGAACGCGCCGCCGTGGGCGCGCGGCGCCGCGGACGCCTCGGTCCCGGCCGGGGAGGCGGCGGGAAGCTCCGCCGCGGCGCGCGGGCTGCCGGAGACCCAGTACGGCTGCCGCTGGAAGGCGTACGTGGGCAGGGCGACCTGGCGCGGCGAGGCGCCCTCGAAGGCGCGGGTCCAGTCGACGGGCACGCCGTGCACGAAGGCGGCGGCGAGCGCGGCGGTGAAGGTCTGCGCCTCGTCGCGGTCGCGGCGCAGCACGGGGACGGCGGTGACGCGGTCCACGGCGGCCACCGAGTCGCGGGTCATCGCGGAGAGGACGCCGTCGGGGCCGAGTTCGAGGAAGACGCCGACTCCGGCGGTCTCCAGGGTGCCGACGGCGTCGGCGAACCGGACCGCGCCGCGGACCTGGTCGGCCCAGTACTGCGGGGTCCGCAGGTCGTCGCCCTCGGCGAGACGGCCCGTGAGCGTGGAGACGACCGGGATGGCCGGCTCGGCGTAGGTGAGCTTGGCGGCCTCCGTACGGAAGTCGTCGAGCATGCCGTCCATGTGCGGGGAGTGGAACGCGTGGGAGACCGTGAGCCGCTTGGTCTTGCGGCCCTGCTCGCGCAGTTTCTCCGCGACCGCGAGGACCGCGTCCTCGTCGCCGGAGATGACGACCGAGGTCGGGCCGTTGACGGCCGCGACCGTGACCCGGCCTTCGAGGAGCGGGAGGACCTCGTCCTCGGCGGCCTGGACGGCGACCATCGCGCCGCCGGACGGCAGCGCGTCCATCAGGGAGGCGCGCGCGACGACGAGGCGGCAGGCGTCCTCCAGGGACAGCACCCCGGCCACGTGCGCGGCGGCCAGCTCGCCGATCGAGTGACCGGCCACGAAGTCGGGGCGGACGCCCCACGACTCGACGAGCCGGAAGAGGGCGACCTCGACGGCGAACAGCGCCGGCTGTGTCATCCCGGTGCGGTCCAGGTTCTCGCCCGAGGCGATCACCTCGCGCAGGGAGACCTTCAGCAGACCGTCGAGGACGGCGACGACCTCGTCGAACGCCTCGGCGAACTCGGGGAACTTCTGCGCCAGTTCGAGGCCCATGCCGGCGCGCTGCGCGCCCTGGCCGGTGAACAGGAACGCCGTCCTGCCCGCCTCGGCGGCGGTGCCACTGACGGCGCCGGGCGCCGGGTCGCCGGCGGCGAAGGCGCCGGTGGCGGCGAGGAGTTCACCGGTGCCGGCGCCGAGGACGACGGCGCGGTGGTCGAAGAGGGTGCGGGTGGTGAGGAGCGACCAGCCGACGTCGGCCGCGTCGGGCGCGGCGGCGCCGTCGGCGAGGGCCTGGTGCAGGCGGGCGGCCTGGGCGCGCAGCGCCTCGGGGGTGCGCCCGGACAGCACCCAGGGGGTGAGGCCGGCCCGCGCGGCGGGGGCCGGCTCGCCGCCGGGGGCCGCGGTCTCGCGTACGGGGCTCTCCGCCACGACGACGTGGGCGTTGGTGCCGCCCATGCCGAAGGACGAGACACCGGCGATCAGTTCGCGCTCGGGGTGCGGCCAGGCGGACAGCTCGCGCTGCACGGCGAGGCCGAGGTCGTCGAGCGGGATGGCCGGGTTGGGCGTCTCGAAGTTGAGGCTCGGCGGGAGCTCTCGGTGGGTCAGGCTGAGCAGGGTCTTGATGAGCCCGGTGATGCCGGCGGCGCCTTCGAGGTGGCCGACGTTGGTCTTGGCGGAGCCCACGTGCAGGGGCTCGCCGGCCGCGCGGCCCGCACCGAGGACGGCGCCGAGGGCGGCGGCCTCGATGGGGTCGCCGACCGGGGTGCCGGTGCCGTGGAGTTCGACGTACTGCACTTCGGCGGGGGTGACGCCGGCCTTGGTGTACGCCTCGCGGAGGACCTGCTCCTGGGCGGCGGCGCTGGGCACGGTGAGGCCCGGGGTGGCGCCGTCGTTGTTGACGGCGCTGCCGCGGATGACGCCGTAGATCCGGTCGCCGTCGGCGAGGGCGCGGTCGAGGGGCTTGAGGACGACGACGCCGGCGCCCTCGCCGCGGACGAAGCCGTTGGCGCGGGCGTCGAAGGTGTAGGCGGTGCCGTCGGGCGAGAGTCCGCCGAAGCGCTCCTCGGCGAGGGCGGCCTCGGTGAGGAGGTTGAGGTTCACGCCGGCCGCGATGGCGGTCTCGGACTCGCCGGTGCGCAGCGACTCGCAGGCGAGGTGGACGGCGACGAGCGACGAGGACTGGGCGGCGTCGACCGTGAGGCTGGGGCCCTGGAGGCCGAGGAAGTAGGAGACGCGGTTGGCGATGACGCCGCGGTTGACCCCGGCCATGGTGTGCTGGGTGACGGCCTGGTCGCCGTACCGGTAGACGAGTCCGGCGTAGTCGTCGCGCAGGGTGCCGACGAACACGGCGGTGCGGCTGCCCCGGAGGGTGGCGGGGACGACTCCGGCGTCCTCCAGGGCCTCCCAGGCCAGTTCGAGGACGATCCGCTGCTGCGGGTCCATGGCGGCGGCCTCGCGGGGGGAGACGCCGAAGAACGCGGCGTCGAAGTCCTCCACCCGGTCCAGGAAGCCACCGCGCCGTACGCCGTCCTGCGCGGCCGGCGTGGAGTGCTCCAGGCGGCCCTCCGGTGCTTCGGTGATGGCGCTCGAACCGTCGCGGAGCAGGGTCCAGAATGCGCCCGGGTCGGCGGCGTCGGGGAGGCGGCAGGAAATTCCCACCACAGCGATGCCCGCACCATTCCCGTTTCCGGGACCGTTGACGACAGGGGTGTGTTCGACCGTCATCGCGCTCGACTGACCTTTCATCGCAGAAGCACAGAAGAACTGTCCGACTTCATCATCGAAAACAGGCAGACAGCTGAAGCCCGAACGAACTTACCGACCCTCGCTAATTGCCTCGTTCGGGCTCGGTAATGTTCCGGTAGGCCCCTGGTCACGGCGGTGGAATCAACGCCGGAGAGCGGGCGGTTACCTTGTGGTGAGCGATGGGTGAGTCCAGGTCGGTTAGCTTTTCGGAAAAGCTTCGCCGACCAAGATGAAAGTGGGACCGGATTCGCCATGGCAATTGAACTCACCGATGACGCCACCAAGATGACCGAGCTCTACCAGAAGGCGTTCAACACCGGTGACCCGAATGTGGTCAACCAGCTGTACACCGACGCCGCCGTGACGGTCTGGGAGCCCGGCAACCCGAAGACGGGTCAGGAGCGGAAGGACGCGCTGGCCGAGTTCCTCTCCCTCAAGCCGACGATGAACGCCAAGCTGCGCACCGCCTACGTGGCGGGCGACGCCGCGCTCCTGGTCGTCGACTGGACGATCGACGTCACCGGCCCGGACGGGACCGAGGAGCACCACGAGGGCATCGGCAACGACGTCCTGCGCCTCGGCGAGGACGGCAAGTGGCGCTTCGCCATCGACCACCCGTTCGGCAACTGAGCCCGGGCAGCGAAAAGGGTCCGGCCCCCGCCGTGGCGGGGGCCGGACCTGGGTGCTCGGAGAAGAGCGCCCACCGGGACGCGCTCAGCGAGACGTGCTCGCCGAGACGTGCCCGGTGGGTGCCGCTCAGCCCTCCTGCGGGGCGGAGATGTGCTGCGCCAGACCACCGTCGACCGGCAGCTTGACACCGGTGGTGAAGGTGGCGTCCGCGGCGAGGAACAGCGCGGCGGAGGCGATCTCGTCGACCGAGCCGTGGCGCTTCATCGGGGTGATGGCGTCGCCCACCGCGTGGAAGCCGGCGCGCTCCTCGGCGGAGAGGCCCGCGGCACCGGCGGTGGGGGTGTCGATGAAGCCCGGCTGGACCGCGTTCACACGGATGTTGCGCGGGAGCAGCTCGGAGGCGAGGACCTGGGCGAAGGACCACAGGGCGGCCTTCGACGCCGAGTAGACGCCCATGCCCGGGGTGCCGGTGACGTCGGCGATCGAGGTCGTGAAGACGATGGCGCCACCCTCGTTGATGAGCGGGGCCAGGGCCTTGACGGTGAAGAACGCGCCCTTGGTGTTGATGTTGAACTGGCGGTCGTAGGACTCCTCGGTCACCAGCTCCAGCGGGCCGAGCTCCGAGATGCCGGCGTTGACGAACACGTAGTCGAGCGAGCCGAGGGTGTCCTTGACGGCACCCGCGAGGGCGTCGATGTCCGAGAGGACGGCGGTGTCGGAGACCACGGTGTGGCCCTTGGCGCCCAGCGTGTTCTTGGCGTCCTGGAGGTTCTTCTCGCTGCGGCCGGTGACGATGACCTCGCCGCCGCCGTCGACGAAGTGCTTGGCGATGGCGAGGCCCATGCCGTTGCTGCCGCCGGTGACGAGAGCCTTCTTGCCTGCGTACTTGCTCATTCTCTACTCCTTGTATTTCCAGCACTCGCGCTGGTCGGCCGTCTCCTGCGCCGTCGGCCGGACGTGCTCATGGAAACACGGCACCCTGGAGAGCTACTTGAGCTTTCATCCAGGCGCCTGACCTGCGCCTGGGTCCCGTCCGAACGGGTGGTGGACGCCTCAAACACGGCTTCCACGGGGCTTCCATGGGACCTCTACGGGCCTTCGAGAGACCTCTGCGACTCTGGGCGCGGGGCACTGTCGGCCGCATGCCGTCGCACTGGACCCGTGGCCCTGGGCGTCGCCGTCATCTTCCCGTTGCGCGGCTCGATGCTCAAGGGCCGGCTCGGAGTCGAGTCGAGACCATGCGGCCTTGCCCCCCGGGTGGGGGCTGCGAGCGATGCAGTCCATGACGACGATCGCGCGGGGGAAATTGATGCGGTTTCGGATGCTGGGACCACTGGAGATCACGGCCGACGACCAGTCGTTGGCGTTGGGGGGTTCGAAGCAGCGGGCGACGCTGGGGTTCCTGCTGTTACGCGTCAACAAGGTGGTGGCGACGAGTCAGCTCCTGAAGGCCCTGTGGCCGGAGGACGAGGCGCCCAACTCGGCGCGCAAGATACTCCAGAACACGGTGTGGGGCCTGCGCCGCGTCCTGGCGGCCAACGGGGACAACTCCAGCTGCGACCCCAGCGCCCCCTGGGTCGTCACCCAGCAGCCCGGCTACATGCTGCGCGTCAGCACCGACCAGATCGACCTGTTCCGGTTCCGCACCCAGGTCGAGGAGGGCCGGGCGCGGCTCGCCGCGGGCAAACCCGACCTGGCCGCCCAGCAGTTGAAGGACGCCCTCGCGCTGTGGCGCGGCCCGGTGCTCGCGGACCTGGTGGAGGGCGGGGTGTCCTGGCCCGAGCTCGCGGCCGTGCAGGGCGCGCGCCTCGACGCCCTGGAGGACTACTTCGAGGCCGAGCTGGCCCGGGGCCGTCACCAGGCGATCCTCGGCGAGCTGGAGACCCTGGTCGAGACCGAGCCGCTGCGGGAACGCGCCTGCGGCCAGCTGATGCTCGCCCTGTACCGCTGCGGCCGGCAGGCCGACGCGCTCAGTGTCTACGCGCGCGTACGGGCGGAGCTGGTGGAGAACCTGGGCCTGGAGCCCGGGCACGACCTGCGCCTGCTCCACCAGGCCATCCTCAACCAGGATCCGGAGCTCATCCTCCCCAGCAGTCCCATGTCCGCGCAGCAGTCCCTGCCGATGGGCTGGTCCGCGGCCCGTCCGGTGGCCCTGGCCGGCCTCTCCGCCGCCACGCCCGTCCTCGCCCCGGCTCCCACGGCGATCGCCGCCCCCGGCGCGGCGGACCGTCCCCGTGCCGAGGTCGACCCCCTGATCCCCGCGCAGACCCGGGGCCTCCCGGACCGGGCCGCGTCCCCGGTCCCGCCGTCGGGCGCGACGGCGTACGGCACCGGTGAGCTGGCCGCCCCCGCGGCGGACCGCGCCAGGGAGGCGGCCGAGCGGAAGTGGCTCGGCGTGCTCCTGATCCGCACCGAACCGACGCCGCAGGCCCTGGAGTCGCCCGTCGACGTCGTCGACCGGTCGCTCGCCGAGACGTCCGCCGCCGTCCGCGAGGAGGTGGAGCGGCTGAACGGCAGCCTCGCGGCGACCATCGGCTCGGTGTCCCTGGCCCTGTTCGGGGTGCGCCGCAGCCACGGCGACGACACCGCCCGGGCGGTACGGGCCGCGCTCGCCGTGCGGGACCGGCTCGCGCACACCGGGCTCGTCGAGTTCCGGGCCGCCATCGACACCGGCGAGGTCCTCGTCCACTTCTGCCCGGACGACGAGACCACCGCGCCCCGGGTGAGCGGCCGGCTCCTGGACGGCGCGCAGACGCTCCTCGCGGGGATCCCCGCGGGCGAGATCCACGCCAGCTCCGGTGTGCACAGCGCGACCGAGGCCGCCTTCTCCTATCTGCCCACGGACGGTCCGGGCACCGGCTGGAAGCTCACGGGCCCGCGCCGCGACCGGCCCGGCCTGCACACCCTCCCGATCGTCGACCGGGAGTACGAACTGGAGCTGCTGAGCGGCCTGGTGGAGCTCGCCGAGCACCGCGCCGCGCCGCACCTCGTGACCCTGGTCGGCGCCGACGGGGTGGGCAAGACCCGGCTCGTGATGGAGCTGGGCCGCCGGGTGGCGGGCCGGCCGGACCTGGCGCAGTTCCTCGCCGCGACGACCCCCGTGCCGGACGCGGCCGACGCGGGCCCGCTCGCCGTGCCGGCCGAGCTGCTGCGCGCGTACTGCGGGATCCTTCCCGGCGACCCGCCGGAGAAGGTGCGCGGCAAGCTCGCCCGGCCGCTGCGGGAGCTGCCGCCGGGGCCGCCGTCGGACGCCGACGGCGAGCGCGCGCTGTCGCTCCTGCTGCCGCTCGTCACCCCCGGGGACACCGGGGCGGGCGGGGAGCGGGGAGCCGGCGGGGTCGCGCGCACGGCCGAAGTCCTGGACGCCTGGCGGTCCTTACTCGTGCGGGCCGCGCGGGTGCGGCCCGTGGTGATCGCCGTCGACGACCTCCACCTGGCCGACGACCTCCTGCTCGACTGCGTGGAGCGGCTTCCGGAGGCGGCCGGCCCGGTGCCGCTGGTGGTGGTCGCGGCGGCGCGCCCCGAGCTGCGCGAGCGCCGCCCGGTGTGGGGCGCGGGCGCCCCGCACACCACCACCCTCACCCTGTCGCCGCTGTCCGACACCGCGGTGGACCGGCTGCTCGACCTGCTGGTCACCGAGCCGACGGCCGGGATGGACAAGCGGAACGGCGGGATGCTGCACCGCACGCTCCAGGGTGCGGCCTGCCACCCCCCGGCCGACCGCCGCCGCCAGGTGCGCGAACTGCTGCGGCTCGCCACTCCGCTGCCGGAGCTGCCGGCCGGGTCGAAGTCCCCCGAGCCCCTCGCGGGCTGACGGATTCTCAGGACTGCGGACTCCTCGTGAGGCCGCGGGCTCACGAGGAGTCCGCGGCCTCGGGCCGTCCCCGGGACCGGTCAGCGACCCGTCAGCCGGGCCTCGTCCGCGTCCCTCAGCACCTCGGCGACGGCCCGGAGGCCGGCCTCGAGCTGGGCGATCTCCGCGTCCGTGACCAGCACGGACGGCGCGAACCTGAGGGTGTTGCCGGCGCTCGCGGTGGGGAAGGTGCGCACCCGGTGCTCGCGCAGCAGGAAGCCGGCGAGGTGGTAGCCGAGCAGCCCCGAGCGGGCCCCCTCCGCGATCACCTCGGACGCCGAACCCGACTGCTCGTGGAACTCCAGGCCCTGCATCAGGCCGCGGCCCCGCACGTCCTTGACCACCTCGGGGAAGTCGGCCCGCACCTTGCCGAGGGCCTCGGCGAGCCGGGCCCCGCGCTCCTCGGCGAGCCGGTAGGCCCGGCCGCCGTCGGCCTCCAGCATCTGCAGCACCTTGAGGGCGATGCGCGTGGAGAAGCCGTCCTTGGCGAAGGTCGAGCTGTGCACGAGCTCGAACTCGTGCCGGTAACGGCTCTGCCGGGTCAGCATGACCGAGGTCTTCGCCAGGCCGCCGCCCAGGCTCTTCGCCAGGACGTAGTAGTCGGCGTGCAGCCCGATCGCCGAGCTGGCCAGCATCCGCCCGGTCCGGCCGACGCCGCTCTGGATCTCGTCGACGACGATCGGGACGCCCGCCGCCGCGCACTCCCGCTGGATCTCGGCCACGAAGGCCTCCGAGAGCGGGACGATGCCGCCCTCGCCCTGGATGGGTTCGAGGAGCAGCGCCGCCACGCTCGGGAAGGCGTGCTCCACGACGACGACCTGGCCGCCGCGCACCGCGAGGCCGTGCAGGACGGTCCGCTCCTCGGCGAGGGTCCGGCGGAGCGCCTCGGCGTCCTCGCGCGGCACGAAGCGGGCCTGCGCGGCGAGGGCCGTGAACGGGGTCCGGTAGCCGGGGTTGTGGGTGAGCTGGACGCTGCCCACGAGCTTGCCGTGGAACGAGCCCTCCAGCGTGAGGAAGACCGGGGCCCGGCCCGCCGCCTCGGCGTTGCGGCGCTCCGCCTCGGCGGCGAGGGCCTCGAAGCCGGTGGCGCCGGCGGCGGCCTCCACGCCGAGGGCGCGGAAGGCCTCGGCGGCCACCACGGCCTCACCGGTGAGGACCGCGGCCCGCGCCTCCGCCAGCTGCGCGGCGACGCTCTCGGTGAGCTCGCCGACGCGCATCACACGGTCGAGCTCGGCGTGCTTGACGGCCGCCTCGATGGCCTCGGCGCCGCTGTTGCCGAAGATGGCGAAGTACGGCTCGTCGGTGCCGAGTTCGCGCTGCAGGACGCGGTTGAGCTGGTTGGCGACGGCGTCCGCGTCCGGGTGCCGGGAGAACTGCGCGAGCACCGGGGTACCCCAGTCGAGCAGTTCCTTGGCGTGCGCGACGATCTCCGGGTTGTTGTGCCCGAAGAACAGCGAGCCGTAACCGCCCGCCGCGTCGAACACCTCGACCTCACGGCCGTCCGGGCCCTCGTAGTACAGGGTGTTTCCCGAGGCCCGCTTGTACGCGACGTCGAGTCCCACGGAGCTGAGAAAACCGAGAATGTACGGCTCCGCCAACTCGGGTTGCTGTGTCTTGGAATTCATGCCGCCCTCTTTCCGGCCACGTCGACCACGTCGACCACGAAGCGTTGCGGCGACCCTATCCACGGCCTGGAACCGGAAGGCCTCTCGCTTTTCTCCCGCCGGGTCATGCCACGGTCATCGGCCGCTCATTTCCCGGCGGTGGGCACGGTCACGGAACCCGCGGTGAGCGCGGAATGGACGACGCGGGCGACATCGGCCTGCCGGCCGTCGAGGTAGAAATGCCCGCCGGGGAAGATCCGGACGTCCGTCCTGGCCTCGGTGTGCTCCCGCCAGGCGGCGGCCCGGTCCGTGGTGACCACCGGATCGCTGTCGCCGACGAGGACGGTGAACGGCATGGAGAGCCGGGGGCCCTCCGTCCAGGCGTAGGAGCCGATGGCGCGGTAGTCGGCGCGCAGGCTGGGCATCACCATGGCCATGATCTCCGGGTCCTCCAGGACCTGGCTGCCGGTGCCGCCGAGCTTGCGGATCGCGGCGATCACCGCCTCGTCGTCGTCCATGCGGTCCAGCGGGTTGCGGAACGGCGTCGGCGCGCCGCGGCCCGACAGGAAGAGCCGCACCGGGGCCGGGAGGTCCTGGCCGGCGAGGCGGCGGGCCGTCTCGTAGGCGATGACGGCGCCCATGCTGTGCCCGAAGAAGGCGTACGGCCGGTCCAGGTGCGTGACGATCTCCCGGGCGACGGCGTCCGCGAGGCGTCCGATGTCGTCGATCGGCTCCTCCAGACGCCGGTCCTGCCGGCCCGGGTACTGCACGGCCACCACGTCGAACGCCGGCTTCAGCTCGCGGGCCAGGCCCACGTAGGCGCTGGCCGCGCCGCCGGCGTGCGGAAAGCAGAAGAGCCGCGGACCGCTCGCGCGTATCGCGTCGAACCGCCGGAACCACTCACCACTCACGATGTCTCTCCCCTGTCGATGCCTGGGCCGGCTCCCTGGTCGGAGCGGCCTCGTCCGTACCGATGTACCCGAGAACCCCACGGCGCCGTGGACGGGGTTCGCTAGCGGAGGATCTCCACCACGGCGCAGCCGACGGTGCGCGAGCAGCCGCCGACGAGCGCCACGAGGTCCCCGGGCCGTACCGCGCCGGTCTCCAGGAGATGGGCGAGTCCGGCGATCTGGTCGCCGGCGCCGAGGTGTCCCACCTGCCGCCCCCATCCCCAGGTGGTGCGGCTCTCGTCGATCCCGTCGGCGGTGCGCCACCGCCACACCGCGGAGTCCCGGCCGACGTTGGAGAAGACGAAGCGCGCGACGTCGTCCAGCGTGTGTCCGGCCTCGGCGACGGCGGTGCGGACGGCGTCCCGCTCGCGGGTGGCGAGGAGGGACGCGGCGCCCGGTCCGTCGTCGGCGCGGTGGCGGCAGTCGGTGGCGGAGGGCGCCTCGCGCCAGGCGAGGTCGGCGCGGAAGAGCGTGCCCTCGGGCGGTTCGCCGAGGACCACGGTGGAGAGCACCCGGGCCACTCCCCCGGTCCGGGTGAGGACGAGCCCGGTGGAGCCGTCGCCGAGGACCGCGCCGCTGGTGTGGCGGTAGCGGTCGCAGCCGGCGGCGCCCCCGGCGTCGGTGGTGGCGACCAGCGCGACGCCGTCGCCGTCGAGCGCGTCGAGGTACGAGGCGGCCGTGTGCAGGGCCAGCACTCCGCCTCCGGCGGACCGTACGACCTCCAGGGTGGTGGCCCGGTGTCCGGCCACCTCCTCCTGGACCCGCGCCCCGGCGGCGCCCTGGAGCGAGCCGCACCGGGTGGACTGGGCGTGGACGACGAGGTCGAGCTCGCGGCCGGCGCGGCCGGAGGTGCGCACGGCGTGCGAGGCGGCGGAGTGGGTGAGCTGCTCGGCGCTCTCGCGCTCGGCGACGCACACGGCGTCGTATCCGTCGCGGCGCCAGGTCCGGAGGCTGTAGCGCCCGGCGGTCACCGCGGGGCGAATGGGCTCACGTCGTCCCAGCCGGACCGTGGCAGCACCGACGTACACGCTGTCCCACCGCATCGTCCACCCCTTCATCCGGACGGCCAGCCTGTCACAGGCCGCTCGAGGCGCCGTCCATCCCCGGTCGCGAACGGGCTCCGACCTGCGACGGCGCGGCGGAGGCCCGCACGGCGGAACGTCCGTGGTGCGGGCCTGTCCGACGGCCACCGGGCATCCGCCCGCCGCGGGGGGTCGATCGCGGCGGATGCCCGGTGGCGGCTCCGTGTCCGATCCTGCCGGAATCCCTTACTTGAAGGCCGGGATCGTGCGCGCGACCCAGTCGCCGAAGGAACGGGCCGGGCGGCCGAGGACCTTCTCCACGTCGAGGCTGACCTCCTGCTCGACGGGGAGCGGCTCGCCGAGGACGTCGAGGGTGCCCTTGACGACGGCCGGCGGCATGAACTGGGACATGACCTCGGTGGCCTGCTCGCGGGTCAGCTCCACGTAGGTCACCTCCTCGCCGAGGACCTCGGAGAGCATGGCGACCTGGCGGCGCGGGCCGACGGACTCGGGACCGGTCAGGACGTAGGTGCGGCCGTTGTGGCCGTCCTCGCGGAGGGCGGCCGCGGCGACGTCGGCGATGTCCGCCGGGTCGACGACGGGCAGCGCGATGTCGCCGAAGGGGTGGAAGACCTGGCGGCTGGTGCGCACCGACTCGGCCCACGCGAAGGCGTTGGAGGCGAAGCCGCCCGGCTGCAGGATGGTGTACTCCAGGCCCGACTCGCGCACGGCGGCCTCGAACTCGCGCAGGCGGTTGTGCGAGGGGGTGTCCGAGCGGGTGCCGGCGAGCTGGGAGGAGACGAGGACGACGCGCTTGACGCCGGCGCCCTTCGCGATGTCCAGCAGGTTCGCCGCCGGCTCGCCGGGGCCGTTCTGCTCGCCGGCCAGCAGGATGAAGAAGGCGTCGGCCCCTTCGAGGACCGGCTTCATGCTCGCGAAGTCGCCGAGCGAGGCCTGGACGGCGCGGACGCCGTCCGGGAGGCCGGCGGGCTGGGCGTTGCGCGACACCGCGACGACGTCCTCGCCGGCCTCGGCCAGGGCCGCGACCAGCGGGCGGCCGATGTTGCCGGTGGCACCGGTGACAACAATCATGAACAGCTCCCTATATCAGTGTGGTTGGGGTGAGTTCGCCGCTGCCGGGAGACCGCGCCGAACGGGTCGGACAGTGCTCCTGGCCGTCACGTTCCGGACGCTAGCATCCTCGGAATAGTAGGTACCTAGAGGAAAGTGACTCACCCCTCGGTCCCCGCCGTGCGCGGCGGCGAGCGATACCCCGAAGCGCGCGAGGGTCTCCCGCGCCTCGGGAAGTTCGTGGGTCCGCGCGCGCTCGCGCGGCTCCGGCTTGACGGACCGCGCGGCGGCCACGGCGACCGGCCGCATCGGCGCGGGCAGCGCCCGCGTGAGCTTGCGGAGGGCGGAGCGGAGCTCGGGCGAGGACGGGGCCTGCGCGGTGGCCGCGAAGAGCGCCTCCGTCTCGCCGGCCGTCAGCCCGGTCAGGTCGGTACGGGCTCCGCCGACGAGCTGCCATCCGCCGCCCCGGCCGCGCTGGGAGTAGACGGGGACGCCGGACGAGGCCAGCGCCTCCAGGTCGCGTCGCGCCGTGCGCTCGGAGACCTCCAGTTCCCGCGCCACCTCGCGCGCCGTGACCTGTCCCCGCTCCTGGAGGAGCAGGAGCGTCGCCACCAGTCGATCCGCCTTCATTTCACATCTTTTTCGGTAAGAGGCCACAAGATGACCTGTTTTGCGGTAAAGATGACGGTCATGACTTCTTCTTCCGTCACCTCCGCCTCTTCCTCCACGGCCGCCGACGACCCGCGCCTGGGCCTGTTCAAGGCCCTCGACCTGGTCGGCGACACGCTCGCGGCGATCCGCCCCGAGCAGTACGACACCGTCACCCCGTGTCCCGAGTTCACGGTCCGCGCCATGGCCAATCACCTCGTCTCGGTCCTGCGCCGGCTGACCGTCATGGGCGCGGGCGGCTCGTTCATGAGCGTTCCGCACCTCGCCGAGGACGTCGCCGACGGCGACTGGGCCGAGGCCCTGGCCGCCTCCCGCAAGGAGTTCGACGCGGTGTGGACCGACGACGCCGTGCTCGGCCGCGAGATCGCTCTGCCCTGGGGCCCCGTCCCCGGCGCGGTCGCGGCGGTGATCTACACCAACGAGTTCGTGCTGCACGCCTGGGACGTGGTGAAGGCGACCGGCCAGAGCCCCGAGTGGGACGCCGCGATGCTCGCCGCCCCGCTCGCCGTCATGAAGCAGGCCGTCCCCGCCGAACCCCGCGGCGGCCACGTGCCGTTCGGTCCCGTCGTCGAGGTTCCCGACGACGCTCCCGCCATCGACCGGCTCGTGGGCTGGTACGGGCGTCGCCCCTGAGCCGCCGGCGGCGGCTCCGGGCTCCGGGCTCCGGGCCGGCCTGACGCCGGCCCGGTGGCCCGGGCCCGCCGCCCGGGCCGCCGTCAGGCCCGCACGGCCTCGACGATGCTGCACAGGCCCCCGCCGGGCAGGACGCGGGACAGCTTCAGACCGACGCGGGCGAAGAGCTCGGCGTACTGGGCCTCGCTGCGCTGGACCCCGTCCGCGTGCGCCATCATGTTGAGGTCCATCAGCTTCACGGTCAGCGCCTCGGCGCCGTCCGGCGGCATCACGGCCTCGACGAGCAGCACCCGGGCGTCGTCCGTCATCGCCTTGCGGATCCCGCCGAGGATGAGCTCCGCCTTGTCGTCCTCCCAGTTGTGCAGGACGTTCACCACCACGTAGGCGTCACCGCCCTCGGGGACCGAGGCGAGGAAGTCGCCGCCCGCCACCTCGACGCGGTCGCTCACGCCGGCCTTCTCGAACTCCTCGCCGGCGCCCGCGACGACCTCGGGCTGGTCGAACAGCACCCCGCGGACGCCCGGGTTGGCCGCCAGGATCGCCGCGAGGAACTGGCCGTGGCCGCCGCCGATGTCGACGACCTTGCGGAAGCCGCTGAAGTCGTACGACGCCACGGCGGGGGCGGTCACCTGGGACGAGGTGTCCGTCATCGCCCGGTCGAAGAGCGCGTTGACCTCGGGGTGCTCCAGCATGTACTCCCAGACCGGCTTGCCGTGCACCGACTCGAAGACGGAACGGCCCGTGCGGACCGAGTCGGCGAGGCCGGTCCAGGTGTAACGCTCCGCGGCGGTGTTCACCCAGCGGGCGAAGTTGCGCATCGAGTCGGGGGCGTCGCTGCGCAGGGCGTTGCCGACCTCGGTGAGGGCGAACACCCGGCCCTCGGTCTCCTCGAAGAGGCCGAGGTCGGCCGTGGCGCGCAGCAGCCGGTACAGGTTGGTGGTGTCGACGTCGAGTTCCTTCGCCAGCCGGTCGACGTCGCTGGGCCCCTGGTCCAGGACGTCGGCCACGCCGAGCTCGGCGACCGCGCTGACGGCGGCGGCGACCCAGCTCGACATCGCGAGCTGGAGGACGCGGGCGGAGGGAGGGATCTGGGCGGTGGCGGACTGCACTTCGGTCACGGCCTTTCGTTGGGATTCTGGGGAAGCGGGCCCCCGGGGCGCCGGCCCCCGGAGGGAGCCGGCGCCGCCGGGGCGGCGGTCAGACCGCGCCGACCGACTGGGGGAAGGTGAAGAGGCGGTACGGGTCGTACTTCTTCTTGACCGTGACCAGGCGGGCGTAGTTGTCGCCGTAGTAGGACTGCTTCCAGTCCGTCAGCGCCGGGTCCATGTAGTTCACGTACGTCCCGCCGTTGGAGTACGGGTCGATCGTGTGGAAGGCCGTGTCGGCCCAGCTCTGGGCGTTCGCCTTGTTCGCCGTGGTCGCGACGGTCGCGTTGGCGATGGTCGAGCGGTAGCTGATGCAGTAGAGCGTGTCGCGGTGCGGGTAGGCGGTGGCGCTGGCCGCGATGTCGTTGGCCGCGCCGCCGAACCAGTGGATCTCCAGGGTGCGCATCTGGCCGGCCGAACGCTGCCCGTCGAAGGCGGCCATGACCTCGGCCCAGCCGCTGGCCGGGAGCGGATCGGTCACCATGCGCATCCGCTCCACGCCGTAGGCGTTGCGGCCCAGCTGCCCGGTGGTGGACTTCTCGGAGCGGCGGCAGGCGTCCTGGCTCAGGCTGCCGCAGCCGAAGATGTTCATCATCAGGTCGCGGTAGGAGACCGTCATGTCGTGCCGGCCGACCGGCTGGCCGGTCATGGCGAGCAGTCGCGAGGTCTCGGCGGCCAGCTCGGCGGAGGTGCCCCGCGAGACCAGGGTGACCGTGGTGGTGGGCACGTTGCCCGGCGCGGCGTCCGGCAGCGTGATGTAGGTGCCGCCGGTGATGGTGCGCGGGGCGTCGACCAGCCAGCGGGTGGAGGCGTCGAGCACCTCGGCGGAGCGCTCGTACGGGAAGAAGAGGTACGACACCAGCAGGTCGCCGACGACGTGGTGCTTGAGCGTGTACGAGGTGACGATGCCGAAGTTGCCGCCGCCACCGCCCCGGATCGCCCAGAACAGGTCGCAGTTCTCCGTCTCCGACGCGGTGACGGTCCGGCCGTCGGCCAGCACCACCCGGGCGGAGCGCACGGAGTCGCAGCCCACGCCCAGGGAGCGGGTCATGAAGCTGAGGCCGCCGCCCTGGAGGAAGCCGCCGGCCGCGACCGTGGGACAGCCGCCGCTGCTGAGCGCGTACCCCTGGTCGGCGAGGGTGTTGAGCACGTCGACGTTGAGGGCGCCGGGGCCGATCGTGACGGTGCTCGCGCCCACCGATATGGAGTCCATCCGGGAGACGTCGATGACGAGACCGGTGGAGGTGGAGACGCCCGCGTAGTTGTGGCCGCCGCTGCGGACGGCGAACGGCAGGCGCTTGTACTTCGCGTACTCGAGGGCCGTGGCCACGTCGGACTCGTTGACGCAGTACGCGATGGCCTTCGGGTTGATCACGTCGTACTGGGCCAGTTCGAGCTGCTTGGCGACCGGGTACTCGGCGTGGGACGGCAGCACCAGGTCGCCGTCCATCATCGCGGCGAGCGTTCCCCAGGTGGCGTCGGTGCCCGCCACGGCGGCTTCCGCGATCCCCGCCACCGGCGGGACCTGCGTCAGGACGGCGGCGGCGCCCAGTCCGCCGACGGCCGTGCCCAGGACTTTTCTACGGCTGATCATGTGGAGTCCAGATGTCCGTTCGTGTGAGGTGACAGGTCGGCCGCGCTCAGGAGACCTTGCGGCCGCGCAGGCCCTGCTTGACGGAGCCGGCCAGGAACGAGCGCCCGAGATCGCGCATCTCCTTGGGGCCGGTCGTGTTCGCCCACCACATGAACTTCATCATGGTGGGGGTGGTCGCCCGGTAGAAGCGGTGGTCCTCCGGGTCCTTCCAGCCGAAGGGGGTGTTGACGGACTCGCAGTCGCGGATCGCCTCGAAGACGATGTCCGCGGCCTTGTCGCCGTCGATCTCCCCCGCCTCGTACCGCTCGCAGGTCGTGACCGTGAGCTCGAAGAGGTGCTTGAAGGCGTGGCTGTCCGGCCACCACAGGCCCGTGTAGGGGGAGTCCTCCATCTCCTTGAAGTGACGGTCGTCGCCGTCGATCTCGAAGTTCTGGCGCGCCCTGATCTGGCGCATGGTCGCGGGCGTGGTGAAGCAGGCCCAGACCCGGAAGACCGCGTTCCACAGCCGGAAGTGGCTGAAGGAGATGTACGAGGCGTTGACGATCTTGTCGTTGTGGTCGAGGAGCCCCTGCTCCAGGCGCTCGACGTACTCGAAGCGCTCCGCGGAGAAGTCGTCTTCCTTCAGGGCGTCGAGGAGCCGCCAGGCGAGCGCGTCCACGACCTCGAAGGTGTTGGACAGGCCGCGCGAGTACAGCGGGTCGACGAAGCCGGCGGCGTGCGACATCAGGCACCAGCGGTCGCCGACGGTCTTCTTGGAGGAGTACTGGATGCGGTCGGCGGTGTTGACCCACTCGCGGATCCGGCTGGCACCCTCGAACTGCCGCTTCACGGCGGGGAACTTGTCGAGGTAGTGCTGGAACTCCTGCTCCGGCGTCATGTCCGCCGGCTTCGGGTAGAGCCGCTCGTCGAACGTCAGGCCGACGCTGCAGACCGGGTTCTTGGAGTCCTTGTAGTTGTCGAACGGGATGATCCAGAACCATCCGCGCTCGATGAGGTGGTGCAGCGTCCCGCCGTGGAAGGGGGACTCGGCCGGCGGCCGGAGCGCCTCGGGGTAGTTGCACACGTCGTCGTACGGCTTGATGCCCACGTAGTGGGTGAACATCGAGCGGGCGTGGTGCTTGAGCCGGGACGGGCTCTCCCGCAGGTCGAACTTCTGGGCCAGCGGGGAGCGGAAGCCGCTCGCGTCGATCAGGTACTTGGCCCGGAAGACCTCGCCGCTCTTGCCCGTGACCGTGACGCCGTCGTCGTCGAAGTCGATGTCGGTCGCCCACCAGTTCTGGCGGATGGTGCAGCCGTACTTGGCGGCGACGTTCAGGTAGTACGAGTCCGTGTCCTGGCGGTACAGGTGGACGGCCTCGGTGAGCATCTTGGGGATGACGAACATGGTCGCCTCCCGCGGATCCGGCTCGCGGTTCTCGCGGTGCGTCACGAAGCCGAAGCTCTGCTTGCGGCCGTGGTGCGGGCCCATGTGCTCGGTGATCGCCTTGACGTCGAGCATGTGCTTGATCTCGGGCACGTCGTAGCGGACGGCCAGGATGTGGAGCCACTCGACGAGCTGCGGGTTCTGCGACTCGCCGACGGCGAACCGGGGGTGCTGGCCCGCGTCGATCAGGGTGACGTCGACCCCCTGCCGCGCCAGGATCGAGCCCATGATCGAGCCGGCGAGGCCCGATCCGAGGATCAGGACGTCGGTCTCGGTCCACTCACCGGCCCCGGGGGCCGCGTTCTGCTTCTCGGTCTTGCTGGGCAAGACGGCACTCTCCTTTTCCGGGTTGCTCGGGTGTCCTGGGACCGCGTTCAGGAGCGGGGCTCGCCGAACCACTGCGCGAGGGCGCCGGTCAGCCCCTCGACGGAGCCCGCGGCGCTCGCCCAGGTGATGTAGCCGTCGGGGCGCACCAGGAGGTTCGCGGCGGGCGCGCCGGCCTCGGGACGGCGGGCGGTGACGATGTCGACCCGGTCCGCCCACGGAGCGGCCGCCTCGCGCAGCGCGGCGTCGTCGAACATGTCGAGCAGCACCGGACGGCCGGTGTGCAGCAGCTCGTGGGTGGTCGTCTCGGCCTCGTCGACGACCAGGGCCTGCTCCGGCAGACGGCGGCCGAGGAGCGGGTGGCCGCCGGGGGCGGCGCCGTAGGTGATGTCGAGACCGGTGACGAGGCCGACGAGGTGGTGGCGTACCGCCTCGATGCGCACGAGCTCGCCGAAGAGGTCGCGCAGCGGCTGGGCCTCGGGGCCGCCGAGGTAGAGGGTGCGCTGCGCCAGGGTGTTGGTGATGACGCGGGCACCGACCGGGTGGCGCTCGGCGTGGTACGTGTCGAGCAGGCCCTCGGGGGCGTGGCCCTTGATCTCGGCGGCGAGCTTCCAGCCGAGGTTGATCACGTCGCCGACGCCGGCGCTGATGCCCTGGGCGCCGATCGGCATGTGGATGTGGGCGGCGTCGCCGGCCAGGAAGACGCGGCCCTTGCGGTACTCGGCGGCCTGGCGGCTGGCGTCGGTGAAGTAGCTGGTCCAGAGCGGCTTGGCGGCGCTGATGTCCTCGCCGGTGACGCGCTGGAAGGAGGCGGCGACCTCCTCGAAGGTGGGCGGCTCCTGGCTGGCACGGACGCCGGCGCCGCGCTCGAAGACGACGACGCGGGTGGCGTGCGGGCCGAGCGGGAGCACGACGACCATGCCGGCCTCGCTGATCTCGCCGGTCGGGCGCAGGCGCACCGGGACGCCGGCCACGTCCGCCATCTGCATCTCGATGGTGGGGTTGTAGCCGGGGAAGTCGATGCCGGTCAGCTTGCGCACGGTGGAGCGGGCGCCGTCGGCGCCCACCAGGTAGCGGCCGCGGAGCGTCGTGGTGCCCTCGGGGCCGGAGACCTCGACGCTGACGCCGTCCTCGTCCTGGGTCAGTCCGACGACCTCCTGGCCGCGGCGGATCTCGGCGCCCAGGCCGACGGCCCACTTGGCGAGGATGGCCTCGGTCCGGGACTGCGGAACGCCGCGGACGCCGAAGTTGCCGCCCTCGACGATGGTGTAGTCGAGGGGAAGTCCTCCGAAGTGCCCGCCGGGCATGGACTCCATCGCACCGAATTCGCCGAGGAGACCGCGCTGGCTGAATTCTTCGAGAGTGCGGGCCGAGAATCCCAGAGCACGGGACTGCTGCATCGGCTCTTCGAGCCGGTCGACCGCGATGACGGAAATTCCCTGGAGTCGGAGCTCTCCGGCGAGCATGAGGCCCGAAGGGCCCGTGCCGGCAATGATCACATCGGCGTTGTACGCGTCCATATTCCCTCTCCCGCAGGCTTTTCCCTCAGTATTCCGGGGTGGCGACGGAAGCTGAACGGCCGCAGATACAGGACTCTGACAAGTTCGTCAGGGATGTGGCGGGAGGGGGCGCGCGGAGCGCGCGAGAGGGTGCCGGCGGCGAACTCCGGCACCCTCTGGGGTCTTTCAGTCGAGCCCGAGCACGCGATCGACGGCGATCTCGATCACGGCGAGGCCCGGTGGCTGCGGGGGCGGCGACCAGTAGCGCCGGGTGTAGCGGCGGACGCCTTCCTGGAGCCGCTCGGGGTCGGTGGAGACCGCCGCCACCCCCTCCAGCGTGATCCAGCGCATTCCGGCCACCTGGCAGATGGCGGCGCGGGCGCCGTCCGCCGACAGGTTGCGCACCTTCTGGCGGGTGGCGACGGTCATGACCCGCACCAGGCCCGTCGTGGCGTCCCAGGTGAACCGCACGGGCGCGGCGTGGGGGGAGCCGTCCCCGCGGACGGTGGTGAGGGTGCCCACGTGGTTCTCCGTGAGGAACGCCTCGGTGGCGGGGTCCAGGACTAAGGGCGACCGTTGTGGTCGTGGCACGGACATGCGACTCCAAAGGGTGGACGTGTCGGACGGTGGGCGGGGAGAGCCGGGCGAACGCGCGGTTTCCGGAAGCTACCACCGTCGATATAGTGAGTACCTAGAGGAAAGTGACTTCCCGAAAGGTGACCGCCGTGCTGAGGAGCCCCGCCGACACCCCCGGAGCAGAGCAGGCGTGCCCGATCGCTCCGGTCCTGGACATCGTCTTCAGCCGCTGGACCACGCCGATCCTGTGGACGCTCCACGCCTACGGCGTGCAGCGCTTCGTGGAGCTGCACCGGAACATCGGCACCATCACGCCCAAGGTGCTGACCCAGCGGCTGCGCCAGATGGAGCGGGACGGCCTGGTCCTGCGCACCTACTACCCGGAGGTGCCGCCGCGCGTGGAGTACGAGATCAGCGACCTGGGCCGGAGCCTGGCGCCGCTGTTCGCCGCGCTCGCCGACTGGTCGACCGAGCACCTGCCCGCCGTGGAGCGGGCGCGGCAGGCGTTCGACGGGGCGGAGCACCCGGTCACCGTCGGCTGAGCCGCCCGCCGCGCGCGGGTCAGCGCCGGCCGGAGGCCACCGGCTCCCCGAGCTCGCGCATGGAGCCCTGGAAGAAGACCAGCGGCTCCTCCTCCTCGGCCGGGGCGGCGAGCCCGACGACCTCGCCGAGGAGGATGGTGTGGTCGCCGCCGTCGTACTCGGCGGCCACCCGGCACTCCAGGTGCCCGAGGGCCTCGCTCAGGACGGGGAGCCCGTTGCCGGTCCTGTGGTGCGGCGTCTCGTCGAGCCGGGCGGTGGCCCGGCCGGCGAACGCCCAGGCCACCGGCGCCTGCCGGAGCGTCAGGAGGTTCACGACGAATCCGCCGGAGCTCCGGATCACGGGCAGCAGCCGGGAGTTCTCGTGCAGGCAGATGAGCACCAGCGGCGGATCGAGCGACACCGACGTGAAGGAGTTCACCGTGGCGCCGGCGCCCTCGTCGCCGAGGCCGGAGGTGATGACGGTGACACCGGTGGCGAAGTTGCCGCAGACGGTGCGCAGTTGACGGCCTTCGATCGGAGCGGCCGGCCGGAGCGCGGCGGGCGTAACGCTGGTCATGGCTTCCCTCTCATCAAGTGCGGAGCCGGCCGAGGCCGGCGGGTTCGGCGGTTTTCGGCGCGGGGTCGTCCTGCTCCGGCGCGGGCTCGTCCCGGTCCGGCTCCTGGGCCGTCCGGCGGCTGAGCAGCGGGCCGGCCATGGCGGTCGTGACGAGGGCCATGATCACCAGCATGGTGAACATGCGGCCGTCGAGGACGCCCAGGCTGACGGCGGCGTTGAGGATGATCAGCTCGGTGAGGCCGCGGGTGTTCATCAGCAGCCCGAGGTCCTTGGTGTCCCGCCAGGACATGCCGGCGAGCCGCGCGGGCACGAGGGCGCCGACGAGCTTCCCGACGCAGGCGACGGTGATGATCGCGACGAGCGCCACGACGTCGCCGCCGGTCAGCGCGCCGAGGTCGACGCCGAGGCCGGTGACGATGAAGAAGACCGGGAGCAGCACCGTGCTCACGTTGTCGATCGGCTTGCGGACGTGCTCGATCAGCAGCCGGGCCGGCTCGCGGGGCATGACGAAGCCGAAGAGGAAGGCGCCGAAGATGGCGTGGATGCCGATCCAGGTCGTCACCCAGGCCGAGAGCAGCGCGCCCGCGCAGAGCAGCGAGAGCAGCAGGGACCAGCGCTCGGTGGCGGCGAGCCGCCAGGTCAGGCGGGCGGCCAGCGGTCGGACGACCAGCAGCATCAGCGCCACGTAGACCACGCTGAGCGCGCCGATCCGGGCGAGTTCGGCGTAGTTGCCGTCCGCGGCGACCAGTGCCGAGACGTAGGCGAGCAGACACCAGGCGAGGACGTCGTCGATGGCGGCGCTGGCGAGGGAGAGCGCTCCGACGCGGGTGTTGACGAGGTTGTTCTCGGTCAGGATCCGGGCGAGCACCGGGAAGGCGGTGACCGACATGGCGGCGCCGAGGAAGGTGGCGAAGGCGGTGAACGGGATCTCGTGCCCGCCGACCGTCGCGTGCTCCGGGTAGAGCGGGAAGGCCAGGGCGTAGCCGAGGCCGAAGGCCATCGCGATCGAGGACACCGAGACGCCGGCGGCGAGCTTCGCGTGCGGTCTGATCAGCCGCCGCTCGAACTCCCACCCCACGACGAACATGAAGAGGATCAGGCCCACCTGGGAGACGGCCGAGAGCAGCGGCCGCACGTCGAGCGGGAAGAGCCGCTCCGTGAGGCCGCCGGGCAGCAGGCCCAGGACGCTGGGGCCGAGCAGGATGCCGGCGGTGATCTCGCCCACGACGGCGGGCTGGCGCAGCCGTCGCGCGACCCGGCCGAGCAGGGCTCCGGCGACCAGCACGACGGCGATGTCGGCCAGCATCACGGCCACCTGCATCTCCCGCGGGTTCACCGCGGCGAGCAGCGTCATCGGGGCTCCTGGGCGCCGGGCGGGGTACCCCGGGTCCACAGCACGCGCAGGGACAGGGAGGCGAGCCGCCAGCCCTCGGCGGTGCGGCGCGCGCGTGCGGTCGCCAGGGTGCCGGCCCGGAACAGCGGATCGGCCGCCGCGCCGGGGTGGTGCACATGGGTGGCGAGCACGTTGGCGCGCAGCACGGCGTGGTCGCCGTCGTCCTCGATGTCGGTCACGACCGACGAGCCGAGGTGCTGGGTCCCGGCGAAGGCCGCGCGGGCGTGGAGGTGGAAGGCGGCGAGGCCGTCGATTCCGTCGTGCCGGCTCATCGGGAAGTCGATGTGCGCGTCCTCGGTGAAGAGCCTGCGCGCCCAGGCGTCGTCGATCTCCTCGTCGTCGAGAGAAACGAGATACCGGCTCAGGAGGCCGCTGATCTCAAATACTTCCTGTCCTGAATCCATTGTTCGAGGATGCGCAGGATTTCCCGGGCCGCCAAGGGCTCTTTTCATCTTCCTGACCAAGACCGCGAAGAACTGTGACACCTCCCCCTGGTTCTTGGCGAATCAGCCGCAAAGCTTGAACTCGAAGGCCTTCAATTCGTGTTCCGGCCTTGCAATGCTTCTGCCGTATCGAACTTCCGCCGATGAAGGAGACGAGAGAATGCCGAAGATCGCGGCCGACGGCCAGCATCTGACGGTCCTCAACCTGTTCACGACCGACACCGCGGAGAAGCAGGAGAAGCTGCTCGCCGCGATGCGGCAGATCGTCGACGCCGCGGCGTACGAGGGCTGGATCTCCAGCACGGTCCACGCCGGGCACGACAAGTTCGGCACGGCCAACTTCATCCAGTGGCGCAGCACCGAGGACCTGGACGCCCGCTACGCGGGCGACGAGTTCAAGCACCGCACCCTGCCGCTCTTCGGTGAGATCACCACCTCGATCCGGCTGCTCCAGAACGAGATCGCGTTCACCCAGCAGAAGCCCGCCCTGAACGGCGTCACCGAGGTCTCCCCGACCCGCGACGACTACACGGCGATCGAGCTGTTCGGCGTGGCGGAGGCCGAGCAGGAGGACCTGGTCGACGCCCTGGGCGCCTCGCAGGAGTACCTCCTCGACGTTCCCGGTTACCGGACCCACACCGTGCTGCGCGGCCTGAAGGCCCGTGGCATCGAGGGCAAGTTCGTCGTCGTCTACTCCCAGTGGGACAGCAAGGAGGCGTACGACGCCTTCCGCGCCGAGGCGCAGGCGGACCGCGTGCCGGACCGCCTGAAGGTGGACGCCCGCGTCCAGGCCCTGCGGACCTGGTACGACGACAACACCTACCGGGTGCTGCACACGCGCTCCGCGGGCGAGTGACCTCTCCCCCACCAGCCGGCCGCTGTCAGGGTTTCCCCCACCCTGCCGGCGGCCTTCGCGTATCCGAAGCGGGGGCGCCGCGCGCGCCCACCGCGCAGCAAGGCAAGGAGCTGACCGCAGTTGGACTTTCAGCGCCCGCTTTCTCCGTTCGGTTTCGGGAGGGAGGTGCTGGACGTCTGGCTGCTGCCGCCTCCCGAATCTCCCCGGGACGTGCCCGGCCATGAGCTCGACGCCGTCGAGCGGCGCAGGGCCGAGTCCTTCCTCCAGCCCGCCGACCGCCGTATGTACCTCGCGGCGCACGTCGGGCTGCGCCGGGTCCTCGCCCTCTACACCGGCATCGCGCCCGCCCGCCTCGTCATCGCGGGCGAACTGCACAAGGGCGACGGGGGCCGGCACGGGCGGCCCCGGGTGCTGCGCGTGCCCGGCGCCCCCCAGTTCTCCCTGTCGCACAGCCACGGCCTGGCGCTGGCCGCCGTCGCCCACGCCCGGGTGGGGGCCGACGTCCAGCGGATCCCCTCGGACTCGACGGTGGAGGCCTGTCTTCCGGCGCTCCATCCCGACGAGCGCGAGGAGCTCCTGGCCGTGCCCGCGCACGCGCGGGCGGCCGTGTTCGGCCGGCTGTGGACCCGCAAGGAGGCCTATCTGAAGGGCCTGGGCACCGGTCTCAACCGGGCACCGAGTCTGGACTACCTCGGCGACGGCGAACCGTCCGGCCGGCCGGACGGCTGGCTCGTGGGCAACCTTCCCCTGTGCGAGGGGCACGTCGGCGCGGTGGCGCTGCGGGGCTCGGGGAACTGGCAGGTCGCCATGCGGGCGGTGCCGGCCGCGTACCTGTACGCCGCGGACGCCCGGAGCGCCGTGCGCGGCATCGGCGGGATCGAACCCGGCTTCCGCACGGTGCTGCGGGACCGGTCGGCGGCGCCCCGCGAGGAGTGACCCGCCGGACACACCGAAGGGCCGCGGAGTCGGTTTCGACTCCGCGGCCCTTCGGTGTGTCCGGCGGCCTGCGGTCAGGCGGCGCCGCGCCAGCTGCGCGGCCCCTCGAAGCCCGTCACCCGCTCCGGCCGCCGCCACCGGGCGACCGTCTGGGCCCGGCGCGCCACGTCGTCGGGGGCGGCGCCGGCAAGGAGCGACCGGGACAGCAGGACGGCCGTCAGGGCGGCGAGCTCCTCGGGCGTCGCGGAGCCTGCCTCGAGCCGGAACAGCGGCGCGCCGGTGGTGGGGTGTTCCGCGGTCATCGTGTCTCCTGGGCTCACTGGGGCGGGTTGCCGTGCTTGCGGCTCGGCAGGTCGGTGTGCTTGTGGAGGAGCATGGCGAGGGAGCGGGCGAGGACCTCGCGGGTCTGCCGCGGGTCGATGACGTCGTCGACCAGGCCGCGCTCGGCGGCGTAGTACGGGTGGACCAGCTCGCGGCGGTACTGGTCGATCTTCTCCTGCCGCATGGCGTCGGGGTCGTCGGCGGCCGCGATCTCGCGGCGGAAGACGACGTTGGCCGCGCCCTCCGCGCCCATGACCGCGATCTCGTTCGTCGGCCAGGCCAGCGCCACGTCCGCGCCGATGGAGCGCGAGTCCATCACGATGTAGGCGCCGCCGTACGCCTTGCGCAGCACCACGGAGACCCGGGGCACCGTCGCGTTGCAGTAGGCGTAGAGCAGCTTCGCGCCCCTGCGGATGATGCCCTCGTGCTCCTGGTCGACGCCGGGCAGGAAGCCGGGCACGTCCACCAGGGTGACGAGCGGGATGTTGAAGGCGTCGCAGAACTGGACGAAGCGCGCGCCCTTCTCGGAGGCCTTGATGTCGAGGACGCCCGCCATGGCGGCCGGCTGGTTGGCGACGACGCCGACGGTGTGTCCGTCGACGCGGGCCAGACCGACCACGATGTTCTGCGCCCAGGTGGCGTGCACCTCCATGAACTCGCCGTCGTCCACGACCTCTTCGATGACGGCGCGGATGTCGTACGAGCGGCTGCCGTCGACCGGCACCAGGTCGAGCAGGCTGTCGCCGGGGCGGTCCACGGGGTCGCCGGTGTGGGCGACGGGCGGCAGCTCACGGTTGTTCTGCGGGAGCATCGACAGGAGGTAGCGGACCTCCGCGATGCAGCTCTCCTCGTCGTCGTACACGAAGTGCGCGACGCCCGAGGTCCCGGCGTGGACGTCGGCGCCGCCGAGGCCGTTCTGGCTGATCTCCTCGCCGGTGACCGCCTTGACGACGTCAGGACCGGTGATGAACATCTGCGAGATGTCCCGCACGGCGAAGACGAAGTCGGTCAGCGCGGGGCTGTAGGCGGCGCCGCCGGCGCACGGGCCGAGCATCACCGAGATCTGCGGGATGACGCCCGACGCCTTGGTGTTGCGCCGGAAGATGCCGCCGTAGCCGGCGAGGGCGGAGACGCCCTCCTGGATGCGGGCGCCGGCGCCGTCGTTCAGGGAGACCAGGGGCGCGCCGGCTGCGATGGCCATGTCCATGATCTTGTGGATCTTCGTGGCGTGGGCCTCGCCCAGGGCGCCGCCGAAGACGCGGAAGTCGTGGGCGTAGACGAAGACCGTACGGCCCTCGACCGTGCCCCAGCCGGTCACGACGCCGTCGCCGTACGGCTTCTTCGCCTCCAGGCCGAAGCCGGTGGCGCGGTGCCGGCGCAGCGGCTCCACCTCGCTGAAGCTGCCCTTGTCGAGCAGGAGGGCGATGCGCTCATGGGCCGTCAGCTTGCCCTTGGCGTGCTGGCGTTCGGTGGCCCGGGGGTCCCCGCCGTCCCGTGCGGCGGTCTTTCGTTCGGCCAACTCGTCGAGGCGTACGGTGAGTTCGTCGGCAGCCGCGATCGACATCTGCGGTGCTCCTTGTCTGCTAGGCCCTAGCGGTGGATGGATGACGGCTGTTCGTCGTGGGGTCCGGTCGCCTCGGCGAGGCGCTCGGCCACCTCGCCGACCGTGCTCGCCCGCAGCACCTCCGCGGGCACCTCGGTGCGCAGGACGGTGCGGATCGCGCGCTCCAGGCTGAGCGCGTTGATCGCGTCGAGGCCCTGGGAGCCCAGCGGGAGGTCGGCGGAGAGCCGGTGCGCCGGGGGGACCGCGAGCAGGCGCTGGAGTTCGAGGCGCAGCAGGTGGCAGATCGCGGCGACGCGTTCCTCCCTGGGCAGACGGCGCAGTCCCTCCACGTCCCGGAGGCGTTCGAGCCCGTGCGGGGCGGGTGCTTCGGCGGTGGTCATGGTGTCCTTCCTGTCGCGGATGGAGCGGGGGCGGCCGGGTCCGGGGCGGGCTCGGGAGCGGCCCCGGACCCGGCATGGCGCCGGCGGACCAGGGCCGGGGCCAGCACGGCGAGGCCGGCCGCCAGGGAGACGAGCCCTCCGAGGTACAGGCCCGAGCGGGCGCCGTACCGCGCGGACAGCCAGCCGACGAGGAGCGCGCCCAGCGGGGTGAGGCCCTGGAGGACCAGCGTGTACAGCGCCATCGTCCGGCCGCGGTACTCGGGCGCGCTGCCCAGCTGGACGTAGTGGTTGGCGGCCTGGACGAAGTAGATGCCGGCGGCCCCGGTCAGGCCGACGAGCACGGCGGCGGTCACGTAGTCGGGGGCGAACCCGGCGACCGTCTCCAGGGCGCCGAAGGCGACCGCGGAGCCGGTGACGAGCAGGGCCGCCGGACGGCCGCTGCGGGTCGTGGCGAGCAGCGCGCCGCACAGCGAACCGGCGGCGTACGCGGCGCTGAGCAGCCCGAACGCGGAGGCGTCGGCGTGGAAGACGGTCTTGGCGAGCAGCGGCAGCGTGAGCTGGAAGTTGAAGCCGGCGAGGCCGACCGTCCCGACCAGCACCAGCGGCACCAGCAGATCCGGCCGCCCCCGCACGTAGCGCAGCCCGTCGACGACCTTCGCCGCCCGCGCGGACCGCGCGGAACGGACGAGCTCCCCGGGCCGCATGAGGCACAGGGCCGCCACCGTGGCCGGGTAGCTCAGCGCGTTGACCAGCATCACCGGGCCGACGCCGGTCCAGGCGATGAGCAGCCCCGCCGCGGCGGGCCCGACCATGCGGGCCGTGCTGAAGTAGGCGGCGCTCAGGGAGGAGGCGTTCGGCAGCAGATCGGGGCCGACCAGCTCGCTGACGAACGCCATGCGGGCGGGCACCTCGACGGCGTTGACGAGCCCGAGGCACAGCGCGGCCGCGTAGACGTGCCACAGCCGCACGGCGCCCGACATCACCAGGACCGACAGGGCCAGGGCGAGCAGCCCGGCCGCCGAGTTGGCGACGCCGAGCAGCCACCGCTTGTCGTACCGGTCGGCGAGCCGGCCGCCGTACAGCGTGAACAGGAGCAGCGGGGTCAGCTGGAAGGCGGTCACGGTGCCGAGCGCCGTCCCCGAGTCCCCGGTCAGGGACAGCACGAGCCAGTCCTGGGCCGTCACCATCATCCAGGTGCCCGCGGCCGAGACCACCTGGCCCGCCACGAAGAGCCGGAAGTTGCGGACGGCCAGGGACCGGAAGGGAGCAGGAAACGTCTTCCCCATCGTTCAGCAGGCCGCGGCCACGGCCGGACCGGGGGCCACGGCCGGACCCGCGGCCCGGCGGGCCAGGCAGTCCTCGAAGAACCCGAACGCCCGCAGGTGGTACGCGCGGGCGGCCCAGCCCAGGCTGATGTTGTGGCCGGCGTCGGGCTGGCCGTCGACCCGGACGAGCGGCGCCGCCGTGAACTGCGCGGTGAGGTCGGCGCGGGCCTCCTCGTCGTGGTGCCACCAGAACTCGTGCTCGGCGAAGGTCAGCCGGACCGGGACGCGGACCCGCCCGGCCGCCGACGCGAACCGCCGCGGCCACTGGGCGGCCTCCGCCCGCTCCCGCTCGGGCATGGGCGCCACCAGGCCCCTCGCCTGCCGGAAGGTGTCCGGCGGATAGCAGCGCAGCGGACCCCAGTGCCGCTTCGAGTTCCGCTGCGCCAGCGGGTCGGCGAGCGCCTCCGGCTCGGTCGCGTAGTCGCGGCCGAGACCGGAGATGTCCACTCCGAGCAGTTCGGGGGCGGCCGGGCCGGGCGCGTCGGCGTCGGACGCGGCGTAGGTCAGCGCCAGCTTGCCCCCGAAGGAGTGGGCGAGCAGGAACAGCCCGGCGCCGAGAGCGCCGCGCTGCCCGAGGTGGGCCAGGGCGGCCCGCAGCGTCGCCGCCTGAGCGGCCAGGTCCTGGCCGCTCGGCAGCTCCGCGGCGGACAGCCCGTACCCCGGCCGGTCGACGGCGACGACCGTGTAGCCGAGCCGCGCGCCCAGGGCGAGCAGCGACACGTCGGGGTGCGCCTGCCCGTCGAAGTAGCCGGCGCTCATCCCGCCGCCGTGCACGGCGAGGACCGTGGCCCTCGGCGGCCCGTCCGGCCGGGCGACGAGCGCCGACAGGGTCCTGCCGCCCGCCTGGAGGACGATCGGGCGCACTCCCGGGGACATCGGGCGCGCCGTGGGTTCCGGCCGTACGCCGGTCGCGCGGAGGGTGCTCATCCGTGGTCCGGGGTGCCGAGCCACTGGTCCATGGCCTCCTTGAGGCCCGTGACGTCGGCGCCGTCCTCGGTGGCGGGGACGCCGAACCAGCGGCGCAGGGCCGCGTCGAGACCGGTCCCGTCGGAGCCCGCCCAGGCGACGTACCCGTCGGGGCGGACCAGGATCGCGGTGGCGCCGCCGAAGGCCGCCGGGTCCTGCGGCGTGCCCTCGACCGTGACGACCCGGTCCTTCCAGCCGGCCGCGAGGTCGCGCAGGGCGCCGGTGCCGGTTCCGGACAGGTCGAGCAGCACGCCCAGGGCCGGGTGGAACAGTTCGGGCGTCCGCACCTCTCCCTGCGCGGTGTCGAGGGCGCGCGGCGGCAGCCGGTGGCCGGCGAGCGGGTGGCCGTCCGGGCCGAGGTCGTAGTGGACGTCGAGGTGGCTGACCGCGCCGGCCAGGTGCCGCTTGACCTCGTCGTGCTCGATGAGCTCGGCGAACAGGTCCCGCAGCGGCTGGGACTCGGGACCGCCGAGGAAGACCTGCCCCTGGGCGCGGGTGTTCGACAGGAGGCGCTCGCCCACCGGGTGGCGCTCGCCGTGGTAGGTGTCGAGGAGGCCCTCGGGCGCCCGGCCGCGGACGGTGGCGGCCAGCTTCCAGCCGAGGTTGACCGCGTCCTGGACGCCGGTGCTCAGGCCCTGGCCGCCGGCCGGCAGGTGGATGTGCGCGGCGTCGCCCACGAGCAGCACGCGGCCCCGGCGGTACTCGGTGACCTGGCGGGTGGCGTCGGTGAAGGAGCTGACCCAGGCGGCGCCGCCACCGGAGATGTCCTCGCCGGTGAGCCGCTTCCAGGCCTCCGCGACCTCGGCGAACTCGGGGGTCTCGCTGCGGTCGGCGGGCGGGGTGCCGTGCTCGCAGACGATGATGCGGTCCACGCCCTCCGCGAGCGGCGCGGCCATCACCATGCCGCCGGGGAGGCGCTCGCCCAGGGGGCGGGGCGGCACGGCGCAGCCGACGACGTCGGCGAGGTACATGCCCCGGGTGGCGGAGGTGCCGGGGAAGTCGAATCCGCCGGCCTTGCGGACCGCGCTGTGCCCGCCGTCGGCGCCGACCAGGTACCGGCCGCGCAGCCGCGTTTCCTCGCCGTCGGCGCCGGCCACGGTGACCGTGACGCCGTCCTCGTCCTGCTCCAGGGCGAGGAACCGCAGGCCGCGGCGGATGTCGGCGCCGCGCTCGGCGGCCCACTCCTCCAGGACCGCCTCGGTCTGGGACTGCGGGATGCCGCGGGCGCCGAAGTGGGCGTCCTCGCGGACCGTGTAGTCGAACACCACGCCGCCGAAGTGCCCCATCGGGCTGGTCTCCAGGCCGCCGAAGCGCTCGACGAGACCGCGCTGGTCGAAGGACTCCAGGGCGCGGGCGGTGAAGCCCAGGCCGCGCGACTGGCCGGTGGGCTGCTCCAGGGCCTCGACGACGACGACGCTCGCCCCGCCGAGCCGCAGCTCGCCCGCCAGCATCAGGCCGGTGGGACCGCCACCGACGACGATGACGTCCGCGTCCGTTTTCCTGTCCATGAATTTCCTTTCCTGGCGTGCGGGGCACGCGTCGGGTGGCCGGTCGTTCGGCTCGGACTCTCAGGCGGTGGGCCGGCTCCCGAACCAGCGGTCGAGCGCCTCGCGCAGACCGCCGGCGTCGTCGCCGGTCCAGGCGGTGTGGCCGTCCGGACGCACGAGGACCGCCTGGTCCTCGGGGAGTCCGGATCCGGGCGCGGGCCGGGCGTCGACGACGTCGACCTCCTCGCCCCACGGCAGGGCCGCCTCGGCGAGCGTCCGGGCGCCGGCCGTGGCGGGGAGCAGCAGGAGCCCGCGGCCCCCGCGCAGCAGTTCGGTGGTGCGTACGGCTCCGTCGGGCGCGGTCAGCACGGTGTCGGGCAGCCGCAGTCCGACCAGCGGGGACGCCTCGGGCGCGGCGTCGTAGCGGATGCCGACGCCGCTGATCATCCCGGCCAGGTGCTCCCGCACGCCGTCGAGGGCGACGAGTTCGGTGAGCAGGGCGCGGACGGGCTCGACCTCCGGTCCGCCGAGCAGCAGGTCGCCCTGGGCCCGGATGTTGGCGAGGGTGCGGGCGCCGACGGCGTGCCGTTCGTCGTGGTAGGTGTCGAGCAGGGTCTCGCCGGCGCTGCCGCGGACCACGGCGGCGAGCTTCCAGCCGAGGTTGAAGGCGTCCTGCACGCCGAGGTTGAGGGCCTGGCCCCCGCTGGGCATCTGCCGGTGCGCGGCGTCTCCCGCGTACAGCACCCGCCCGTGCCGGTACCGGGCGAGCTGCCGGTTGGCGTCGTGGAAGGCGTTGACCCAGGTCGGCGTCCCGTGGCCGATGGACTCGCCGGTGACGCGCCGCCACGCGGCGACGACGTCGGCGAACTCCGGCTGTCCTCCCCCGGGCCGGACGGGCCGCCCGAACTCGTGGACCATGACGCGGGTGACGCCGCCCCGGGTGGCGGCGATGGCGAGGCCCCGCTCCAGGCGCTGGAAGCGCCGGTCGGGGATGTCGAGGCCGCGCACATCGGCCCGCAGCAGCTCGCGGCGCGGTTCCCGGCCGGGGAACTCCGCCCCGGTCAGCCGCCGCACCGTGCTGTCCTCGCCGTCGCACGCCACCAGGTAGCGGGCGCGCACCCGCAGGGATCCGCCCGGACCCTCGGCCGCCGCCTCCACGCCGTCCGGCCGGGCCGTCACCTCGTGCACCCGGTGCCGGCGCCGCACGTCGGCGCCGAGCTCGGCGGCCCGGTCGCCGAGCAGTTCCTCGGTGCGCGTCTGGTCGACCTTCCACTGCCCGGCGTGGGGGCCGGGCAGGGTCAGGTCGAGCGGTACGCCGCCGAAGTGGCCGCGGGCGTCGCGGGGCGGGGTGCCGAGGGCGGCGAGGAGTCCCCGGGAGTCGAGGATCTCCATGGTGCGGGCGTGCAGCGTCGAGGCACGGGACTCGGTGGTCGGCCCCGTCCGCTCGTCGAGCACGAGCACCCGGGCGCCGCCGAGCCTGAGCTCGCAGGCGAGCATCAGTCCGGCGGGCCCCGCCCCGACCACCACGACGTCCGTGTCCTGGCGGTCGGTCGTCACGGCCGGCGCTTGCTCTCTGCGAACGCCTTGGCGTGGTTGAGGGTGGCCAGGCTGTTGGTGGACAGCGCGGTGTGGACGTACGACCGGGCGTCGTCGACGGTGGCCTCGGCGCCGAGGACGGCGGCGATGTTGTCGGCGTTGAGGGTGACGGTGTGCTGGGAGGTCGCGACGACGGAGGTGCCGTCGTCCACGAAGGTCCAGCGGCCGGTGTGCAGGGTCATCAGCGCGGGCAGCGTGACCTGCTTGTAGGCGATCTTCGCGTGGGGGAAGGTGACCCGGTACGACTTGGTGGTGTGCACCGAGCCGTCCTTGGCGCGGGTGTCCATCTCCAGGCTCTGCAGGCCGGGGGTGTCCTCCGAGAAGCGGACGGTCGCCACGTGCGGCAGGCGCTCCGGCCACCGGTCGGCCTCGTCGATGAAGGCGAAGACGTCCTTGGCCTCGCCGTCGACGCGGACCGAGTCCTCGAAGGAGAAGGTCAGCTCCCGTGCGCCGTGGACGAGTTCGACGTTCTTCTTGAGGGCCGCGAGCTCCGAGCGGCTGTTGCGGTCAACCGCCTCGTCGATCCAGAGCAGGTCGTGCGGGTCGTCGTCGATGGCGCGGTAGTCGTGCAGCAGCCGCACCCGGCACTCGTCCTCGCCGAGCGACTCGATGATCCAGGTGCCGCCCATCGAGGCGACCGGCGCCGGGCTGACCTCCTGGCGGAAGGTGATGCGCAGCTCCTCCGGGAAGAGCTCCCGGCGGGAGGTCCAGTTCTTGGCCTCGCCGTTGGCCGTGGCCCAGATGCGGATCCGCTCCTGGGTGGGGCTCTCCTCGACGCGGTCGACGTGGATGGTCGGCGGGAAGATGAGGGGCCAGTTCTCCACCTCCGCGAGCAGCCGGTAGACCGCCGGCGCGGGCGCGGCGATGGTGATGTGGTGCTCAACCTCACGGGTCGTCATGACGGCTTCGTTCTCCAGGGGTTCGGTGCGGGCGGGGCCGGTCAGAAGTTGCCGAGGCCGCCGCAGACGTTGATGGCCTGCGCGGTGACGGAGGCGGCGGTGTCCGAGGCGAGGTAGGCGACCATGCCGGCGACCTCCTCCGGGGTGGAGTAGCGGCCGAGCGGGATCTTGGACTGGAACTTCTCCAGGATCGCGTCCTCGGTGGTGTCGTACGCGGCGGCGTAGCCCTGCCGGACGCGCTCGGCCATCGGGGTCTCGACGTAGCCGGGGCAGACCGCGTTCACGGTGATGCCGGTGGGGGCCAGCTCGTTGCCGAGGGCCTTGGTGAAGCCGACGACGCCGTGCTTGGAGGCGGAGTACGGGGCGCCCAGGACGACGCCCTGCTTGCCGGCGGTGGAGGCGATGTTGATGATGCGGCCGCGGTTCTTGTGGCGCATGCCTCCGGTGTTGAGGACCTCCTTCGTCAGCCGGAAGACGCTGTTGAGGTTGGTGTCGATGACGTCGGCCCACAGCTCGTCCGCGATGTCGGCCGTGACGCCGCCGCCGGACCGCCCGGCGTTGTTGACGAGGACGTCCACGCTGCCGAAGCGGTCGACGGCGGCCTGGACGAAGGCGGCGGCGGAGGCGGAGTCCCGCACGTCGAGGACGCTGCCGTCGGCCTCGAACCCGGCGGCCTGGAGGTCCTTCACCGTGGCCGCCACGGTGTCGGCGTTGCGGGCGCCGATGAAGACGCGGTGGCCGTCGGCGGCCAGGGCTCGGGCGGCGGCCAGTCCGATGCCGCTGGTGGCGCCCGTGATCAGGGCGACCCGGTTGTGCTGCGTAGACATGTTTCCTCTTCGGGGATCCGGCGGTGACGGTGGACAGCGGTCACGGTGGACAGCGGTGCGGCCGACAGCGGTGCGGTCGACCGCGGTGACGGTCGACCGCGGTGGCGGCGGCGACCGTGGACGGCGGGCGGGCCGGGCTCAACCGATCGCCCGGCCCGCAGGGTGCGCGGAGGCTCAGGCGGCCTGCTGGACGGCGCCGAGCGCCTCGTTGACGGCGGCGATGAGCGCGCGCGGGGTCTGGGCGTCGGCCAGCAGGTCCTCGTCGAGGGTGACGCCGTACTCGCGCTCGATGCGGCTGCCGGTCTCCAGGAGCGCCAGCGACTCGTAGCCGAGGCTCTCGAAGTGGACGTCGAGGATGTCGCCGTCGAGGTCGACGCCCTCGTCGGCACCGGCGGCCTCGAGGAGAACGCGGCGCAGGTCGTCCAGGGTGAAAGGCGCAGTGGACACGTGGGTTCCTTCCGGATGGGGAGATCGGTCGAACCGGTCGCCGGGCGACCGGGGGTGGGACGGGCGCCGGTGTCAGCCGGCGGCGCGGACGACGACGGCCGAGTTGAAGCCGCCGTACCCGCGGGCCAGGACCAGCGCGGCGCGCAGCGGGGCCTGCCGCGGCTGGTCGACGACCAGGTCGAGGCCGTAGCTCTCGTCCGCGGTGACGTGGACGGTCGGAGGGATCAGCCCCTCCTCGAAGGCGAGCAGCGCGGACGCGATGTCGAGCGGGCCCGCGCCCGAGTAGAGGCGGCCCGTCATCGTCTTGGGCGCGGTGACCGGGACGCCCCCGGCACCGAAGACGGCGGTGAGCGCCTCCGCCTCGGTCCGGTCGAGCTCCGGGACGCCGGCCGCGTCGGCGAAGACGACGTCGATGTCACCGGGGGTCAGGTCCGCGTCGGCGAGGGCCAGTTCGATGGCCTTGCGCAGACCGGGCTCACGGCCGCTGCCCGGCTTCGGGTCGAAGGTGGAACCGTAGCCGGAGATCTCGCCGTAGACGCGCGCTCCGCGCTCGCGGGCGGACTCGGCCGACTCCATGATCAGGATGGCGCCGCCCTCGCCCGGCACGTAGCCGGAGGCCTCGGCGTCGAAGGGCAGGTACGCCCGGGTCGGCTCGGTGCTGTGGGTCAGCCGGCCGGCGGCCTGCTGCGCCACCCAGCCCCACGGGCAGATCGAGGCGTCGATCGAGCCGGAGACGACCACGGGGGTGCCCTTGCGGATGAGCCTGCGGCCGTGGGCCACCGCGTCGAGGCCGCCGGCCTCGTCGCTGACGATGACGCCGCTGGGGCCCTTCATCCCGTTGCGGATGGAGATCTGGCCGCTGTTGACGGCGTAGAACCAGGCGAACGACTGGTACGCGGAGACGTACTGGCTGCCCTGGCCCCACAGCTTCTGCAGCTCGTTCTGGCCGAACTCGAAGCCGCCGGAGGAGCTGGCCGTGACCACGCCCATGTCGTAGGCGGGCAGGGCGGCGGGGTCGATGCCCGCGTCCTGGAGCGCCCAGTCGGTGGCGACCAGCGCCATCCGGGTCATCCGGTCGGTCTGCGGGAGCAGCCGGCTCGGCAGGTGGTCCTCGGCGACGAAGCCCGGGACCTCTCCGGCCAGCGTGGACGGGTAGGAGGACGGATCGAAGCGGGTGACGCGGCCGATGCCGTTCTTGCCGTTGCGGGTCGCCTCCCAGTACTCCCGCGTCCCGAGCCCGTTGGGAGCGGCGATGCCCAGGCCCGTCACTACCACCGAGGTGGTCATGCCACACTCCTCTCGGGTCGCGCCAGAACCATGGCGCTCTGGAATCCGCCGAAGCCGCTGCCCACGGTGAGCACGGCGTCGGTGAGCTGCTCCCGCGCGACCAGCGGGACGTAGTCGAGGTCGCACTCGGGGTCGGGGGTGTGCAGATTGGCCGTGGGCGGCACCACGTTGTGCTCCATGGCCAGCGCGGACGCGGCGATCTCGATGGAGCCGATCGCGCCGAGCGAGTGCCCGACCATCGACTTGATGGAGCTGACCGGGGTCCGGTACGCGTGCTCCCCGAGGCTGCGCTTGAAGGCGGCGGTCTCGTGCCGGTCGTTCTGCTTGGTGCCCGAACCGTGCGCGTTGATGTAGTCGATCGCGGTCGGGTTCATCCGGGCCTCGGTCAGGGCCGTGTCGATGGCCTCGGCCATCTCCGCGCCGTCCGGCCGCAGTCCGGTCATGTGGTACGCGTTGGAGCGCGTGGCGTAGCCGGCGATCTCCGCGTAGATGTGCGCGCCGCGCTTCCTGGCGTGCTCCAGCTCCTCCAGGACGAAGACGGCCGCGCCCTCGCCGAGCACGAAGCCGTTGCGCGTCCCGTCGAAGGGCCGGGAGGCGGTCTCGGGGGCGTCGAACCGGGGCGTCGTCGCCTTGATCGCGTCGAAGCAGGCCATGGTGATCGGGGAGATCGGCGCGTCGGACGAGCCCGCGATCATGACGTCGGTGGTGCCCTCGCGGATGAGCTCCACGGCGTGCCCGACGGAGTCGATGCCCGAGGTGCACCCGGTGGAGACCACCGTGCTGGGGCCCTGCGCGCCGGCGTCCCAGGCGACCTCGGCCGCGAAGGAGCTGGGCACCAGGTAGTTGTAGAGGTGCGGCACCGCGTACTCGTGGTCGACGAGGTGGAGCCGGCCGCCGTCGCTGACGACCTTGTACTCCTCGTCCAGGCCCATCGTGGCGCCGACGGCGCTGCCGATGGTCACCCCGACGCGGTACGGGTCGTACGCCTGCAGCTCGATCCCGCTGTCGGCCACGGCGCCGCGCGCGGCGACCACCGCGAACTGGGCGGCGCGGTCCATGCGGCGGATCTCGTGCGGCGTCAGACCGTGGGCCTCGGGGTCGAAGTCCATCTCGGCGGCGACCTTCGAGCGGTACGGCGCGGGGTCGAAGAACGTGATGCCGCGGGTGGCCGTCCGGCCCTCGCTCAGCAGGTTCCAGAAGTTCTCCCGGCCCACGCCGCCGGGGGCCAGGACCTCGATGCCGGTGATGACAACTCGTCGGCCGGTCACGCGGACGCCTCCCAGTGGTAGAAGCGCGTGGCCATCGCGTCGGCGGGCGAGCGCCAGGTCTTCGGGTCGTACGCGGTGATGAACGGCTTCAGGTCCTCGCTGATCGCCACGAACCGCGAGTCGGTCTTGGCCTCCTCGATCCGTTCGCCGCCGTTGTCCGCGTCGAAGTCCTGAAGGTGGAAGTACAGTCCTCGATAGTGGAACAGCTGCCGACGGCGCGTCCCCATGCGATGCGGCATTTCCGTGTCGTCGAATTCGCCGAAAAGCTTGGCGACGTCCACATTCGCTGCCGGGTCCATTCGCGCGACGATCAACGTGCTGTGCATTTTCCCCTCTTCCTTTCGCACCCGCTAGACTCCCGAAAGAATTTAAGACAAGTATCCGGGTCGCCTGGATCGGTTTTCAACAGCCCGAATGTCAGGGCAGTGTCATATTCGTCAACCGGCCGACCGGAAATTCGCGTGCCGGTCGGCGTCTCACGGTTTCCCGTCAGGCCTTGATGTCGCAGATGCCGGCGCCGGAGGTGACGGACGCGCCGACCTCGGCGTTGAGTCCGGTCACGGTGCCGGACTTGTGGGCGT